>PEQZ01000013.1 GCA_002928395.1 Hyphomicrobium sp.
GCTCTCAAGGCCGATGGCTGCGAAGGTGGCGATATCGATGTCGGAAAGGACGGTAGCTTCGAGGTCGACGATGTGAAGTGCAAGGACGGTCAGTACGACGTGAAGCTCGACAAGGACTTCAAGATCATGGGTAAGAAGAAGGAATAGCGACTCTTTGCCGGCCATCGCTTTCGCGAGGGCGCATGAAAGTAACGCGTCCCTGTTGCCCAGAACATCCAGTCGGTGCGTCGTGTGTCGCATTCTGCCCGAACTTTTCAGGCCGTCCTGCCGAATGGCCTCGGCAAGTGTTAACGGTGTTTTTTTGATTTTGACGGAAACTTGACCGGATCGAGCGTTGGTCCGGAGTTTTTGCCATGTCGTCGCCAAATGCCGCCCGCGGGCAAGTGGTCCTCATCGACCATACGGCCGCGCACGTCGATCCCGGCGCCTACAAGGGCCTTCACGCCATTGTGCCAATTCTGGTTGGAATCTCTTTGCCGATCCTGCTGTTTTCGTTGTTCGACCCGCGCGCGCTTTCGAGTACGAAGCTGGTGCTGCACGTCTTGATGATGGGCATCGCGATGCTCGCAGCCACTGTGTTCCTGATGTCGATCACGAACCCGGGCAACGTGGTCCAGGCGGTTTTCGATCCTGGCCGGCGCTCTGTGGATGTCGTCCGCTCGGGCGCTTTTGCCAACAACGTCCTGACCATCTCGTTCGATCGCATCTCCACGGTACGCGTCGAGACCGTCTACGACGATGACGGCTATCAGAACCGGGTGGCACTCCTGGTGATGAAAAACCGTGACATGATCCAGCTGCCGACCGGCACGTCCGAAGCCGAACTCGCGGAAATTCGAAGAATTCTCGAAGTCCGTTAGGGCAAGATCCGCAACCGCGACCGCGACACGCGGGACTGCCGCCGCTGGTGCCAATCTGTCGTGTCCACAGGGTGGTTGGGCACAACAGGTCACGAAGCGCTTCATTCGATGTATCTGCCGCTTCCGCAGTGGTAGAACGCCGAAGCTTGAGAGAGGCTTCGCTTG
Source organism: Hyphomicrobium sp. (assembly GCA_002928395.1). GTDB lineage: Bacteria > Pseudomonadota > Alphaproteobacteria > Rhizobiales > Hyphomicrobiaceae > JAKAML01. Next base: position 1,026 of record PEQZ01000013.1, read on the forward strand.
ACTCGCACACCCTTGAACACCGGATCGGCAGTCGCCGCATCGCTGCCACCAGAGCCGACGCCCTCTGGCGCCTGGCCCGGTGGCGTGACGCCGACCGACCAGTATCAGTCCGCGCTCGATTATCTCCGTGATGATGCGGGGCACCTGTTCGTCACTGGCCGCGCCGGCACGGGAAAATCAACCCTGCTGAGGGCGATCAAGGACATGCTGACGGAGGAGATGGTCGTCGTTGCGCCGACCGGGTTGGCTGCGGTGAACGTCGGCGGTCAGACCATTCATTCCTTTTTCGGACTGCCGCCCCGACTTATCCGCTCGGACGACATTCGCCGCAGCCGCAATGGCGGGGTCATGCGTAAGCTCAAGTTCCTGGTGATCGACGAAGTATCGATGGTGCGGTCCGATCTGATGTGGGCCATCGACCAGTCGCTGCGCATCAACCGCGGCCGGCCGCGGGAGCCGTTCGGAGGACTAAGGCTCGTGATGTTCGGCGACCTGCACCAACTGCCGCCGGTTGTTCAAGAGACGGAGGTCGCGGGCTACCTCGAAAGCGAGCATGGGGGCCCATTCTTTTTCTCCGTCGCCGCCCTCCGCGAAGGGAATGGAACCTCGCGGCTCGAACTCGACTATGTGTTCCGGCAGCGGGACGAAGAGCTACTCTCCGTTCTCAACAAGGTGCGTGACGGCAACGTGGACGAGGACGATTTGGCGATACTCAACGAAAGGGTCCGCCCGATCCGAACCCTGCGTGAAGGCGATCCCTACGTCATCCTGACGCCGACGAATGCCGCCGCTCAGCGGATCAACATGAGTTACTTGCAAGCGCTCGCGGGCGACGTGACGGCTTACGACGCCGGCGTCACGGGCGACTTCAACGAGGGTGCGCACCCGACCGATCAACGGCTACTCCTGAAGCCTGGCGCCAAGGTCATCATGTTGCGAAACGATTCCGACCGTCGCTGGGTCAACGGCAGTGTCGCCCGGATTTCGAGGCTGTCGGAAAAGCAGGTGTGGATCGAGATCGACGGCAAGGAGTACGAGATCGAGCCAGCGGCCTGGGAGCAAAGGCGCTATGCCTATGACCAGTCGGCGCAAAAGATCGTCGAGACGGTGGCGGGGACATTCAAACAGTTCCCGGTGCGGCTGGCATGGGCACTCACCATACACCGCAGCCAGGGGCTGACGCTCGACCCGGTCTACATCGATCTCGGGCGCGGCACGTTCGCGCATGGGCAGGCCTACGTCGCGCTGTCCCGCTGCCGCTCGCTCGAGGGCTTGGCCCTGGCCCGGCCCTTGAGGCCATCAGACATCATGTTTGATCCGTCGGTGCTCGGTTATCGCGACGTGTTTTCCTCCTTGAATTGAATACTCTGTTCCGGAGTGCAACTAAAGTTCTGGTCAACCTCAGGTATTTCGCGAGTGCGAGAGGCCGTTGTCATAGTCGGGTGGGATACCGCCCAAAATCACCCCGGAAACCATTCAAAAGCTGCCGTACCAGCCGAGAGTGTGACAGAAGTGCGCAGCACCATTTTTCTTGTTGCACCGCAGCAATGCCCAAGCTATAAGCATAATTGCAAGTTAACGAGATCAAGCCCGAGTGGGACGCGATCTCAACCGACTGAAGCATCGAAACGTCAATCGGATGGTCACGGCCATCTCAAAAAGGAGCAGATCAATGTCGTCGATCAACGAACAGTTCACCCGCCAGGCACAAGACATGATGAACGCCGCCAAGGATGCGCGCATCCCTGAGAACGTCCAGGCCATGGCCGAAGAGGGCGTGCTGAAGTCCCGCGAAGCCTACGTCAAGATGAGCGCAGTGGCCAAGGATGGCGCCAAGGTCGTCGAAGACGTGATGCTCGCAGGCCATGCCGGCGCCAAGGCGATCGGCGACAAAGTCATGCACAACACGATGGTCAACACCGAAGCCGCTTTCGACGCGGCCCTCGCCATCGCCCGCGCCAAGACCCTCCCCGAGGTTGCCCGTCTTCAGGCCAACTTCTGGCAGCAGCAGTTCGCCATCGCGAACGCGCAGACGAAGGAATTGTTCGACCTGTCGACGAAGGTCAGCAAGCAGACCTTCGAGAGCGTCAATTCGGCAACTCAGAAGTCGTTCGAGCAGATCAAGAAGGCCAGCTGATTTCTCAGGCGGCCGACCGCTTCGGCGGGCTTCGAGCCGCTGAGTAGCAGGTCTGAAATTCGAAGCGCCCAGGACAACCGTCCTGGGCGTTTTTTTGTCGTGCGACAATGTGGGGTCGACTCCGTTCAAGGAAATTTTGCTGCGCCACTTTCCTCTCGCAGAAGACGGGTTATATTCGAATGATGCTGGTATCGAGTTCCAAGGTACGCATCCGCAAAGGACGGCCCGCCGATGCCGAGGCATTGGCTGGGATTTTTCGCGACTCCTGGCAGCAGGCCTACCGCAGCATTATCCCGCCGCTCTACTTGGAGACCATGATCCGCCGGCGCGGCTCCGAATGGTGGGCGGCGTCATTGCGGTCTGGAGATACCATTCTTCTCCTCGAAGTCGCCGGCAAGCCCGCGGGCTACGCGACCTGCGGACCGTCGCGCGCGCGAGGTCCGTTCGAAGGCGAGATCTACGAGCTCTATCTGTCGCCGATCTATCAGGGGTTAGGCTTCGGCGAGCACCTTTTCGAGGCCTGCCGGGCGACGCTCGACAGCCGGAGGCTGAATGGAATGATGGTTTGGGCGTTGTCGGCCAACACGCCAGCCATCGACTTTTATTGGCGCCGCGGCGGCCGGCCTCTCGGCAAAAGCTTCGATCGGTTCGGCGGCGCCAAACTCGAGAAAATCTCCCTCGTCTGGTCGTGAAACGCCACTGCGACAGGCAACAGGTGGAACAACCTGCGGGTCATCGCCGCAAGATCCCCGGCGTCCCTTCGACGCGTGGTTCCGACCGGCAGTCGAATTTCGGCGCAACTTCGTCCGCGACCCGGCGAGCCATCATGATTGCGTCCGAGTTCGCCAGTGCGTCGATATGGGCAACATGACAGGCTTCTTTTTCGGTCAGGCGAGTAACCACCAGGACCTGGCCGCGTTTGCCGTCGCTGGCGATGAAGTAGCGGACGATCGTTGCGTAGGGCAGCACCTTGCCGAACCGCTCCGTGACCCGCCATTCGATCGTCGCCCGGCGGCGCCTGCCCTCGAAGGGTGTGTTGGAGAGGGACAGTGTCTGTGTCGCCGACCGCTGGATCTCGGCGCGCGCGCCAAACGACAGAAAAGCCCGGAGGTGGCCTTCGGCAAAGTAAACTGCCGTACCAATCAAGCCCGGGCATCGGAATGAATTCCCATCCGGGTGCGCTTTGAGGATCTTGCAGTCGGCTGGGTCGAGCGATGTATAATGGCTCTTGCGTTTGTGGTCGGCAGCCAGCGTGCCGCCGGCAATAGCGAGGGCTACAACGACGGTGGCCAGAACGGCCCCCCCCCTTTGACGATCAACGATCGTGTTGTCACGAACGGGTTCCTCCCCGACCGGTCACCTCGCACACTCGGTCGAGGGTAACATGATCCTAAGTGCTCCGACCGCGAATTTCGCTTCATTCCGCGAAGGGCACCTTGCGAGCTTCACGGTCGGGATGCGAGCGTAAGCATTGGATGCGACCGTCCAACGTGAGACAAATGTTGGATTGCCGAGTGCTTGCCGGTCATGCACGGGTCACGTGACAAACACCTCGATCAACGTCAATCCACAGGTCAGCCATGCGCATCGATGCGATTTCGATCGGAAACAACCCACCCGAGGACATCAATGTCATCATTGAGGTTCCTGTCGGTGGCGAGCCCATCAAATACGAGATGGACAAGGAGGCCGGCACCCTGATCGTCGACCGCTTCCTGTATACTCCCATGCGTTATCCCGGAAACTACGGGTTCGTCCCGCATACACTGTCGGCCGACGGCGATCCGATAGACGTGCTTGTTTGCAATACCCGGGCGATCATTCCGGGCGCGGTCATCAACTGTCGGCCGGTCGGTGTGCTGGTCATGGAGGACGACGGCGGAGGCGACGAGAAGCTGATCGCCGTGCCGAGCCACAAGCTCACCAAACGCTACGACAAGATCAAAACCTACTCGGACCTGCCCGATATCACGATTCAGCAGATCCAGCACTTTTTCGAGCATTACAAGGATCTCGAGCCAGGCAAGTGGGTCAAAATCCACCACTGGGGCGGTGCCGACGAGGCCTCCCGGCTGATCGCCGAGGCGATCGAACGGGCTAAAGCACAAAAAAGGATCTGATTCGCCGATCACTTCGGTCTTAGCGGCACTTTTCGTAGAAATCGGCGTGGGTTGGGGCGACTTGTCGGCTTCCGCGACGGCGTGCCGGTTGCTATACGGCGCGCCACGAGGAGACTATCGACAGATGAGCGACTTGAGGATTGCCGTCATGGGAGCCGCCGGCCGTATGGGTCGCGAGCTCGTCCAAGCCATCCACGCGACCAAGGGTGCCGTGGTCGCGGGTGGTACCGAGCGACCCGGCGCCGCTGCGATCGGCACCGACATCGGCGTCATGGCCGGCGTGGGTCCGCTCGGGGTCTTGATCACCGACGACCCCCTTGAACTGTTCACCCGGGCCGACGCAGTGCTCGACTTCACCTCGCCGGATGCGACAGTCGAATTCGCCGGCCTCGCCGCCAACGCGCGTATCGTACACGTCATCGGCACGACCGGGTTCAGTGAGGCGCATGAAGCCGCGCTCCTGGCTGCGGCCCGCCATGCGACCATCGTCAAGGCTGGCAACATGAGTCTCGGTGTCAACCTCTTGGTGGCGATGACCCGCAAGGTCGCCGAGGCACTCGACGCCGATTTTGATATCGAGATCGTCGAGATGCATCACAACCGCAAGGTCGATGCGCCGTCGGGAACCGCGCTGATGCTGGGGCAAGCCGCCGCCCAGGGACGCAAGGTTTCACTCGAGGCCCGCAGCGTGCGGTCGCGTGACGGGCACACGGGTCCGCGCCGCAGGGGTGACATCGGATTTGCGACACTTCGTGGCGGCAATGTCGTCGGCGATCACACCGTGATTTTCGCCAGCGACGGCGAGCGCATCGAACTCACGCATCGCGCGTCCGACCGCGGCATCTTCGCCCGTGGCGCGGTCAAAGCCGCGCTTTGGGGGCGGAGCAAGCCCCCAGGCCTTTATGCCATGAGTGACGTGCTCGGGCTCTGATGGGATCAAACACTTCGATCGATTAGACAGGGACGCGATGGACAACGTGCTCGTACTGGTGCGCCACGGGGAAAGTGAATGGAACCGGCTCAATCTTTTTACCGGCTGGCGCAATCCCGACCTGACCGAGAAGGGCGTGGCGGAAGCCATGCGGGCTGGCAAACTTCTGAAACAGCACGGCGTGGTACTCGACCTCGCCTTTACCAGCGAGCTGCTGCGCGCCCAGCGAACGCTTGCACTCATTCTCGACGAACTTGGCCAATCGAACCTTAAAACGATCCGCGACAAGGCCATCAACGAGCGCGACTACGGCGAGCTGTCTGGGTTGAACAAGGAAGAAGCCAAAATCCGTTGGAGCGAAGAGCAGGTGCTGGTTTGGCGCCGCAGCTATGATGTTCCGCCGCCAGGTGGCGAGAGCCTAAAGGATACGGCGGCCCGCGTGCTGCCCTACTACAAAAAAAAGATCTGGCCGTCGGTCAAGGCCGGCAAGAACGTCATCGTGGCCGCCCACGGCAACTCGTTGCGGGCGTTGATCATGTATCTCGAGGAACTGTCGGCAAAAGAAATTCTCGAACGCGAAGTGGCCACCGGCGCACCTATGGTCTACAAGCTGACCGAGCACGGAACGGTCGCGGACCGGCGCGACCTTGCGGACCCCAAAGAGGATTGATCATGGCCTGGGATGATCTCGGCCGCCAGGCCCAAGACGAGAACCGCAAGGACCGCGACCGCCTCATAGGCGTCTACATCGGTGTCCTGGCCGTTATGCTCGCCGTCTGCGGCATGGGTGGGGGCAATGCGTCCAAGGATGCGACTTTGAAGAACATCGAAGCCTCGAACACCTGGTCGTTTTTTCAGGCCAAGAACATGCGCCGACACGTACTCCGCACGCAGACCGAAGAGCTGGAGCTGTGGCTGTTGAAGGAGCCGCAGATACCCGAGGCCGGCAAGGCCGCCGTGGAAGCCAAGATCAAGTCGTACAAGCAGCAGATCGAGCTTCTGACCTCTGACGAGAAAGGCAACGAAGGCCTGGACCAATTGTTCAAGAAGGGCAAGGCACTGGAAGCCGAGCGCGATCTCGCCATGACCAGGGACCCTTACTTCGACTACGGGCAAGCGTTGCTGCAGATCGCCATCGTGCTCGCATCGGTCGCGCTGATCTCCAGCGGCAGCCTGCTGCTCGTCGGCAGCGCGCTTGTCGGAATCACCGGCACGCTTCTGACGCTCAACGGCTTCATGCTGTTTGTGCGTATACCGTTCATCGGCTGACCAATCGACTGTCTCATTCGCTGGTCGGCGCTTCACCCGCGGGCGGCGGCGACAATGAGATCGGTTTCGCGGAGCTCCGCGTCGATATCGACGGTCTGACAGCGCTTGCTGCGCATCACCTCGTTGAGCGTCCTGGCCCGCATCCGCGCCTTGTCGTATTCGGCGATGGTCTTGACGCCGCGCGACGACGTCCCCGCGATTTGCGCGAATAGCGACGCAACGGTCTTGGGCCCTCGCTTTTTGTCGTCGGGGACCGCACTCGAAATCTCTTTGGTGCGGTCGATCTGGTGCGTGACCTGAGCTTTGAGTTGCATGCAGTCGAGCGATTTTTCCGCATCCGTCGGCACGTATGTGCCATCTATCTGCGCACCGGTATGGGGCAATCCCGCGACATCGACCAACGTCGAGCATCCCATCAGGAGGATTGTTGGTGCTGCAAATACCAGCACTGGAACCCGTCGCTTCATGACTGTCTCGGAATCGTTATGCCGATCGGGATATTGCGTTTGACCCTGTTGGGTCGCCCGTCATGGACAGGGACTTAGGCACTTGCAGCGGGCAATCGAACCGGGCTAGCAGTACGGCCTTTGAACCACAAGCCCCAGCATGGCCAACCCAAGTCCGTCCGGAGATACCTCATGACAACCAAGACACTCCTCCTGCTTCCTGGCGATGGCATTGGCGTCGAAACCATGGCCGAGGTCGAGCGGGTGATCGCGTTCTTCAACAAGAAGAGCAATAAGGCGAAATTCGAGACGTCGTCGGATTTGGTCGGCGGCGCGGCCTACGACAAGCACGGCGTGGCGATCACGGATGCGGCGATGGCCAAGGCGGACGCGGCGGATGCCGTCATATTCGGCGCCGTGGGCGGACCGCAGTGGGACGCCGTACCCTACGAGCACCGCCCCGAAGCCGGTTTGCTTCGGCTCCGCAAGGACATGGATCTGTTTGCCAACCTCCGCCCGGCCATCTGCTATCCGGCTCTCGCCGACGCGTCCACACTGAAGCGCGAGGTCGTGGAGGGCCTGGATATCCTCATCTTGCGCGAATTGACCGGCGGCACCTACTTCGGCGAACCAAAAGAGATCGTCACGCTCGAAAACGGTGAGAAGCGCGCCGTCGACACCACGGTTTACACGACGCGCGAGATCGACCGGCTGGCGCGCGTCGGCTTCGATCTCGCCCGCAAGCGCCGCAATAAGGTGCATATGGCGGCCAAGTGGAACGTCATGCGGACCGGCGTGCTGTGGCGCGAGGTGGTGACGGCCACTCACAAAGCCTATGCGCCCGATGTCCAGCTCGAGCATATCCTCGCCGACAACTGCGCCATGCAGCTCATCCGCAACCCCAAACAGTTCGACGTGATCGTCACCGACAACCTGTTCGGCGACGTGCTGTCGGACGAGGCCGCGATGATGACCGGCTCGCTAGGCATGCTGCCGTCGGCCTCGCTCGGCGCCCCTGACCCCAAGACGGGCAAGCGCAAGTCGCTTTATGAGCCCGTGCACGGCTCAGCGCCCGACATCGCTGGCAAGGGTCTCGCCAACCCGATCGCCACGATCGCGTCCTTCGCCATGGCGCTGCGCTATTCGCTGGATATGGCAGATGCGGCCGACATGATCGACAAGGCCATAGCCAACGCCCTGGCGGCGGGCCTCAGGACAGGCGACATCATGCAGCCGGGTATGACCAAGGTCGGCACCACTGACATGGGCAAGGCGATCGTCGGCCAGCTCGAAAATCTGGTTGGCTGATGTTGTGCCGGCCGGGACAGCCCATCGCGTCGATTGAGACACATCAGGCAAACGGAAACCTATCGCCAGAGTCCCAGAACTCTTCGCTGAAGTTGTTCGCCGTGAGAGAATTGGCGGATTATGATTCGCTCCGGTCGCTCCGGCGCGCGCGGGGATATGCAACATGACGACGCACAATGAGCTTCGGGCCGGACTCCTGGTGGTTGCCAAGCGATCGGTCAGCATCATGGCGGCTTGCACCAACAAGGAGAGCACCAAGCTCTACCTCGTGCTGCCGATGCTAGGGCTTCTCGGATACGACTTTTCGAATCCCTACGAGGTCTACCCAGAGCACGCGGCCAGCTTCGGTGATGGCGATGTCGCCCGCGTCGATTTGGCGGTTCTCCGCGATGGCGCGCCGGTGATCGCCATCGAATGCAAACAGTCGGGTGCCGATCTCGCCCTGGATCGTGGCCAGCTCGCCCGCTATTTCAGCGCGCTTCCCACGGTCAAGCTCGGCGTCATGACCAATGGAATCCTGTTCGAGTTTTTTGTCGATTCGACAGACCCCAATTCGATGGACGACGAGCCGTTCATGACGCTCGATCTCGAGACGATCGCGCGCGTCGGCGTCACAGACGAGGTGCTCGAATCGCTGATCTCGGTGACCAAGTCGGCCTACGATCCCGAAATCATTGCCGAAGCCGCCCACGTCCAGCTGGTCAAGAAGCGGCTGCGCACCATTTTTGTCGAGGAGGCCAAGGGTCCGTCGGAAGAGTTCTGCCGCTACGCACTGCACAAAGCCGGCCTCAGAAACGTGCGGAAGGGTGCGATCGAGCGCTATTACGCTCCTATGATCAAGACCGCGTTCGAGGAAAGCCTCGTGCTGCCGGTTGTTCAGCGCCTCCGTGCCGACCCGGCCTCCATCGACGGGCGGGCGCCGGCGGTCGGCCTGCATCAGCTCGGCCAGCGCATCGCGACCACGGAACGCGAGATCGGGATCTTCACCTACATCAAGCGGCGGCTGGCCTACCTGATCACCGACGAGGCCCACTTCTTGGCCATCGACAACGTGCAGATGAAGGACTACATCGGCAAACTTGCGATCTACTACGACCGTGAGCGCAAGGGCCGGCTGTTCGACTTCATCGAGGGCGCGGACGGCTACGACAAGTACGTCTTCCCCGATCCCATCGGTGACATCGTCGCCAACAATATCCTTGAGATCGACGACGCGTTGAAGGCAATCTTCATCACGCGCGTGCGTGAGCTGGGCGGGCTCTACCAGCCGCAGCGACTACAGCGCATCGCCTGACCAACCGTCACGTCTGCGGGGACGCCATGGCCAGCAATATGTCGACCATCGGCTTTGCCTACCAGGGCGAGCACGAGTTTCAGAACACGATGGTGCGGTTGGCCGAAGCCGCGCGCGAGCGACTGTCGTGTTCGGCGGGCGAGTATGCGATCTGGCGCTCTAGAACCGGCGGTGAAATCTGGTTCCACCTGCAGGCGGCCACTGCCGGCAGCGAAGGCGAGCGCGGCATCGATGGTCTGACCCCGTTCTTCGAGGGTTCCCACACCACCACGCTCGCGGTTGATACGATGATCAAGCGACCCGGCGACAATGCGTTCGAGGGCGCCTTCTCCGGCTGGGTCGGCGGCGACGATGAAACCGGCAGCTATCCTGTGGTGTTCGATGCCGTCGATTTCGCCGCGCACTGCGACCGACCGTTGCCTGCGACCTGGAACGTTCGGCTCTCCGCCTTTGCCCGCGAACTCAAGGCGTTCGCGTCAGCCGAGCACTACTACGATGCGCGCACCGATGAGCCTTCGTTCGCGCCTCAGGCGTTTGTCCCGATCGGGCTGTTCGCGGCTGCTAGCGAAGAAGACGATGGCGGGAGGTTGGCCCCCTCGTCGCAAGCGCTGCTGACCGGACGGGTCGTCGAAACGCGGCTTCTGCAAAACGAAGAAACCGGCCGCGTGTTCCACTGGTTGAGCGTCGAAAGCCTCGATGCCACGTTCGATGTGCTCGCCGACCCCGATATCGTCACCGGAGACATCGTCGCTGGCGGCACGGTGGAGGTGGTCTGCCTGCTGTTCGGCCGGATTGTCGACTGACTGGCGAGCGGCCGGCCGGCATGGCGTCGCGGTCAGAAGTACCAGACATCTCGCTTCAGGAATTCTTGGCTCGTCCTCGTGTTCCGTCTCAGACATTTGCGTCCCGTTGCAGCTTGGTTCCGAGCCAATGTCCGAGACAAAAGGAACACGAGTAACCCAATAATTCCAGTGTGGCTTTGGTCGCTGACGCTGGGCGGAACAGCTTGCGGCAACCGGGCACCAAGCGTCAGATGCGCTAGATTAGTGCCCGGCGTCGATGAGCGCGCGTTGGGCGTCGACGATGTAATCGCGAGAGAGCGGAGACGCATCGCGCTTTTTCGACAGCTGCATATGGAACACCTCCTGTGCGCCCGTGCGGAACATCATCTCGGCACTGATCAGATAGAACTCCCACATCCGGCAAAATCGCTCGTCATACATGGCGGCGACTTTGTCACGGCTCTGGGCGAACCGGTCGTGCCAGTGGCGCAGCGTGGTCGCATAGTGGACGCGGAGGAACTCGACGTCGGTGACCCAGAGTTGATTGGTCTCGGTCGCGGGGAAGACCTCCGACAGCGCCGGCGAATAGGCGCCGGGGAAGATGTACTTGCGCAACCAGGGGCTCGCGGTGCCGGGTGGGCTCATCTTGCCGATCGAGTGGAGCATCATGACGCCGTCGTCGGTGAGCAGATCGTTGACCTTGGCGAAGAACTCGCCGTAGTGGCCGACGCCGACGTGCTCGAACATCCCGACGGATACCAAGCGGTCGAACTTCTGCGTGACGTGCCGGTAGTCCCTAAGTTCGATATGGACGCGCTTTTCGAGGCCGGCTGCCTTCACCCGCTCGACGGCCAGCGCGTGCTGTTCCTTGGACAAGGTGACGCCGGTCACCTCCACGTCGGCAACGGTTGCGAGATAGATCGCAAGCCCGCCCCAGCCGCAGCCGATGTCGAGAACTTTCATGCCGGGTTTCAAGGTCAACTTGGCGGCGAGCAACCGGCATTTGGCGATCTGGGCTTGTTCGAGGGTATCGGTTTCGTTGCGGAAATAGGCACAGGAATAGAACAGCCCGCTGTCGAGGAACATCCTGTAGAATGCGTTGCCGAGGTCGTAGTGGTGGGCCACGTTTTTCTGCGCCTGGCCGATCGGGTTGGCTTGCTGGATCTTCTTCATGCTCCGCGAAACGCGACCCAGCACCTTTTGTAGAGGGTAGGTCGCCAGTGCACGCCGATTGATCGAGAACAGGGTCAGAAACGAGCGCAGGTCCGAACCTGGAAATGTGATCCGGCCGTCCATATAGCCTTCGCCCATGTTGAGCTCGGGATTGAAGAAAAGGCCCTTGTAGAGTTTCGGGTCCGTGATCCGCATCGTCACGTTTGGTCCAGGAGCCAAGTCGCCAAAGACATGCGGCTTGCCTTCATGATCGATGACGGTGAGACGCCCTGTTTTGACAAACGAGGCAAGCATATGGGAGAGGGGGAACATTGTGGAATTCCTGACGGCATAAGTGCACGGCAGAGGTTTGGACCGTTCTCAGGTTTCGGACAATGTGTTTGGCGTTCACAACTAGTTTTGTACCCTTCAGACGCTCGCGCCATCTGCACAGGTCGCCGTCTCGGACTTGACCCATCCCCGTGCCGTCCAACTCGGCTCGTTGGGGCCACGACGCAGCTGGTCCTCGGTGCGGGCGATGAAGTAAAACTCGAAACAATTGCGGCCTACCCTCTTGATCCGGTAGCAGCCGCCAGTTGGGTCGCGGTCGTAGATGGTGCAAAATGCTCCAGCCTCGACAGACCAGCGACCGCCGTTGAGCCGATCCCGTTCCTGGTATTCAAGACGCCCGTCGGCGCGGTAGTCCTCGGAGAAGGTCTTGCCACTGGCGTAGTGCCCATCGATCGAGGTGCCCTTGAAGCGTGCGACGATCTCGGCCTCCGACATCCAGGCCTCGAGCGCCAGCGCGGGCAGCGCAACCGCCGCGGCGGCGACAAGGACGAGGAGCGACCCAAGAGTGCGGTAACCGGACATGCGACAACCGTTCCGTGAACCATTACAAGAGCCAAGACCACATGTTCTGACCACGAAATTGTGACGTGTCCATGCCTGCCCAACTCAAGTTTGGCCGCAACTCCACGCGATTGCGCGCGTAGCAGAGCATGACCGAGACCCTGGAGGTATTCCGATGATCCCACGCGCCGCAATCGCCGCATTGCTCGCCATCTCCATGTCGGGGCTGGTCATGGCCCCGGCGTCGGCGATGTCGGGATACAAATGGAAGAACCGCCCGCTTTTGGTCTTCGCGCCATCGGAGGGCTCGGCGAGCCTGGCCACCCAGCGGGCCATCGTGGCGAGCCTCCGGCCGGCCTTTCAGGATCGTCAGATGGTCGTCGTTTATGTCGTGGGCGACACGGTTCAGTCAGAGCTTGGCGACAAGCCCAGCCAAAGCGCGGCGCCACTGAGATCGCGCTACGGCGTGGGCGCGGGCGACTTCCGCGTGATCCTGGTCGGCTTGGATGGCGGCGAGAAACTTTCGTCGGGCTCGCCGATCGCAGCCACCACGTTGTTTGCCACGATCGATGCCATGCCGATGCGCAAGGACGAGACCAAGCGGCGCTGACGCCTGTCTGCCAAAGGGTAAGCTGGATCGAAGCTTCAAACGATGACTTGAAACCAGATCACGCCCCGCGTATTGCATCGCGATTGAAAACCGTTGCGTTCGCCGATGTCTCCGCAGCCGGTTTTGGCCAATGACACCAAGGACTAAGCCATGGGATTCAGAGTTGCCGTCGTCGGTGCCACAGGCAATGTGGGCCGTGAAATGCTGAATGTGCTCGAGGACCGAAAGTTCCCGGTCAGCGAGGTTCACGCGATTGCGTCGCGCCGTTCGCTGGGCACGGAAGTGTCGTTCGGCGACCGGACGCTCAAGTGCCAGGACCTCGAGCAGTTCGATTTCTCGAAAGTCGACATTTGCATGATGTCGGCAGGCTCGGCGGTGTCGAAAGACTGGTCGCCCCGCATCGGCGCCAAAGGTTGCGTGGTGATCGACAACTCGTCCTGCTGGCGCTACGACCAGGATGTGCCGCTGGTGGTGCCAGAGGTGAACCCCGAGGCGTTGCGCGGCTTCGCCCGGAAGAACATCATCGCCAACCCGAATTGCTCGACGGCTCAACTCGTTGTCGCGCTGAAGCCGTTGCATGATGCAGCGAAGATCACCCGAATTGTGGTTTCAACCTACCAGTCGGTCTCGGGAGCCGGCAAGGATGCGATGGACGAGCTTTGGAACCAGACCAAGAGCAAGTACGTGCCGGGGACCGAGCAGGACGCGAAGAAGTTCCCCAAGCAGATCGCCTTCAACTGCATCCCCCACATCGACGTTTTCATGGAGGACGGATACACGAAGGAAGAGTGGAAGATGATGGTCGAGACCAAGAAGATCCTCGATCCAAAGATCCGGCTCACGGCGACTTGTGTTCGCGTGCCCGTTTTTGTCGGCCATTCGGAAAGCGTGAACGTCGAGTTCGAGCGTCCGATTTCACCTGAGGAAGCGCGTGAGATACTGCGAAACGCTCCGGGGATCCTCGTGATCGACAAGCGCGAGCCGGGCGGCTATGCCACGCCGGTGGATTGCGCCGGCGAATACGCCACGTACGTTTCCCGGATCCGCGAAGATGCGACGGCCGAGAATGGGCTCGCGATGTGGATCGTTTCCGACAATCTTCTGAAGGGCGCGGCCCTCAACGCCGTGCAGATCGCCGAAAGCCTGATCGAGCAACGGCTTCTTACCAAGCGTGCTGCGTGAACGGCACGCAGTTCCAGTGACAGGAACGCCCCGGGGCCGATCACGGTACCGGGGCGATGTTCTTTTTGGTCAGGATCCGTTGCCTGCGGCTTCGATGAAGCTCACAGAGACGGACTTCCCCGCCAAACGGTCATTTCCGTCCACGAACGACGGATTCGGGGGGCATCGCCTGCAGCGCGGTCAAGGCTTCGACGATCGTATTCAAATCGTTGACGAAACGGTCACGCTGCGGGCCGGATAGCACGGCCAGGACCTTGTCATCCACCCGCCGGGCCATTGGCTCCGCCGATTTCAGGGTGCGCCACCCCTCGTCGGAAAGTTTCACGGAGTAAGCGCGGGCGTCTTCCTTGGTCCGCCTGCGCTGCAGCAGCCCCTTCTTGAGCATGCGGCGAACAATATCGGCCAACGTCGAACGGTCGATTCCGGTCTTTTCGACGAGGTTGGTCTGGCTTAGGCCTTCGTTCTGGGAAACCGTGACCAGGACGGCGAACTGCCGTGGCGTCAAGTCGCTGGCACCCATTTCAGATTGGAAGATGTCTCCAGCGCACTGTCCAGCCCGATGAAGCAAATGGATGGGCGATCGTTCAAGGCGCGGGGCTTGCGCTTCTTTTGCCATTTTTCTGTTACCCATGCGATCATTAGTGATTTTGGATCAGTGGATGACTGGAAGTGCGGTCGGCCACTCGATGAATGTGCATCAAGTCCTAGGGAAGAAGGACATCATTCGAATCGGAGAAAATACGAATCTCGTTCAGTCGTCCAGCTTTAATTTCTGAAAAGATAAAGAAATCCTAAACAAAATCAAGCTTAGCGCAGTATTCAAACTGTCCGTGTGGTGAGTTATTTTCCGGTGTTATTTTGCTCTCGATCTCATCAAGTGTGCGTTTTCTGATGTTTCTTGATCAGGCCGACTTGCGCAACTGCGAAAGCTATCGAAATCGGCAGCAAGCCGAAAAGCTTGAAGTTGACCCAAGTCGCCTCGGATGTGTTCCGCCACACCACTTCGTTGAGCGCAGCCATGCTGATGAAGAACAGTACCCACCGTATCGTGAGTTGGTGCCAGCCAGCGTCGGTCAATTGCAACTGTTCGCCGAATAGATACTTGATCAGCGGCTTGCCCATCAACAGTCCGCCCCCGAGTATGCCCGCAAACAGCAGGTTCAAGATCGTCGGCTTCATCTTGATGAAGCTCGGATCATTGAGCCAGAACGTCAGTCCGCCAAACACACAGACGATGACTGCGGTCGCAATCGGCATCGGTGCGATTTTTCCGAGCAGCAGCTTTGAAGCTAGAAGCGAAAACACCGTCGAGACCATCAGGACCGCAGTCGCCGGATAAATCCCGAAGGCCCAATAAGTCGCCACAAACGCCAACAGCGGCCCAAGCTCTATAAGCAACTTGGCGAGGGGCGGGCCCTCCACGTCCGCTGGACTTTCGGGTATCGACTTGTCTGTCATGTTGTTCGACTGCCTTGCAAATGGGATGTCGACCCTGATCGGCGACGACTGCGAGCCAGCATCGGCCCACAGCCCACTGAAACGTCAGGAGCTTTTACCACCGCCGTGGCTTCGCGAAACGGCTGGCCGCCGGTCGCCGGTCGCATCCGCCAGGTTCAACGGGCCCTTACCGCCAGGCGCCATACTCAGCTTCTGATCCGCCCCGCGTACCGAAGTCGTCGATGCCGTTTCGGCTGGATCGGGAATGCGGTGCTTCTGCATCAAGCGGGTCAGCAACCACGCATAGATGCCAGATACGGGCATGACGATGGCGATCTTGAACAAGATCCAAATATTCACGCCATCCATCTGGTAGCCGAAAACGTCGTACATCTGGACGTCTTTGAACGACTGTCGAACAACTTCATTCATAACGGCGGTGAAAACAAAAAACCACGCGAAGCTCCAGGTAAACTTGTTCCAGCCTTCGTCAGTGTAGTGAAACGTCTTTTCAAACACGTACTTGAAGAAGTTCCGCTCGAGCCACAGCCCCACGAACAGGAACCCGGCAAAAAGTGCATTGAAGATCGTGACCTTGATTTGCACCCACATCGGATCGCCGGTGACAAGGGTCAGTGCGCCGAAAACGATCGTCACAGTCGATGCGATAAGCGGGAAAATAGGCGGCCGGCCAAACACATAGAGCATTGCGCCAATGGCTATGAAGGTCGAGGCGATCAGCGCCCAGGTGCCGGCGTTGATCCCGAACATCGCATTGACGATGAACATCGTGACGAGTGGTCCGAACTCGCTCAGGATGTTGACCGTCTGTTCTGCGTTGAACGGAATGATCCGTTTGAGCCAATTCATGGTCGCAGCGACCCTTTCTATCGGCTCCTTGGTCCATGCGACCCCGGAGCGCCTTCCCACACACACTAACCTGTTCGGCCCGGTTGAAGGGGCCCGTCTGATCGACCCCATCGTGTTCGGCTCGGGCGACGACCCACTATCCTTAGTCTGGCTTTCTTAGCCGAGTGCTATCAACCGGGCAAACTCATGCGCGTTGAAAGATCGTAAATCATCTATACCTTCACCGACACCGATGGCGTGGACCGGCAGTCCGAATTTAGCCGAAATTGCGACCAGTATGCCGCCGCGCGCCGTTCCATCGAGTTTTGTCATCACAAGGCCAGTCACGCCGGCGCGGTCGCGGAACACCTCGACCTGCTGCAGCGCGTTCTGCCCGGTAGTGGCGTCGAGTACCAGCAAAACGTCGTGAGGGGCCGTCGGATCCAGTTTGCGGATGACGCGCACCATCTTTTCCAGCTCGTCCATCAGCGCCTGCTTGTTCTGCAAGCGGCCGGCCGTATCGATCAGCAGAACGTCGATTCCCGATGCGACCGCGGCCTTCATCGCGTCGAACGCCAGTCCCGACGAGTCCGCGCCGACGTCACCGGTCACCACTGACACACCTGTCCGCTCGCCCCACACGCGCAACTGGTCAACGGCGGCCGCTCGGAACGTATCACCCGCCGCCATCATCACAGACTTTCCCTGGCTGCGAAATTGGGCCGCCAGCTTGCCGATGGTCGTCGTCTTGCCTGTTCCGTTGACGCCGACCATCAGGACGACATGGGGTCTCCTCGCGTCGTCAATGACCAACGGCCTCGCCACCGGCTCCAGCACGCGCGCGACTTCGGCGGCGAGCACGGCACGCACGTCATCGGGGGAAATGCCCTTTTCATAGCGGCTCTTGCCCAGAGCCGACGTGATCCGCGTGGCCGTCTCGACCCCGAGGTCGGCCTGGATCAGAAGGTCTTCGAGGTCGTCGAGCGTGGCCCCGTCCAGCTTTCGCTTGGTGAACAACCCCGAAATGCCATCGGCGAGCTTGGTCGACGTTTTCGATAAGCCTGCCTTCAAGCGGGAGAACCAGCCTTGCTCGGCCGGCCTCGGTTCGTGGTCTGGTTGCATCGGTGCGGCCGGTAGCGTATCCGCGTGCAAAACCGCTTGGGCTGTTTCCGCGGCCATATCTGGTGCGCGGTCCAAAGCGGCGCCGGCGAGTTCGTCAGAACCGCTCTTTTCGCCGGTGTCTACCGCCCGCTCCGCAGTACCGGTCCCAAACAACTTACCGAAGAAGCTGGAGGGTCTCTTTTTCGGTTCGGTCACGTGCCGTTCTTTCCAGACGTTGGTCTGACGCGCGTTAGTCGTGGCGTTCGCTCGCCGCTGTTCGGAAGAATTGGAGCCTTGATCGACATAACGGCCATCAGCTAGGCTCCAATCAACGCAAGCGAGGCCGCGTCGATCCGTACCTCGAACTCGAGTTCGGCCGGTCCGGTCATCAGTATCCGATTTCCGGCCGTCCACTCGATCATCAGATGCCCACCCGGCAGACTGACTGTGACTTTGCGGCCGGTGAATTTCTTGCGGGCCGCGCACACCGCCGCCGCGCACGCTGCGGAGCCGCAGGCTTGGGTCAAACCGGCTCCGCGCTCCCACGTGCGCAGGGTCAACGTCGACGGCGACGTGATCTCTGCGATCGAAATATTTGCGCGCTCCGGAAAGATCGGGTGGTTTTCCAGGAGAGGTCCGAAGCGTGCCAGATCGTGGGCGTCCACGTCGTCGACCCAAAACACGACATGCGGATTGCCGACGTTCACGGCCGACGGGGAATGCAATACCGGGTTGTCGATCGGGCCGATCTGCAACTCGATGGCACGGGTATCCCGGAACTCTTCCGCAAGGGGAATTTCCTGCCAGCCGAATCTGGGTTCGCCCATATCGACGGTAATCTGGTCGTCCTCGGCGACCGATACGTCGAGCACGCCCGCGATCGTCTCGAATTTCATCGACCTGCGGCCGGACTGCCGCGCAGCGAGCAAGCCGATGCAGCGCGTACCGTTGCCGCAGGCACCGACTTCGGACCCGTCGTTGTTGTAAATTCTGACAAATCCTTCGGTGCCGGGCGTCTTTGGTGCGTGCACTGCCATCAGTTGGTCGAAGCTCAAGCCCGGTGTCGCGGCAATCGCTTCCACTTCGCGTGCGGTGAAGATCTTTTTTGTCGAACGCAAATCCGCGACGACGATCTCGTTGCCGAGGCCGTTCATCTTTGCGACCGTTATGGTGGCATTGGAGCGCATGGGATCTTATATGGCCGAAATTGCGGCAAATACAAATGTCCACGGTGGCGCGGCTGCCGATCAGAGAGTAAAGCGCATGATCGCAAGTGACGAGGCCGAGACCGCACGCCCGATTGAACGATCGGCCGGACCAGGAGTGCAACCAGATTTTGCGGCGCACCACGGTCACGGCGAGCCATCTCCGTGGGTGTCGATGTACTTGGGTGGCGTCGACGCTGGCGGTGCGGTGCTCGATGTGGCTTGCGGCAGCGGCCGTCACCTGCGATTGGCACTGTCACACGGGCACACGGCTGTCGGCGTCGATCGAACCCTCGACGGGGTTGCGGATCTGGTCAGTCGCGATGGTGTGACACTGATCGAAGCCGATCTGGAAAATGGCCGGCCGTGGCCACTGGCGTCTCGCCGGTTCGCAGGCGTCATTGTCACCAATTATCTGTGGCGTCCGATCCTACCCGACATCATTGGCGCGGTCGCCCGTGATGGGCTCTTGATCTACGAGACGTTCGCCCAGGGCCACGAGCGCTTTGGCCGTCCGTCGAATCCGGATTTTCTGCTGGCGCCAGGCGAATTGCTCGACAGCGTTCGGGGACACTTGGTGCCGATCGCCTATGAATGCGTGACGCTGACGGCGTCGAAACGAGTCGTTCAGCGGATGGCGGCCGTCGCCCGCGATCACAGATGGCTGATCGACCCGCCAGCCTCGCTCATCTCTCGCAATTCTGACGCAGCAAACCGCGATACCTCCTGCTCATCGTGTTGCCGCCTGACCCGACGCCGCAACCGTCGCTGACATCGAGGTCGTCATGTTGCCATCTGTTCACCGCTCCATCTTGGCTGCCATCGTCGCGCTGGTCTCCGTAAGTTTCAGCTTCAATGGGGCGCAGGCCGCGCAATCCAACGCGCCACAGGCCCGCAACACGTCGATCAAGGTCGAGACGTTTGCGAAGGGATTAGAGAATCCGTGGAGCCTGCAATTCCTTCCCGACGGACGGTTGCTGGTCTCCGAACGGCCCGGCCGGATCAGGATCGTCGGCAAAGACGGAAAGCTGTCGCTGCCCGTGAGCGGCGTGCCGAAAGTCCATGCCCAGGGCCAGGGCGGACTGCTCGACATTCGACTGGCGCCCGACTTCGAGACGTCGGGCACACTTTTTCTCTCGTATGCCGAGCCGCGCGACGGCGGCCAGTCGGGCACGACGGTCGCGCGCGCCAGGCTGGTGCTCGAGGGTGCCACAGGACGTCTCGATGGCGTCATGGTGATCTTCCGGCAAGAGCCTGCGGTGCCATCGAGCTTCCATTTCGGGTCACGAATAGTGCCGGCGTCCGATGGATCGATTTTCGTCACGACCGGCGACCGCGGCAACCAGCGCGACTCGGCACAAAACCCAGGCAACCACATCGGCAAGGTCATCCGGATCATGCCCGATGGTAAACCGGCCGCCGATAATCCAAAGCTTCCGGGTTGGAAACCGGAAGTGTGGTCGTACGGCCATCGCAACATCCAGGGCGCCGCGATCGATCCGGCCACGGGTCAGCTATGGACCGTCGAGCACGGTGCACGCGGCGGCGATGAACTCAATCGTCCCGAAAAGGGCAAGAACTACGGCTGGCCGATCATCACCTATGGCCGCGATTATACTGGCTTGAAGATTGGCGAAGGGACTGCGCGCGCCGGGATGGAACAGCCGGTTTACTACTGGGATCCGTCGATCGCCACGTCTGGTCTCGCGGTCTATTCGGGATCGCTGTTTCCTGCCTGGAAGGGCAATATTCTCGTCGGCGGGCTCTCGGGCGCGCAATTGTCACGGCTGGTGGTCGAGGGCGGCCAGGTGGTCGCGGAGGAGAAGCTGCTCGATGGACGCGGCGATCGTATCCGCGATGTGCGCCAGGGACCGGACGGCGCGGTGTGGCTGGTTGTCGACGATCGTGATGGCCAGATCCTGCGGCTTTCGCCAGGTGCCAAGTGATCCGAGTGGGACCGGGGCACAGACGGCAGAGTGGTGGCGCAGTGCTCGTCACCGCCCGGCATTCTTGGAACCTTCCTGCCTCGCGAGCCAATCGATTTCCTCGCCCTTCTTGGCGGCCGTCTGTCGCACGAACTCGTCCGCCACGAGGCGGCAATCGCCGTTGCTATCGAGGCGCTTGAAGGCGGGATTGGGCCTCCCGGTCATCTCGGCGAGCGTCAGCTTGCCGTCCACCTTGGGGGCGAAGAATGCGTAGTTCGCCTCCTTGAACAAATGATCCTGCTTGGCGAGCTTGGTGAATTCGTCCTTCGACAATGTGCCGTCGCCATCGCTGTCCATCTCGCGGAACGATGTCGTGAGATACTCCTTCCACTCGTCGCAGGTGACGACGTTGTCCCTGTTGAGATCCCAGGTCTGGGCGGCGTTGACGAACGTCCGCTCGATTTCTGACGGGCCTGAGAACGGCAAGCTGCCCGCTTGGCAGCCGGCCACAAGAATGGCCGCACCGGCAACCGAAATAGATGAACGACGGCGGCGAGAGGGTTGCATCGGCAGACCTTCATTGACGGGCTCACGGCGAGCGACAGTACGGAGCCTATTCGGCGTGACACTATAAATCCAGGCCAATGGCGGATCGGAGGCAGGCACAAGCGGCGGTTCCTGTTGACATCGACAACTCGTTCAACGATGTTCCGGTCATCCAAGCGGCTTTCAGCAATAGCCGCCGCCTTGTGAGTTCTCGAAACGATTACACCAGTCGTGGACGGGGTATACAGGGAGGTCAACATCCGCCGGCGCGTTGCGCTCGCGGGTGCATTTGTGTTTTTCGGTGCTGCTGCCGTTCGCGATGTGGTCGTGATTGTAGCGGGTTGTGACTGAAGCGGGATAAAGCCAGGACATGTTCCAAAGCCTGTCAGATCGGCTGTCGAGCGTTCTCGACAAGCTCACGCGACGCGGCGCGCTGACCGAAAGCGATGTCGCCGAAGCGATGCGCGAGGTGCGCCGTGCGCTTCTGGAGGCCGATGTGGCCCTCGACGTGGTCAAGGATTTCGTCGACCGCGTGAAGCAGAAGGCGGTTGGTCAGGAGGTCGTGAAGTCCGTCACGCCCGGCCAGATGGTCGTCAAGATCGTCAATGACGAACTGGTCCGGATGTTGGGGTCGGACGCCGATCCGATCAATCTCAACGCCGCACCGCCGGTGGCCATCCTGATGGTCGGTTTGCAAGGTTCCGGCAAGACGACAACGACCGCGAAGATCGCGTTTCGCCTCAAAAACCGCGAGCGCAAGAAGGTTTTGATGGCGTCGCTCGACACGCGGCGACCGGCTGCGCAAGAGCAGCTCCGCGTGCTCGGCCAGCAGACCGAGGTCGACACGCTGCCGATCGTCGCGGGCCAGCAGCCGGTGGCAATCGCCCGCCGCGCGATCGAAGCGGCGCGCCTCGGCGGCTACGATGTGGTGCTGCTCGATACGGCCGGCCGAATTTCGATCGACGAAGCGCTGATGACGGAGGCTGCCGAGATCAAGGCGGCAACCAATCCGCACGAGACGTTACTGGTCGTTGACAGCCTCACTGGTCAGGACGCAGTCAATACAGCCAAGGCCTTCGATGGCCGCCTCGGGATCACGGGAACGGTGCTGACCCGCGCCGATGGCGACGGGCGCGGCGGCGCAGCACTTTCGATGCGGGCCGTCACCGGCAAGCCGATCAAGCTCCTGGGTGTCGGCGAAAAGTGGGACGCGCTCGAAGAATTCGACCCTCGCCGCGTGGCCGGCCGCATCCTCGGCATGGGCGACATCGTCGGCCTTGTGGAAAAGGCTGCGGAGAACTTCGACCGCGACGCCGCGATGAAGATCGCCCAGCGGATGAAAAAGGGCGAATTCGACCTCGAGGACATGGCCGACCAGCTGAAGCAGATGGAAAAGCTCGGCGGTATGGGCGGACTGATGGGCATGATGCCCGGCGTTGCCAAGATCAAGGGTCAGATCAACGAAAAGGGGCTCGACAAGGATCTGAAGCGCCAGCGCGCGATCATCTCTTCGATGACGCCGAGGGAGCGCCGCGCGCCCAAGCTGCTCGACGCCAAGCGCAAGCGCCGTATCGCGGCCGGCTCCGGCACCAAGGTCGAGGAAATCAACAAGCTGCTCAAGATGCATCGCGGCATGGCCGACATGATGAAGGCGATGGGCAAGAACAAGGGCATGATGAGCCGCATGGCCGGCGCCATGGGTATGGGCCCGGGCGCGGGCATGCCGAGCGAAGCCGAGATGGCGAAGATGCAGGCTGAGCTCGCCAGGCTCGATCCCAAAGCGCTCGAAGCATTGCCGCAGGATTTGAAAGACGCGCTGCCGAAGAGCTTGCCCGGATTGGGGGGCGGCGCGGGCGGACTGCCGAGGCTGCCAGGGCTCGGCGGCGGACTGCCCGGCCTGGGGGGCGTGATGCCGCGGTTCCCGGGCCTTCCGGGGAAGAAGAAGTGAGGTTTCCGCGGCCCGCGGCCAACGACCAGCCGGCGGGTATCGCTCTCTAGCAAGAAATTCCCCGGTGTCACCCTCCCAGGGCTCGTCTCTGAGATGACAACGGTGTTTTTTGATCCGTACCAACCACTCGAACCGCCTGCCGAAAACGAAAACTCTGCTGAAAGGAACTTCGAATGTCTGTCAAGATCCGCCTGAGCCGAGGTGGTGCCAAAAAGCGCCCCTATTACTACATCGTCGTTGCCACCTCGGATGCCCCGCGCGACGGCCGCTACATCGAGCAGATCGGCACCTTCGACCCGATGCTCAAGAAGGACAACCCCGAGCGCGTGAAGCTCAACTCCGATCGTGCCAAGCACTGGCTGTCGGTTGGTGCACAGCCGACGGACCGCGTCGCGCGCATTCTCGATGCCGCGAGCCTGATGAAGCGAACGCCGTCGAACAACCCTGACAAGGCCAAGCCGAAGAAGAAGGCGCAGGAGCGCGCGGCCGCCGCCATCGCCGCCGCCGACAAGGCCGCCAAGGCCGCGGCCGAAGCAGCCGGTTGAGCCGGTTGATGGCCGAACGAGCCGGCGCAAGGTATGGCGCCGGCTCGGGCTTCCGCAGCTCCATGGCAAAACTCGGCGTGTCGTCAGTGCAGCCACATGAGCCAGGCCCGCCAGCCGACAGCATGCGAATGCCTATTGTTTGGGCGCTGAATTCGCAGGATCGCCCATTGTTTCGGCACGCCTCGCATGGGAAGTGAAACCGAATCAATTGATATTCGATTTATATCAAATGGTTAGTGTAATTTAACCAATTGGCACATTTCTTGATCTTGACGCCCTAGTAAAGGGCAATCCGCGCACTCAACAAGCGGATGCCAAAACAACAAGCAACGGGGCTAGGGGCATGGAGCAACTGCAAACGGGTTCGGACGTTTTTTTTCTCCTCATGGGTGCGATCCTCGTGTTCGCCATGCATGGGGGTTTCGCGTTCCTGGAGGTCGGCACGGTTCGGCACAAAAATCAGGTCAACGCGCTGGTCAAAATCATGGTCGACTTCGCTATTTCGACGATCATGTACTTCTTCATAGGCTACAGCATCGCCTACGGGGTCAGCTTTCTGGTCAGCGCCGAGGCCATTTCAGGCGGGACCAAGGGCTTCGATCCGCAGGGCCTTTCGCTGGTCAAGTTTTTCTTCCTTTGCACGTTCGCCGCCGCCATACCCGCCATCGTATCCGGCGGCATCGCTGAACGGTCAAAGTTCGGGCCGCAGTGCCTCGCCACCGCGATGCTCGTCGGTTTCGCCTATCCGCTGCTAGAGGGCGCAGTCTGGAACAAGAATTTCGGGCTGCAAGCCGGGTTCTTCGCTCCCATGCTCGGCGCTGAATTCAAGGATTTTGCCGGTTCGGTCGTTGTCCATGCCTTCGGTGGCTGGGTTGCCCTCGGCGCGATCTGGCGGCTCGGACCCCGCATCGGGCGCTATGACCGCGGCCGGTCGATCGCAACGCCGCCGTCGTCGATCCCGTGGTTGGCCATGGGCTCATGGATGCTGTGTATCGGCTGGTTCGGGTTCAATGTCATGAGCGCGCAGACCCTCAAGGCCATTTCTGGCCTTGTCGCCATGAACTCGCTGATGGCGATGGCCGGCGGAATTCTCGCCGCGCTGGTCGCCGGACGAAACGATCCAGGCTTTGTCCACAACGGCGCTTTAGCCGGACTGGTCGCCGTCTGCGCGGGCTCGGACATCATGCATCCGGTTGGCGCGCTGGTAACTGGTGCAATCGCGGGCGTGATCTTTGTCCAGATGTTCCAGCTCTCGACCAACACGTGGAAGATCGACGATGTGCTCGGTGTTTGGGCACTGCACGGGCTGTGCGGCCTCTGGGGCGGCATCGCGTGCGGCATCTTTGGGCTCACGGCATTCGGCGGGCTTGGCGGCGTGACGTTCGGCTCGCAACTCGTGGGCAGTGTGCTCGGGGCTGGGTTCGGCCTCGTGGTCGGTGTGGTGATCTACTCTGTCGTCGATATGCTGATCGGTTTCCGCTTGTCGCCCGAGGACGAGCGGATCGGAGCGGACCTCGCGATCCACAAGATCGGCGCCAACCCCGAAGACGAGGTCCGGTCAGGCCGGGCTTGAGTTCGCGCGTCGCCGTGGCAATCCGCACAAAGCGACAGAGCCGCCTCGGGTGAGGCGGCTCTGCGCGATCTTCGATCTTGGATGCGCGAATGGCCCCGGTTGAGAGCCGCCCGCGCGAAATGTCAGGCGGCCTGGATGTTGCCGACGGCGATCTTGCCGGTGCGACGATCTTCCTGGGTGTCGAACGACACCTTCTGGCCTTCGACGAGGCTACGCATTCCAGCGCGCTCGAGAGCAGTGGCATGGACGAATACGTCCTTGCCGCCGTTGTCCGGCGCAATAAAGCCGAAACCCTTTTGATCGTTGTAGAACTTGACAGTACCGGTAACCATGGACGTCCTCGTCTGTGTATCGTTTGAAGCCAACGAGCTGCCGCGCGCGGGTGCGCGCAGCAGCTCTCAATCATCGAAATTTGGGGGGTTCTGAACATGCGCTTGGCAGTGCCAAGGCGTAGCGGCCCGGTCGTCCGGCCAAAGTCGATAGACACTGTATGGGCGCTCTCGCCGCGTATTGCAAGTGTTACCGCAGCAACTCGATCATCATCGCGGTTGCCGGTCGACGCGACACGTGATCGAAGATTGTCGCCGGCCGCGCCGCGTAATAAACCGGATCGAGCGCCGCGGTGCGGTGAGCGCAAGCGTTCGTAGCAGCATCGAAGTCCGACCATGACCCTCAAGATCCGCATCATACCCTGCCTCGACGTCAAGGACGGCCGCGTCGTCAAGGGCGTCAACTTCGTCGATCTGATCGACGCTGGCGATCCGGTCGAAGCCGCCGCCGCCTATGACGCCGCAGGGGCAGACGAGCTCTGCTTCCTCGACATCACCGCAAGTTCGGACAACCGCGACACGATTTTTCACATCGTCGAACGCACCGCCGAGCGCTGCTTCATGCCGCTGACTGTCGGCGGCGGCGTGCGCGCCGTGGAGGATATCCGCAAACTGCTGGAAGCAGGCGCGGACAAGGTGTCGATCAACACGGCGGCCGTGACCAACCGGCAGTTCGTTCGCGAGGCAGCCGAAAAGTTCGGCTCGCAATGCATCGTGGTGGCCATCGACGCGAAGAAGGTCTCTGGCCCGGGCGCGCCCGACCGCTGGGAGATTTTCACCCACGGCGGCCGCAAGCCAACCGGAATCGACGCAGTTGCGTTCGCCCAGGAGGTGGTGGCACTCGGGGCGGGCGAAATATTGCTCACGTCCATGGATCGCGATGGCACCAAGGCCGGCTTCGACCTCGGCGTGACTCGCGCCGTCGCCGACGCTGTTCACGTTCCGGTGATCGCATCGGGCGGCGTCGGCACGCTCGATCACCTGGTCGAAGGCGTGCTCCAGGGCCATGCCAGCGCCGTGCTTGCCGCCTCGATTTTTCATTTCGGCACGCACTCGATCAACGAGGCCAAATTGCACATGGCCAAGGCCGGAATCGCCATGCGGATGGATGGGGTCGACACGTCGTGTGCCGGACGGCCGCACGGTCGCTGATTTGAACCTCGATCGACAAACGGCCTGCCCGGGAAATGTATGCCGGCTCGAGCACTAATGGTCGAGGGAGCGCGACGGTTGCGCTCTGCTTGCGTCCAGCCTGTTCTACCACGCTCTCGATCATGCACCCTGTTTCACTTTCAAGCCCAGATCATAGACCCGCGCCTTGGGCACGCCGAGTGCGTCGGCAACAGCTTTGGCAGCGTCGCGTAGGGATTGAGACTGGAGTGCGGCGGAGAGGCGTTCGATGATCTCGGCGTCGGCGATCTCGACGTCCAGCGGCGGGCCGACGAGCAGCACGATTTCGCCCCTGATCTCTCGGGTGGCCGACAGCATCGCCAACTCCGGCAGCGTGCCGCGCAGGGTCTCTTCGTGCAGCTTGGTCAGTTCGCGTGCGATGACGGCGAGCCGGGGTCCCAGGATGGCTGCGAGATCCGCCAGCGTCTCTGCCAGCCGCTGCGGCGCCTCGTAGAAGACGAGCGTGGACGGGATGGCGGCAAGTGCGGTGATGCGGGTGCCGCGTTGGCCGGATCGCGGCGGGAGAAAGCCTGCAAAATGAAACGAATCCGTCGGCAGGCCGGACGGGGCGAGTGCGGCGATGGCGGCGCAAGCGCCGGGTACGCATTCGACAGTGTAGCCGGCGGCCAGGGCCTCGCGCACGAGCTTGTACCCCGGGTCGGAAATCAACGGCGTGCCAGCGTCGGAAATCAGTGCGATGCTCTTGCCCTCGGCAAGGTTGGCCAGCACGCGTGGGCGCATCTGATCGGCGTTGTGCTCGTGATAGGGTTCGGCACGGGCGCGGATGCCGAAGTGAGCGAGCAGCGTGCGCGAGTGCCGTGTGTCCTCGCACAACACCACGTCGGCGCGGGATAGCGTAGCGAGCGCACGCAGCGTGATGTCGGCGAGATTGCCGATCGGCGTGGCGACAAGGTAGAGGCCAGGCGCAAGCGGCTGCGCCAACTGGCGCTCGACCTCGCGGGCGGCGTGGGCCGGTATTTCAGAAGCAGGAGCCGGGTTGGAACCGGGCGCGTCGCCGAGCGTCCGGGACGTCGTGACGACCTGAGGAGGCCGATCGGGCGCCTGCGGTTCTGCCCCGGACGATGCAGGAGCACCCGATGACGATTGGGATTTTGGCCGATGGCGGGGGACGTGGCGGGTCATGGCGGTGGCAAGTGGCCTCTCAGGTGTTGCGGCCACGGGCCGGTCCAACGGTCTCGGCGGCGGTGTTTCTCCATGCAGCGGGTACCCAGTATGAAGAATCTCGTCGATTGTGACACATGGGCGCTTCTCGTGCACGGTTCGAGCGGGTAAAACCGATGCGTGAAAGCTTGCTTGCGTAAGCGGGTCCAGGGCACGAGGCCCCACCCGCGAACCCTGGGAACGATGGGACACACAGGTTCATGCGCAAGACGATCGCGGCGCGAATAGCAGAACTCTCGGCTCGAGTGGCGCGGGTCGGAGCCGCCGCCATGCTGACGGCCATCCTGGCGGCCTGCGCGACGAACCTCGGGGGTGATACCACCGCCACCACGGCCTCGTTGAAGCCCCTCGAGACGCCTGTGGTGGCTCAACGCCAGCGTCCGGTGAAGATCGCCATGCTGCTGCCGCTCGCCGGTTTCGAGCAGGCGGCGGTGGTCGGAAAAGCGATGAAGCAGGCCGGTGAGATGGCGCTGTTCGAGATCGACAATCCGGCCGTGCAACTCGTCGTGAAAGATGACAAGGGCACCGCGGAAGGCGCCAAGGCGGCGGCCGAAGAGGCCATCAAGGAAGGCGCCGAGATCATCCTCGGGCCGCTGTTGTCGCGCGCGGTGCCGGGTGCGGCGTCAGTCGCCAAGCCCGCCGGTATCCCGGTCATTGCGTTCTCGAACGACAGGCAGGTCGCGGGCAATGGCGTGTATCTGATGAGCTTCCTGGTGGAGCCGGAAGTGGCGCGCGTGGTGTCCTATGCGGCAACACAGGGCAAGCGCCGGTTCGCGGCCCTTGTTCCTGATGACGCCTACGGGCGGTCGATCGAGCCGGCATTCCGTGATGCGGTGGCGCGCGCCGGTGGCAGCATCGCCGCCATCGAAAACTATCCGGTGCACGCCAATGGTATGCTTGATCCCGCAAAGCGGGTCATGGCCGCGGTCAAGGCTGGTGAACACGAGGGCCAGCCAGTGGACGCGCTGTTCATTCCGGGCGGACCCGACCAACTCCCGCAACTCGGGCCGCTGATCGCCTACTCTGGCGTCGATACGGCCAAGGTCAAGCTGCTCGGCACGGGTGCGTGGGACTATCCCAACATCGGGCGCGATGCGGCGTTCGTCGGTGGATGGTTTGCGGGCGCTGATCCTCGCGGCTTCAGCGAGTTCTCGCAGCGGTTCGCCAAAACATTCGGTTCAGCGCCGCCGCGTATCGCGACCCTTGCCTATGATGCGGTGACGCTGGCGGTGTCGTTGTCGCAGAACGCGCCGGGCTCGCGCTACACTCTGGCCAACCTGACGCGAACCTCGGGTTTCGGTGGTATCGATGGCACGCTGCGCTTTGGGTCGAACGGCACCACCGAGCGTGATCTGGCTATCCTCGAAGTGCAGTCGTTCGGCTCAGCCATCGTCGATGCGGCGCAAAGTACATCGGCCGGCAATCAATTGTCGCAACAGTCGAGAGGGCAGGAGGCTGCGGACCGGGTCAACTGAGGATCGTTGATTTCCATTCACGTGCCCGCGGGCACGATCAATAACCTCGGCTCTTGTATCTCAGATCGCGAAGTTCGCTTTCGAGTGCTCGGATGAATGAAGCGAATGTCGCGATCAGGAAACTCCCGAGGTCGTTTCGCGCGCAGTTTTGGCCCGTCCCCGGTTATGCTGGAGGGTCTGCTTCATCCTTCCGCGAGAACGGTGCGCGCCCATGATCGTCGTCCTTACCATTGTTGCACCTGTTTTCGGGTTGATCGCACTCGGCTACATGGCCGGTCGCTGGAACATTCTCGACGCAGGCGCTGGGCGCGGGCTCACTGATTTCGCGTTCAAGTTCGGCATTCCGGCGCTGTTGTGCCGGACCGTCGCGACCGCCAAGTTCGCCGATTTGTCGCCTCTTGCCGTGTGGGGTGGGTTCTACATCGCGGCGGCCGCGACGTGGCTAGTGGCGACCGTGGTCACGCGCATTGTACTCGCGCGTCCTGCTCTCGATGGTCCGGCGATCGCGATTTCGTCGGTTTTTGGCAATACGGCCATGCTCGGGCTACCATTATCGCTCGCGACGTTCGGGCCGTCGGCGGCAGCACCCGTGGCCTTGGTACTTTCCGTGCACGCTCCGCTGTTGTGGCTGGCCGGGCTCGTCCATTCGGCGGCGGTCAGTGATCAGTCGCGCTCGACGCCGGCTGAGATGCTGGCCGGGCTCGTGGGCGAGTTGGCCCGCAACGCCATCATCATCGGCATTGTGATCGGCGCGCTATGGCGGCTTACGGGGCTCGATCTGCCGGTTGCGATCGACCGCATGCTCGAGCTTCTGGCCCAGGCCGGTGTGCCGGCGTCACTGGTGGCGCTAGGGCTGACGCTGGTCAACTTCGAGGTCAAGGGTGAGGCGCGGACATTGGTGACGGTGTTGGCGCTGAAACTCGTCGTGATGCCGCTGTTGGCATGGGCGGTGGCGACGAAGGTTTTCGGCCTCGGTGGCGTAACGCTGGGCGTGATCGTGATACTGGCGGCGATGCCGGCCGGCGCCAATGCGTACCTGTTTGCAGTCAAAGAGGGGCGCGCGGTGAACTCTGCGTCGGGTGCGGTGGCGCTCGGCAGCATTCTGGCCGCGATGACGACCGCTGTGATCATTTCCCTGTTGACGTTGTAATTGGCGATTGCGACGGGGCACGCTCGCTTCCCGGCCTGTCTGCGATGTGAGGTCGAGGCGCGAAACTCCGAAGTCAGGCAGCTATTGCCGCTGTCTGGCGCTCGCCCGACGGTGATGCCGCCCGCTGATGGAGCGAGCCGGACGCCGTTGTCGGGCCGCTGCCTGCACGCACGAGGACGGCTGGCGCATCGGCAATCTGATCAGGCCGTGCGACGACGGCCGACAACTCGGCGAACAGGCACTGGATCGCATAGGTGGCGGAGTCGAGATGGTGCTCTGCTGACTGTTGCAGCGCCTTGATCTCCTCGACGCGAGCCAGGGCCTCAGCCACAACGCCGGCTGCGCGGTCCCACTGCTGGTCACGCGATAGACGCGCCGGGACGTCAGCGGGAGCCAGCGGGGCGACGACGGATCTCTGGGTTGCCGAACAGTGCGGCGGATGCGCGCCGGGTCCCGCCCGCAGCATCGCCAAACGCTGTCCAAGCCCGCGCCTATGCTGGCCGGAACCGGAGCCTGCGCGATGTTTCCTGGTCAACAGACGGCTGACGAGAACGCACAACCCGAGAACGATGAGGATTGCTGCCGTTGCCAGCGCGAAATTTTGCACGAGCAAGTGTTCCATCCGAGTATGAGCACGAATACTGTTATAGTGAACTGCTTTGCCAAGCAGAACAAGGTGATTGTTCGAGAATATCTTGGTTCACGCGTCCATTGAGGCCTGATGTTGGCACAAACAGCCATATTGCAGATGAAAGCTTGAAGAATAGATTAATACGTGCACGACCGATGAGGCCCGCTGGCTGGCCGAGAAAAACACGCTTGGCCGCCCACGCCGGTATCACCCGGCCGCTGATCGGGCTGCCGAAGGAAAGAACCGATAGTGACCGGTGATCTTCTCCGCGGACAGCCAATCCTCTTCCTGCACGCCGAAGCCACGGTTGTGGATGATCAGCGGCGTGCCCTTGGCCGACTTGCGATCGGATACGATGGCGATGTGCGTTTTTGAGAATGTGCCGTTGGGCAGGTGAAATGTGACCAGATCTCCGGCTTTATAGCTGGCGAGATCACGGGAAACTGCCAAGCTTTCGCCGGCACGCGCGAAAAACGTCCGTAGCACCTCGACCCGGCGATGGTCGATATTTGTGTCTCCGGACCCGACGCCCGCCTTGTGCACGAGTTCCTGAAGGTCGAGCCCGAGCGCGCGGTAGGCGCGGACAACGACGTCGGTGCACACGCCGAGATACCATGGCACGTCACCCATCGGGTAGCCGATCTTGGCGTAGGACGGACTGTAAATGACAGGCACCCAGGTCTGCTTGCGGGCCGCGGCAACAAGGGCCATGGCGACGGCGTCGGGCGCTTCGACCCGAGCAGAAGCGCGCAACGGTTCACCGTGCGAGGGCTTGGTTCCGGCAGGCGCCGCGGGAACTGCCAACACCAAGAACATGGCGGTGCCCATCACAAAGCGGATCATGCGTCGGCGACCCTTGAAGGTATCCAATCAGTCGGGGAAACATCGGTGACCCGGGGGGTGCAAATATGGCGTGCGAGGCACGGGTTATTGCGTGCCGGAGATAACTGCAATTCCCGCTTCCTGGCGGCGCGGGGCCCTGGGCTTTGGCGTCGGCGCCTCGTTGGCCTTGTTCGGCAAGGCGCCGTTGAGTTTCGGCCCGCCGATCTTGGCGGCCGCTCCTGCCGGTGCAGCAACCGCCGCCCGTGGCAACGTTCCGGTCGGAGTTGCGAGAGTTGGTGGCGCTTTTGCCCCCTTGATGCCGGTGAAGCGATAGTGCCCGGTAATCCGGTCGACGAACAACCCATCCTCGATCTGCGGGCCCCAGCCACGATTGTGGACGATCATCGGCCGCCCCGATGGACCGACTTGGTCGGCGACGATGGCGATATGGGTGCGCGAGTGGCGGTTCTGCGGACGCCAGTAGCTGACGATGTCGCCGGGCTGGAAATTCTCGGCGAAATCGGTAATCGGCAGCGACAAGCCGTGTGTCGAGAAGAATCGGCGCAACGTATCGACGCGACGATGATCGATGTTTGGATCGCCGCTACCCATGCGCGTGGTCTGCACCAGTTCCTGCAAATCGATGCCCAGTGCGCGGTAGGCCCGGACCAGGACGTCAGTGCACACGCCATAAAACGAGGACACGTCGCCCATCGGGTAGGCGATGCGGCGGTACTTGTCGTTGTAGATTACGAACTCGCGGGTTTGCGCGCGAGCGGCGGCCGCAAGTGCCAAGCCGAATTGCACCGGATCGACGACCGCCGCAGCACGGATGGGCGGAGGTGATCTGCCAACTCTCGCGTCCGCCACGCAGACATTGGCTGGCGGCTTCGATCCGGCTTCGCGATTTTGGACGGGTTCAGATGCCGCGGGAGCGAAGTCCGGAGCGGCCGGCGGCAGACGCAGCAAGGCATCTGGCACAGCGATCTCGGGGCGCTGGAGCAACGGCGCGGACGTGTCGAGGCGGGGCGTGGGTGGAGCCAACGCCAGTTCGAACGTCGTCACTATGGGCACCGTGACCGGCAACTGCATCAGGGGGGCGGCGAGATGGAGATCGGGCAGGTCGAACCGTGGTGGCGCGAGCGGTAGCGACAAGGCGGGCGGTTGCAGATCGAAGCGTGCCGAGGGCCAGGCCGGCAGTTCCACAGGAAGGCGCAGATCGGACCGGGCGAGAGCAGTTTCGACGTCGCGCAAGTTGAGATCCGGCGGGGTTGTCGGAAGGCTCAGCACAGGAGCAGCAAGGACCGGCAACGGCGGCACCACACCATGCTGCGCCGGAGACGTGGTCGCGGGTCTCGTGACCGCCGGCTTGATCGCCTCGGCTGGTGCCACGGACGGCGCTTGGACCCTTTCGACTGCGATGGGCCGCAGGGTGTGGCGCGCGGCCGTCACCTCGACGAAGCGCCCGCCTGGCCGCAGCGCTTGGCCCATTCCGATCGCGAAAGCCATGAGCAAAAACGGTAGCAGAAGCAGCACGAGCGCCTGACGGTCGTCGGTTTGATAGGTCGCCGAGATCGTGTATGGGGCCCTTGATCGCAGGGCCGGACCTTGGACCGAGGTGTGCGGAACCGGAGCCGGAACACGCAGGTGCAGAGGGTCACGCGAAGCGGTGTGTCCGCTCGGCGCCGAGCCCCTTGCAGCCACTCCCGCCCGTCGAGAGCTTCGTGCGTTCTTGGATTTGTGTTTCGATGGCTTCTTCACGCACCCGGTCCCGCAGTGCACGCGTCATCCGCTTGTCGATGTGAAACATACCGCATAACCGCTTCAAATAAAAACGAAAAAACGATATGGCGCGAGCAGAGCTTCTCGCCGTTGCGCCTGGGTCTCAGCGACCGTCCGGGCCGAAACCGAGGGAGGCGCGGACCGCGTCCGCCGTAACCCCTGAGTTGCGCAGGCTTCGAAGCGACGTGTCGCGGGCGCTTTTCGAGAGCTTGCGGCCGGTGCCGTCCGCGATAAGCCGGTGGTGATGGTAGACCGGCTCCGGCAGGCCGAGCAGCACCTGAAGCAACCGGTGGAGATCAGTGGCGGCATAAAGATCGTGACCACGGGTGACGTGGGTGACCCCTTGGCGCGCATCGTCGACCACCACGGCCAGATGGTAGCTTGCGGGCACGTCCTTGCGCACAATCACCGCGTCGCCCCAGCGGGCCGGGTCCGCCCGATGGACCCGGCCACCCAGATCTGGATGTCGCTCGACGAACGAGAGCGGGACGCCGTCGCGCATCTTGTCCGCGAGGGCGAGCGCCTTCTCCATGTCGATCCGGTATGCAAATGGTTCTCCCCGCGAGGCTCGGGATTTTATCTCTTCGGCTGAAAGTCCACGATGGAGACCCGGATAAAACGGAGCACCGTCTGGGTCCAGGCGGCCGGGCTCAGAGCTTGCGGCAGCGGCGATCTCGGAGCGCGTCGCAAAGCAGGGGTAAAGCACACCGGCCGATCGAAGCATGTCCGCGGCCGCCCGGTAGACGTCGAAATGCTCGGATTGAACGAGCACAGGCTCTTCCCACACGATGCCGAGCCAGCGGAGGTCCTCGAAAACTCCGGCGACGAACTCTGGCCGCGCACGGGCGATGTCGATGTCCTCGATACGTAACAAGAAGCGGCCGCCGAAGCGCTTCGACAACTCAAATCCCGTGAGTGCCGACAGCGCGTGACCAACGTGCAGATCGCCGTTTGGACTAGGCGCGAAACGCAACACAGGTGTTGGCGCTTCCGATGCTTTGCCAGTCACGGGCACCGGTCAGTCGCAGGTGCCGGTGCGGCCGGCGCCCGGGGAATAGGTGCGGGCAATGCGCTCGACCACACGATCCCATTGGCGGCGTTCGGCAGACGGGTAGAGCAATGCCCAGCTGTTGATCAGCTTGCCGCCACACGTGAAACTGACGCGCTCATAGAACATGGTGCCATCGCGGGTGCCCGACAGCACGAACCACTTGTCGCGAACCGGCGCGTAATCGATCTCTGCTCCTGGATAGTTTTGTTCGAGCAGGTAGGCGCGATAAGCCGCCATCGTGGTGGCGTCGGCATTCTCGAAAGCGCCGACCAGAAGGCGAGCATTGCCATCCTTCGAGACCATGAGGCGGCCTTCTTCGGTTTCGTTGGCCGGTTCGTCGGCGAACGAGTTGGTCGGGAAGGCGATCGAGAAGCCGTGCCGCGCGTTGCGATACGTCGTCCAGTCGGTGCTCGACGGGCCTGCGGACAACGCAGGAATCGCGCCTGCACTCAACGTCAGCATGGCAAGAACAGCCAGGGATCGAGACCATTGCCGCATCGGTGCACTCCTGTTCATGTCTGCTTCGACACCACGATTGATCGACAATCGATCGCCAAGTTAGTGTAGCGGCAACAGGCTGGCGGCGGAAGCGGGCACCAGCACAACCGTCGTCTCACGGCCCGCTTCCGGCGCGCCGCGTGATCGCATGCAGTCGGTTCGCATCTCGACCATAGCAAAGCTACGGACCATGCCGCGCAAGGGTTTCATCGACACCGAAGAGGATCTCCGGGTGCATCTGCGCGCACTGCGGCGTGCGTGCCCGCACATGCGCCGCATCCACGCTGTGGCCGGTGATCCGCCGCTCAGGCGTCATGCGCCGGGGCTCGAGGGGTTGGCGCGGATCGTGGTCGGCCAGCAGCTTTCGATCACGAGCGCGGCCGCGATCTGGACCCGCACGCGCGCCACGGTCGAACCGTTCACCGCGGCACGGCTGTTGGCGACCAACGAAGAGCTGTTGAAGACCGCCGGTCTGTCGGCCGCCAAGATCCGCACGTTGAAAGCACTGGCTTCGACCATTGCGGGTGGAAGCCTGGATATCGAAGCCGTTTCTGTCGCGCCCGAGGCCGAGGTGCACGAGGCGCTGACGGCCGTGACAGGAATCGGTCCGTGGACGGCGGATATCTTCCTCCTGTTCTGCGCCGGACGAGCAGATGCCTGGGCCGCCGGAGATCTCGCGCTGCAGGTGGCGGTGCAACGGCTGTTCCACCTCGACCAGAGGCCGAGGTCGCAAGCGATGGTCGATATCGCCGAGCGCTGGCGGCCCCATCGTGG
Source organism: Hyphomicrobium sp. (assembly GCA_002928395.1). Classification (GTDB taxonomy): domain Bacteria; phylum Pseudomonadota; class Alphaproteobacteria; order Rhizobiales; family Hyphomicrobiaceae; genus JAKAML01. The sequence continues at coordinate 37,102 of PEQZ01000013.1, forward strand.
CGCGGCCGCGCGACTGCTGTGGGCCTACTACGCGGTGGAAAAAGTGCAGCGGTCCGGCGCGCCAGCTCAGAGGGGCCGGGCTCGCGCGCTGTGAGCTGATTCCGCCGTGGGCCCAGGCACACGTAGCCCTGTGTTGGTGCGGCGTTCTGGCAGCAGCTTCATGCCAGTAACCCGTCGGCTTTACAGGAACGTAAACGTTTGCTGATAGCCTTCCCGCATGAGCTGGAAGACCGCATTGCCACCGGAAGCGATTGCGACAATCGAGGCGGAGACCCAAGGCGCGACCGTCCGCTGGGCAGGCAAGCCCGACGCTGGGCGCGCCTTCCGCTACGGGTTCGCGATTTATACCATGGGCATACCCTGGAGCGCGCTGACGTTCACCTTGTTCGGCTTTCTGGTGGCGGCCGTTTTCAGTGGCAACCCACCCAATCGCGCCGTGCACAATTTCGAATACCTGGCGGTGGGTGCAGCGCTCATCTTCACAGGAGCCTTCGCAGCAGTCGGCGTGGCGATGCTGGCGACACCGTTCTACGTCTGGTGGAAGGCGCGGCGGACAGTCTACGCCATCACCGACAAGCGGATTTTGACTATCGTCACCGGCCACACAATGGAGGTCTCCGCCATCTCCGGAGACAAGATCCTGAAGCTCGAACGCAAGGAGAAGCGCGACGGCTCGGGCACGCTCAAGATCGTCACCGGCTACGGCAAGGACAGTGACGGCGACCGGGTGGAAGAGACCACCGAGCTGTTCGGAGTCGCGGACGTGCGCAGAGCCGAGCGGGCGGTGGAA
>PEQZ01000014.1 GCA_002928395.1 Hyphomicrobium sp.
GTTTCCGCGCCGCGGATTGCAGTGGCGGGTCTCAATCCGCACGCGGGAGAGAACGGCAGCATCGGCACCGAAGATCGCGACACGATCGCGCCCGCAATCGCCGCCATGGCAGAGCGAGGGCTCGACGTCACCGGCCCCTATCCCGCCGACACGATGTTCCATGCCGCGGCCCGCAGCCGTTATGATGCCGCCATCGCCATGTATCACGATCAGGCGCTTATCCCGATCAAGACGCTGGCTTTCGATACCGGGGTCAACGTCACGCTCGGACTGCCGTTCGTCCGCACGTCGCCCGACCACGGCACGGCTTTCGACATCGCGGCCGGCGGAACCGCATCGCCCGAGAGCCTCATCGCGGCGCTTCATCTCGCGAGCCGCATGGTCACCGCCCGCGCTCGTGCCCAGCACGGCATTCGACCATGACCGCCGGTGAGGACGACAATCTCGAGGCGCCGGTTGCCGTCGAGGCTGGTCTACGAACCGGGCCGAGCCCAGACGGACTGCCGCCATTGCGCGACGTGATCAAAACACACGGGTTGGCTGCCAAAAAGAGCCTGGGCCAGAACTTTATTCTGGACCTCAACCTGACGCGCCGCATCGCTCGTGCTGCGGGGCCGCTCCAAGGGCGGACGGCGGTCGAAGTGGGGCCCGGCCCCGGCGGTCTGACGCGGGCGCTGCTGCTCGAAGGCGCCGGTCGCGTCATCGCTGTCGAACGCGACGACCGCTGCCTCCCGGCGCTTGCCGAGATCGCCCAGCGGTATCCCGGTCAGCTCGACGTGATCGCCGGCGACGCACTCGACGCCAACTGGCCGTCGCTATTGGGACATGCGGATCGTCGAGCGGTGATCGTTGCCAATCTCCCGTATTCCGTCGCAACGATGCTGCTGATCGGCTGGCTTGAAACCCAGCCGTGGCCGCCCTGGTACGACCGTATGCTGCTGATGTTCCAGCGGGAGGTCGCCGACCGCATCGTCGCCGAACCAGGAAACAAGGCCTATGGCCGTCTCGCTGTCATATCCCAGTGGCGTACGGTTCCACGGATCGTATTGAGTTTGAAACCCGAGGCCTTCACGCCGCCGCCGAAGGTCGCCTCGGCGGTCGTCGAGTTCGTGCCCCGCCCGACACCCAACCCACCCGCGTCCGTGAAAGTTCTGGGGCGGGTCACCGCAGCCGCCTTCGGCCAGCGCCGCAAGATGCTGCGGGCCAGCCTCAAGCAGCTCGTGTCTGACCCCGAAGCGCTGCTGGATGCGGCCGGCATCGCTTCGTCGCTGCGGGCCGAGCAGCTGACGGTCGCCGACTTCGCCCGCCTTGCCTATATCTTCGAGCGCTGGCCAGGTTCGGCGCATGGCATTTGACGCCACAGCGAACCTGGGCAGTTGATCACAGCGATTTCTGCATCTCGCGCACGAACGCGGTGAGGCCGGTCTGCCGGTCCCGGCGCACCCGTTCCGCCGCCAGGATCGCCTCCAGGCTGGCGAGGCTCTTGTCCACGTCGGCGTTGATCACGACATAATCGTATTCCGCCCAGTGGCTGATCTCGGCTGATGCCGCCGCCATGCGGCGCGCGACGACCTCGACCGGGTCCTGATTGCGGCCGCGCAGCCGCTCTTCGAGGGCCGGCCCGGAAGGGGGCAGAATGAAGATCCGCACCAGATCGCCCGCCATCTTCTCGGCGAGCTGCTGGGCGCCCTGCCAGTCGATGTCGAACAGCACGTCGCGGCCCTCGCGCACGGCCGCCTCGACCGGCTGACGGGGTGTACCGTAGTGATTGCCGAACACCTGCGCCCACTCGAGCAACTCTCCGCCGTCTCGCATTCCCGAGAAGCGGGCCGCGTCGACAAAGACGTAGTCCTGGCCATCGACCTCGCCCGGACGCGGCTTGCGGGTGGTAACCGAAACCGACATCGCAATGTCCTTATCCACCTCCAGCAGCCGTCGTGCGAGAGTGGTCTTGCCGGCGCCCGACGGCGACGACAGCACGAAGAGAAGCCCGCGGCGGGCGATAGGACCCGATGACAGTGGTTGGGGGGAAGGTCCGTTGTTCATTCGATGTTCTGCACCTGCTCGCGCATCTGATCGATCACGGTCTTGAGAGCGAGGCCTGCGCGCGTGCTGTCGGGGTCCGCAGCCTTCGAACAGAGCGTATTGGCCTCGCGGTTGAACTCCTGGGCAAGGAAGTCGAGTTTGCGGCCGACAGCGCCCGGCTCTGCCAGCAACTCGCGCGCCGCCTCGATGTGCGTCCGCAGACGCGTCAATTCTTCTTCGACATCGGCACGCGTCGCAGCCAGCACCGCCTCCTGAGCGAGCCGCTGGGGATCGAGCACCGATGAACTTTCCACCAGCCGCGCGACCTGTTCGGCGAGGCGCGACTTGACCGCTTCGATGGTACGGCCCGGAGCCTTCTCGACGATGCCGACCTGGCGGTCGATCTCAGCGAGCTGCGCGGCCATGATGTCTTCCAGCCGGCGCCCCTCTCCCTGGCGGGCGGACACGAGCCCGTCGAGCGCGGCGTCAAGGCTCGCCAGCAACGCCGAGTTTCGCGCGGCGATGGTGGCGTCGTCTTCGACGGGTTCCGTGATCTCGAGCACGCCTCGCAAAGAAAGCACGGCTTCCGGGCGCACGCGATCGCTTCCCGTCAGTTGCCGGACGCGATCGATCGCCGTCAGTACCTGGGCAAGTGCGACCTCGTTGAGCCTGATGTGCGTGGCACCACCCTCGCGCTGCAGGCTGAGATTGACGGTGACGCTGCCGCGTACCATGCGTTTGCCAACCGCTTCCCGAACCGTCGGCTCGAGATGGTCGTATCCCGGCGGCAACCGGAGCCGCACGTCGAGCCCACGGCCGTTGACGCTCCGCGCCTCCCAGTGCCACGTCACCCCCGACAACGCCCCGTCGGTGCGCGCGAAGCCTGTCATGCTCTTGAGGGACATGGATGATTGCCGGTTTGAGCGAAGTCGGTCTGGCGATAGGCGCGGCCGCATCGGCAGCCTGGGGAACTGGCCGGAACCTAGCTCGTATGACGTTCCAACTCAACACGCGGGAAATGCGGAATGAGTAGCCCATGGGGCTTACAGCAGGACGGTTGCTGGCGATCGGGATGTGCCCTGTCGCGCGCCACGTCGGCGGCCAGGCGCCCATTCGGTCGCGCGCGCCCTAGTCAAACGTCACTATTGCTTCTTGGGCTTGCGGATGGGCAAGGGAACGCCTGTCGCGCTGGCCGCGATCGGCGCCGTCGTGGCCGCGAGGGCGGATGCCGCCACATCAGGTGGCGAAGTCTCGGCGCCCGGAATCGGCAACGCCTGAGCATCCACCGCGCCGCTTGCCGTGGGGGATGCCGGCGCCGGTCGGGAAACCGCGCGGGTCTGCGCTTGTTGCTCTTGCCTGGCGCGAATGTCTTTTTCGACCTTGCGCCAGTTTTGCACGGCGGCGTTGTGCTCTTTCAGGGTGTCGGAAAACGTGTGACCGCCCGTACCATCGGCGACGAAGAAGAGATCGGTGGTCTTGGCCGGGTTGAGCGTCGCTTCGATCGCCGGACGACCGGGATTGCTGATGGGCCCGGGGGGCAAGCCGTCGATTGTGTACGTGTTGTAGGCAGTCTTCGTATCGATGTCCGAACGGGTGATTGGCCGGCCGAGCGCCCCCTGCCCGCCTGCGATCCCGTACACGATCGTCGGATCGGATTGGAGGCGCATACCCTTGCGCAACCGGTTCACAAACACAGCGGCCACGCGTTCGCGCTCGTCGGCCTTGCCGGTTTCCTTCTCGACGATCGACGCCAGCACGACCGCCTGCTCGATGGTTGCGATCGGCAGATCCTTGGCGCGCCTGTCCCACAACCCGGTCAAGAACTTCTGCTGCTCCGACTGCATACGCTCGATCAAGTCTTGCCGCGACATGCCTTTGGAGAAGCGATAGGTATCGGGCATCAGCGAGCCTTCAGCCGGAATCTGCGCAATCTCGCCGCTGAGGTTGGGCTCGGCCATGATCCGTTCGACGATCTGTTGGCTGGTCAAACCCTCGGGGATGGTGAGCTTGGCAAGTACCGACTTGCCCTCTGTCAACGTTTCGAGCACCTGGCGCATGGTCGCGCCTTTCTTGATCTCATACTCTCCCGCCTTCAACTCGACGTTCTTCTTCGAGGAAGCGTAGCCCTGGATGATATGTCCGGCGACGAACGCCCAGCGGCTTGAGATGAAGCCTTCCTTCTCGAGCCGGGCAGCCGTCTGGACCCTGCCTTCGCCTTTGGGTACCGGAAAGGTGCGCGTGACGTCGAGGGGACCCGGACTTTCGAATTGGTGGTTGAGCAGAAGTGCAAGGGTGCCGATGGCACCCATCACCACGAGTACAACGGTCAGAAAACCGCTTACGACACGCGCGATCTTGGTCATGATTCGAGACGGCTCCCGGTGGCGCGGCCCCTTTGGTCTCACAGGGGCCCGTGTTGGCTCCAGCGCTTCGGCCGGGCTACGGGGTCGGTTGTTGCCTGCCTGCGGCACTTTCGTTTCGGCGCGGAGATTGCTCATCGGCAGTAGCGCATCCCGAACGTTTGACGTCGATCCAGTCCAATCGCCCGCGCTTGGCGTCGTCGTGGGCAGAAATCAGCTATCAGCTGACCCGACACGGCACCAAACAGGCAAACTTCCCCTGGGCAGAGTAGCCGGAAATATGGCGAAAGCCCGAACGCGGCATCCGATCCGCCAGAAGGCACCGCTCGTGCGCGAGTGTAGCGCATCCGACGTCTGGTCCCCGCTCGCGGCGGGCACAAAAACCAAACGTCAGATTCAAACATCACGCTCGAACACAGCCTTGCTGGTGTTTCTTGTGGTTCCGACATTTGGGTCCCGGCGCAGCGCCGTTCGGAGCAAATGTCGGAACCATAAGGACTCCGACTATGCTACGCGACGCAGCACGAGAGAGGCATTCGTCCCGCCGAACCCGAACGAATTGGAGAGCACGGTGTCGATCTGGCGGGGCTGCGCGACGTGGGCCACGAGGTCGATCGAGGTCTGAACGGATGGATTGTCGAGGTTGAGCGTCGGCGGGGCGACGTTGTCGCGGATTGCCAGGACTGAGAATACCGCTTCCACGGAGCCGGCCGCGCCAAGCAGGTGCCCAATGGCCGACTTGGTAGAGGACATCGCGAGTTTACCCCCGGCATTGCCGAACAGCCGCTCAACTGCGCCAAGTTCGATTTCGTCGCCCATCGGGGTCGAGGTGCCGTGCGCATTCACGTAATCAATATCACTCGGCTGGATGCCGGCTCGCTTGATGGCGGCCTTCATGCACCGGAAAGCACCATCCCCGCTCTCGGCCGGCGCCGTAATATGATAGGCATCACCGGAGAGGCCGTAGCCGACGATCTCGGCGTAGATTTTGGCACCGCGGGCCTTGGCGTGCTCGAAGTCCTCGATCACCACGATGCCCGCCCCCTCACCCATGACGAAACCGTCGCGGTCTTTGTCATAAGGGCGTGATGCCTCCTGCGGGCGGTCGTTGAACCCGGTCGAGAGCGCGCGGCAGGCGGCAAAACCCGCCATTGCAATCCGGCAGATCGGGCTTTCGCTACCGCCGGCGACCATCACGTCGGCATCGCCAAGTGCGACCAGACGAGCCGCGTCGCCGATCGCGTGGGCGCCCGTCGAGCAGGCCGTGACCACGGCGTGATTGGGACCCTTCAACTGATGCTTTATCGAGACGTAGCCGGACGCCAGATTGATGAGGCGGCCCGGAATAAAGAACGGGCTGATCCGGCGCGGACCCTTTTCTGCGAGGAGGAGCGAAGTCTCCGCAATGCCCGCAAGGCCGCCGATGCCTGAACCGATCAGAACGCCAGCCCGCTCCTTTTCGTCGTCGGTCCTCGGCTTGAAGCCCGAATCGGCGAGCGCCTGATCCGCCGCCGCCATCGCGTAGATTATGAAATCGTCGACCTTGCGCTGTTCTTTCGGCTCCATCCAGTCATTCGGATTGAAGGTGCCGTTCGAGCCATCGCCGCGTGGGATGAAGGCGGCGATCTGGCACGTGATGTCGGCGACTTCGAACTCGGAGATTCGGCGGGCGCCGTTCTTTCCGGCTAGAAGTGCAGACCACGTCGCCTCGACGCCGCAACCGAGCGGCGTGACCAGTCCAAGTCCAGTAATGACGACACGGCGCATTCAACTTCTCCCGAGCAATCGCCGCGAAGGGCGAGGTCGACCTGAGCCCATAGCGCGCGTTGAGCCCGGGTCTGCGATGGGCCTTCTTGGCGTGGGCCTCAGCTACTCAGACTAGATCGGGAACGCGCAACCCCGTCGGAGGAAACACGCCGTCCATGAGCGGTCCAGGCGGCATCCCCCAACGGAACAACCGAAGTTGCGGATGAGCCGACCAACTTGGACCGCCACCAACCTTTTGGGATCTAAACTTTCGAACCCGCTCGATGCCACGGCCACACGTTGAGCTGAGACGACGGGCTCAAGCCGCGGTGCTTGCGTTCTTTTCCAGAAACTTCACGGCATCACCGACGGTCAGGATGTGCTCCGCGGCATCGTCCGGAATCTCGCAGCCGAACTCTTCCTCAAACGCCATGACGAGTTCGACCGTGTCCAAGCTGTCGGCGCCAAGATCATCGATGAAGCTCGCGTTCTCGGCCACTTTTTCAGCCTCGACGCCGAGATGCTCGATCACGATCTTCTTCACGCGCTCTGCGACATCGCTCATATTCGCTGTCCCCTTGTTGTCCTAGTTCCAGTTCCAGATCGGCCACGACGGCGCGATTCTGGATCAAATGTTTGTTCGTTCCGCGCCCTTCTACCAGGGTCGAGTGCGCCGTCGCACCGCCCCACCCGACGCGGCTATCAGAGTCCCCCGCGCGTGACTGCGCTGAAGTCGGAGCAGCATGGGTTTTTCCCCAGCTTCAACGCCCGAAAACCGAGGGTCGTTAACACACTTCCATACCCTTGGCCAGCGCTGGCCGAGCAACGATATCACCCCGCTCAACGCAAACATGTGCCTTGGTTTCGGGCGACAGGCTGAGTTCGAGCCAATTTGGACGATTAACCATTCTCTGCGTCACACCATCGCCATGCCGCCGTTGATGTGCAGTGTTTGGCCGGTGATGTAGCCGCCCTCGTTACTGGCGAGGTAGAGCGCGCCCGCGGCGATATCCTCAGGCGAGCCGAATCGCTGGGCCGGAATCATTTTCGAGATTTCCTCGGTCTGCTTGTCGTTCAGAACGTCGGTCATCGCCGTTTTGATAAAGCCCGGCGCGATGCAGTTGGCAGTGATGCCGCGGGAGGCGACCTCGCGCGCCAGAGATTTGGTCATGCCGATCATCCCGGCCTTGGACGCCGCATAGTTGCCTTGACCAGGATTGCCGAACACGCCCGAGACCGACGCGATGTTGATGATGCGGCCATAGCCCGTCTTCGAGCGCATCATGTGACGCGATCCCGCTCGGCACAGCATGAACGTCGAGGTGAGATTGACCGCGATGACGTCGTCCCACTGCTCGTCCTTCATCACCATGAACAGGTTGTCCTTGGTGAGCCCGGCATTGTTGACGATGATATCGAGGCGGCCGCCCAGCGCCTTGACAGCCTCATCAATGAGCTTGGCCACCTGCGCCCGGTCGGCGAGGTCGCAAGGTACGACGACGGCGCGGTCGCCGAGCTCGGCCTCGAGGGCATCGAGCTTGTCGACTTTGCGGCCGGAAATGGCGACCGTGGCACCCGCCTTGTGGAAGGCGCGCGCGATGGCTTCTCCGATGCCGCCCGTGGCGCCGGTGACCAATGCCGTTTTGCCCGTGAGATCGAACATAGGTGTTTCACCCTTTCAGTGCTTTGGTTGCGGCTTCGATGTCGGTCGGCGATCCGATCGACGCAGCCTCGAATGATTTTTCAATTCTTTTGACGAGACCAGCCAGGACCTTGCCGTGTCCGATCTCGAACACATGCGTAATGCCATGAGCCGACATGAACGCAACGCTTTCGCGCCAGCGAACCGTGCCTGTCACCTGTTCGACCAGGCGGCGCCGGATTTCGGCCGGGTCGCTGATGGGGGTGGCGAGCACGTTGGCGATGACTGGGACGGCTGGGGGCTTGATGTCGACGTTGGCCAATGCTTCGGCCATCGCATCGGCCGCAGGTTGCATCAGCGCACAATGGAACGGGGCCGAGACGGGCAGCGGCAGCGCGCGACGAACACCGAAAGCCTTGCCGACATCGGCGACGCGGTCGATCGCCGACTTGTGGCCCGAAAGCACGACCTGTGTCGGCTCGTTGTCGTTGGCGACCTGACAGACCTCGCCTCGAGAAGCGGCCTCGGCGACTTTCAAGGCGACATCCATGCCCACGCCCAAAAGTGCGACCATCGCGCCCTGGCCGACGGGAACCGCCCTCTGCATGGCTTGGCCGCGCAGCTTGAGCAGTCGCGCGGTATCGGACAGCGTGATGGCTCCAGCGGCAGCCAGGGCCGAGTATTCACCGAGTGAATGTCCGGCTACGAGCTCGACATGGGCCGGCAACGAAAAGCCAAGTTCACGCTCGAGCACGCGCATCACGGCCATGGACACCGCCATCAGCGCCGGCTGAGCGTTCTCGGTCAGCGTCAGTGCGTCCTTGGGACCGTCCCACATGAGCGCGGACAGCTTCTGGCCGAGTGCCGCGTCGACTTCGTCGAACACCTCGCGGGCCGCCGGAAACTGAGCCGCGAGTTCGCGACCCATCCCGACATCCTGGCTTCCCTGCCCGGGGAATACGAATGCTTTAGCCATGCGGCGAGTGCCTCTCGAACGGTCCGTTGATCGTGGAGTTGCGGGCTGATGCACGCGCGATGGACGGGAGTCAAGATGGCGCGCCAGACGTTTGACCGAGGGCAACCGCTTGCCCTCGGGCCAAAAACGCGTATAACCCGCGCTTCACCCGCTCCGGTTGGAGGCTGAACGGGAGGCGGAGCCGTTTCAATGCGGCTTCGTAGGGCTTGTCCGCATGTGCCACGGCACATCGAGGTCTAAGGTCCGTCTCCCCGTGTCTTCGCTCTTTGGGTCGTCTTGGTGGGCCTTCCCGGGTCCAACAGAGGCTTTGCACCGGAACGGGCAGTCGGAACGAATAGAAAGGCCATTGCATGCCGCTCTACGAGCATGTCTTCCTGGCGCGCCAGGACGTCTCCCAACAGCAGGTGGAGGCTTTGATCAAGGAATATTCGACCGTCATCGAGGAAGGTGGCGGCAAGGTTCCGAAGACGGAATACTGGGGCCTCAAGGGCCTCGCCTTTAAAATGAAGAAGAGCCGGAAGGCTCATTATGCGTTGATGAACATCGAGGCGCCGCCGGCGGCGGTGGCCGAGATGGAGCGCCGCATGGGCATCTCCACAGACATCATTCGCTTTATTACGGTCAAGGTCGAGGCACTCGAAACCGAACCGTCGGCCATGATGCGCAAGTCCGACCGTGACGATCGCGGCGAGCGTGGAGACCGTGGTGATCGCGGCGGCTTCGGCGGCAGCGGTGGCCGTGGTGGTGATCGCGGTGGGTTCGGTGGCGGTGGCGGACGCGGTGGTGATCGCGGCGGCTTTGGCGGCGGCGGTGGCCGTGGCGGCGAGCGCGAAGGCTCGACATTCCGTCCGCGCCCTCCGCGTGAGGGTGGCTTCGGGGGTGGTCCGGGTGGTGCAGGCGATGCGCCCAGGGGTCCGCGACCGCCACGTGAAGGCGGATTTGGCGGTGGCGGCGGCGGTGGCGATGGCGTTCCGCGTGCACCCCGCGAGGGTGGCTTCGCCGGCGGTCCCGGCGGCGATGGTGGGCCCCGTCCACCGCGCGCTCCACGCGATCCCAATCCTGGTTCAACATCCGGTTCTGAGGGCTAGTCCATGGCAGAAATCGCAGCCGGCGGCCCAGCGCGCCGCCCCTTCCATCGTCGCCGCAAGACGTGCCCGTTCTCGGGCGATCAGGCACCGAAAATCGACTATAAGGATGTGCGTTTGTTGGGGCGCTATGTGTCCGAGCGGGGTAAGATCGTCCCGAGCCGCATCACGGCCGTTTCGGCAAAAAAGCAGCGGGAACTCTCGCGTGCCATCAAGCGGGCGCGGTTCCTCGGGCTATTGCCCTACGTTCTGAAATAGTCGTGTACCAGGCGATGCCGGCTCCGGGCTGGCATCGCCGTTTCCATGGGTTGGGGCGGCAGCGCCGTCTCTAACCGCGGATTTTCGCGGGACAGCTGAACCTTGATGACCAATACCCTATTGATCGGGATCGTGGCCGGGCTCGCGGCCGCACTGCTCTTCGCAACCGCTGCTGTCGGATCGGTTCCGGTGCGGCTGGTGGTTGTTATGTTCACCGGATTGCCGCTCGTTATCGCTGGTATGGGTTGGGGCCGGGTTGCGGCGGGAATCGGTGCCCTATCCGGCGCGCTTGCTTTGTTGGCCGCCGTAAACCCGAGCTTCAGCCTCGCGTTTCTGGTTTCGCAGGCCATCCCACTGGTTTACCTGGTTCACCTGTCTGGCCTCAGCAGGGTTGTACCTGCTGCCGCAGGCGCGGCCGGACCCGCGTCCGGCCCGGCTACTACAGAATGGTACCCCGCGGGAGGAGTCGTGGCCGCTGCCGCTATCATGTCCGGCCTGTTGGCCTTGGGCTTGATGCTGATGCTCGGCCCGGACATGAGCCAGATCAAATCCTCGTTGCGCGGCTTCGCGGAGTCCTTCGCCACCAAGATGTTCCCCGAGCTCGCGGGAGGCCGGACGTTGAACGACACCGAGATCGCGGAGTTGGCAGAGATATCGCTGTTGTTGCTTCCGGCTGCGATGGCCCTTTCGGTCATGGCGACCATGTTGTTCAACGTTTGGCTCGGAAGCCGGCTGGCGCTCGCGGGAGGTGTGCTGTCGCGGCCCTGGCCCGATTTGAGCTTGTTGACCTTGCCCCGAGCACTGCCCGCGCTTTTTGCCCTCGCAACCATCGGAACCTTCTTCACGGGTTACACCGGACTTTTGGCGGCGGCGTTCTTCGGCGCCCTGTTTTTCGCATTCGTGCTGGTGGGGCTCGCAGTCATCCACAACGTCACGCGCGGGCATCCGTGGCGATCGTTCGCACTGTGGGGGATTTACGGCGCAGTGATCGTGTTCAGCAGTCTGGCTATGCCGTTGATAGCCGTTCTTGGACTCGCCGACGGGATCCGCCCCTTGAGGCCGTCCGGCGGCCCGTCGCCGCCGCATCCTTCGGCCGGTGCCGGGCCGCCCACGCCCTAGCTTGCTCGAACCCAGTAAGACACCTCGACCGCTACTCCAAATCCATCAGCCATTTCTATCCAGTCCACACGAAGGGAACTCAGAACATGCAAGTCATTCTGCTGCAGCGCATCGGCAAGTTGGGCCAGATGGGCGACGTCGTCACCGTGAAAGACGGCTTTGCGCGCAACTATCTGTTGCCTCAAAAGAAGGCGCTGCGCGCCACCGAGGACAACAAGATGGTTTTCGACGGCCAGCGCGCCCAGCTCGAGGCCAATAACCTTGCCCAGAAGAAGGAAGCCGAGGCCGTCGCCACTCAACTCGATGGAAAGACCTTTATCGCCATTCGCTCGGCCGGCGACACCGGCCAGCTCTACGGGTCGGTCTCGACCCGCGATATCTCGGATGTCATCACCGCCGGCGGGTTCACGATCGACCGTCGCCAGGTCATCCTCGACAAGCCGATCAAGTCGCTCGGCGTCGAAGACATTCGCGTAGCGCTGCATCCTGAGGTGATCGTCAAGGTCAAGCTCAACGTCGCCCGCTCTGCGGACGAAGCCGAGCGCCAGTCGCGTGGCGAGGACGTGACGATGGTCAAGGACGAAAAGATCGAGCTCGAGACCTTCAATCCAGACGAAGCGTTCGTGGATGGTGCGCGCTCTGGCCCAGTCGAAGCCGGCGACGAGGGCTGAGGTCCGGGCTGCACCAACAGGTTACACGTGGACGCCCGCGGCTTGCCGCGGGTGTCCTGTTTCGATGACGGGCGCCTGACGCGATTCGCGCGATTGGCAAGCACGCACGACGTGCGTAACGGGGATGAACAACAAATTTCCCGAACGCGAGAGGGCAGTCCCGCATTGGGTCGAGCACCCGAATCGCGGAAACGTCCCGCCCATGGCACAGCACGCACTCCTCCCCGCCGACCGACTCAAGGCTGCAGCACAAGCTGACGAGCCGATCTCATTCCGTCAGGCCCCCCACAACATCGAGGCCGAGCAGGCGCTGCTCGGCGCGATGCTGGTCAACAACGAGGCGCTGGACCGCGTCTCGGGGTTCCTCGAAAGCGGACACTTCTACGATCCGCTGCACGCCGAGATCTTCAATGTCGCATCGAAGCTGATTCAGGCTGGCAAACAGGCCACGCCGATCACGATGCGGACGTTCTTCGAGAACGCCGAACCGATCGACGCGCACTTGACGGTGCCGCAGTATCTTGGCCGGCTGGCTGCGAATGCCACCACCATCATCAACGCCCACGACTACGGCCGCACGATCTACGATCTGGCTGTCCGCCGGCACCTGATCCTGATCGGCGAGGACCTGGTCAACGGCGCCTACGACAGCCCCGTCGACCATCCACCGAAGACCCAGATCGAGGAGGCCGAAGGCCGCCTCTATCAGCTGGCCGAAGGCGGGAAATACGGCCAGGGCTTCCAGACGTTCGGGGCGGCGCTGACCACCGCGATCGACATGGCCAACGCCGCCTATCAGCGCGACGGCCACCTCTCAGGCCTCTCGACCGGATTGAACGACCTCGACAGCAAGATGGGCGGCTTGCAGTCGTCGGACTTGATCGTGCTTGCCGGCCGCCCGTCGATGGGCAAGACCGCACTTGTGACCAACATCGCCTACAATGTCGCCAGGAACTACCGGGCCGAAGTGCAGGCAGACGGCACGACCAAAGCGGTGGACGGCGCGGTGGTCGCGTTTTTTTCGCTCGAAATGTCGGCCGAGCAGCTGGCCACCCGTATCCTGTCCGAGCAGGCAGAGATCCCGTCCGAGAAAATCCGGCGCGGGATGATCGACGAAACCGAATTCGGCAAGCTTGTCAACGTCAGCCAGGAAATGAGCCGCATCCCGCTCTACATCGACCAGACCGGCGGTATCACCATCGCCCAGCTCGCCGCTCGAGCGCGCAAGTTAAAGCGCCAGCACGGGCTCGGGCTGCTGATCGTCGACTATCTCCAGCTGTTGTCGGGCTCCGGCAAACGGTCGGAAGCCAACCGCGTTCAGGAAATCACCGAGATCACCACCGGCCTCAAAGCACTGGCCAAGGAGTTGGTGGTCCCGATCATCGCATTGTCGCAGCTGTCGCGTCAGGTCGAGCAGCGCGAGGACAAGCGGCCGCAACTCTCGGACTTGCGTGAATCGGGCTCGATCGAGCAGGACGCCGACGTTGTCATGTTCGTGTTTCGCGAGGAATACTATGTCGAACGTACCAAGCCGAGCGAAGGAACCGCGGAGTTCGCCGAGTGGCAACAGAAGATGATGAGCGTGTCGGGCAAGGCCGAGGTCATCATCGGCAAGCAGCGTCACGGCCCCGTGGGCACGGTGGAGTTGTCGTTCGAGAGCCAGTTCACGCGCTTCGGCAATCTGGCCCGCGACTACCAACAGCTCCCGCACCGGTGACACAGTCGTATCGTGTGACGGGATGGTAGGGTCTCGACAACAGCACGACGCCGCACTGCCGCCGGGCACCACGGGCGTGATCAGGATCGATCTCGACCAGCTTGCGGCCAACTGGCGCGTTCTCGCGGCCCTCGGCCGCCCGGCGGAATGTGCCGCGGTCGTCAAGGCCGATGCCTACGGACTTGGGGCCATCCGCTGCGTACCGGCGCTTGCAACGGCGGGCTGCGCCACGTTCTTCGTCGCAAGGTTGGGGGAAGCCATCGAGGTGCGCGCGCTCGCACCAGATGCGGTGATTTATGTTCTCGACGGGTTGCTGCCAGGAGCGGAGCAAGAGTATTCGAGGATCAGGGCCCGGCCAGTCCTGTCGAGCCTCGAAGAGGTACAGGCATTGGCGGCGTTCGGACGCGCGACCGGCACGCGACCGGCCGCCGCGCTTCACGTCTGCTCTGGCTTGAACCGCCTCGGGTTGCCGAAGGCCGACGTTCTATCTCTGAGCCAAGAGCCCGGCCTTTGGGCACAGATCGACCTCCAATTGATCATGAGCCATCTCGCATCGGCGGACGCGGCGGACGATCCGAAGAACGCCCAGCAGCTCGAAACGTTCCAGCTACTGCGCAGCAAGTTGCCTGTCACACCGGCCAGTTTGGCGGCGTCGGATGGCATGATGCTCGGCCCCGCGTTCTACTGCGATCTCATGCGGCCAGGATATGCGCTCTACGGGGGACAGCCGTCCGGAAGCCAGCGCACTCCGGTGGAGCCTGTCGTCACGGTCCACGCTCGGGTCCTGCAGGTGCGCGATGTCGCAGTGGGCGCAAGCGTCGGCTATTCAGGCATTTGGAACGCTGCTCGGCCGAGCCGGATTGCGATCATCGCAGCGGGATACGCCGATGGTATCCCGCGATCCGGCAGCGCATCGAATGGCTGCGAAAATGGCGCCGTGGCTTTCGGTGGCATACTTTCGCCAGTTGTGGGCCGAATTTCCATGGATCTGATCACCGTCGACGTCACCGACCTCGAACCAGGCTCCTGCCAGAGCGGCGACTGGGCCGAACTCATCGGGCCCACGATTACACTCGAAGAAGCCGGCCGGCGCGCCGGCACCATCGGCTATGAGATCCTGACGCGTCTCGGACCCCGCTTTCAACGCATCTACGTGGGCGGAGGCTGACCAATGGCCAAGTCGTCCAAGAACAGTTTTGTCTGCCAGAACTGCGGGGCGGCCGCCACGCGATGGGCCGGCAAGTGCGCCGGTTGCGGCGAGTGGAACACGATGGCCGAAGAGACGGACGCGGGCCCAGCGCCGGGGTCTGGCATCACCAAGTCGACGCGCGGCCGGGCGGTGAAGCTCGAAAGTCTGACCGGCAGCACGGCGGAAGCCCCGCGCTTTTCGACAGGCAGCACCGAACTCGACCGCGTCACGGGCGGCGGCATCGTGCCCGGGTCGGCGATCCTCATCGGCGGTGAACCTGGCATCGGCAAATCGACGCTGCTCTTGCAGTTGACCGCGTCCCTCGCCCGCGCCGGCCGCCGCGCGATCTATTTCTCGGGCGAAGAGGCGGTGGCCCAAGTACGGTTGCGCGCCGAACGCCTCGGAGTGGCCGACGCGCCCGTGGCGCTGGCGGCCGAAACCAACGTTGCGAACATTCTGGCCACACTCGCCGACGGCCCCCGC
Source organism: Hyphomicrobium sp. (assembly GCA_002928395.1). Taxonomy (GTDB): domain Bacteria; phylum Pseudomonadota; class Alphaproteobacteria; order Rhizobiales; family Hyphomicrobiaceae; genus JAKAML01. The sequence continues at coordinate 15,272 of PEQZ01000014.1, forward strand.
GCCGATCTGGTGGTCGTCGACAGTATCCAGACGCTGTGGGCCGATGCGCTCGAAGCGGCCCCAGGCACCGTGAGCCAGGTGCGCGCGGCGACCCAGACCCTCATCCGCTACGCCAAGACCCAGGGCAGCGCCGTGCTGCTGGTTGGGCACGTCACCAAGGACGGCAACATCGCGGGCCCCAAGGTGATCGAGCACATGGTCGACACCGTGCTGTACTTCGAGGGCGACCGCGGCCACCCCTACCGTATCCTTCGGGCGGTCAAGAACCGGTTCGGCGCAAGCGACGAGATCGGTGTGTTCGAGATGATCGGCTCGGGCCTTCGTGAGGTCCAGAACCCGTCTGAATTGTTCCTCGGGGAGCGCAACACAAAGAGCCCTGGCATCGCCGTATTCGCCGGGATGGAAGGCACGCGGCCGATCCTGGTCGAGATCCAGGCGCTAGTGGCGCCATCGGGCCTCGGTACACCGCGCCGGGCCGTCGTGGGTTGGGACTCCAACCGGCTTTCGATGCTGCTTGCGGTACTCGATGCACGTTGCGGGGTGTCTTTTTCGACCCTCGATGTTTACCTCAACGTTGCGGGAGGGCTCAAAATCAACGAGCCGGCCGCTGACCTTGCCGCAGCCGCTGCCCTGCTTTCGTCGTTTTCAGGGGCTGCTCTGCCTCGGGATAACGTGTACTTCGGCGAAATTTCGTTATCCGGGGCAGTGAGGCCTGCGAGCCACATGGCACATCGACTGAAAGAGTCGCAGAAGCTGGGGTTCTCGAATGTGGTTCTGCCGGCGTCGGGTGACGTCGAACGGGGCGCGACCAAGCTCCAGCTGACACGCATCGGGCATTTGAAGGAGCTTGCGGAGCTGCTGTCCCCATGCGACTGAACGCCCATGAGGTTCATGTGCCATGCTTGGCCGAGACACTCGGCGCCGTTGAAACAATCGCCAGTTTTTTGGTCACGTCTATCGATGGAGTGCTGAGACCATGATCGGTCCTTTGACCTACCTCGACGCCGGCCTCCTGGCCGTGGCGTTCATTTCCGGTCTTCTCGCGATGTACCGTGGCTTCACACGCGAGTTGCTGTCGATTGTCTCCTGGGCCGTAGCGGGCGGTGCAACGCTCTACTTTGTGCTGTTCCAGAAGCAATTCGCCAGGGAAATGGCCGATCAGATGGGCACCCAGACGGCGATCGCCCAGATCGTTATCGGCACAATCATCTTTCTCATCGTGCTCATCGTCGTACACCTGCTGACCGCGCGGATCTCCGACTCGATCCTCGATAGCCGCGTGGGCATGATCGACCGGGTACTCGGCTTCGTGTTCGGCGTGGTGCGCGGCTTCGTGCTGATCGTGATCCCGTACATGTTCTACGAGGCGTTCTTCCCCGATCCGAAACAGCAGATCGAATGGGTGCGCGAGGCAAAATCGCTCCCCTACATCAAGAGCACGGGAAACAGCTTCCGTCAGATCCTGGTGCGCTACGTTCCGTCACAGGATAAGGCGCCGCCCGGAACACCGGGCGAACAGCAAGGTTTCGTGAACCCTGCCGCGAGTGGACAATATGCTGCACTGGTCAGGGGACCGGGTTTTCATATATCTGTCATGCCGACGACCGTCACTGGCTGCGCGCACGGTTGATCCCGACTCGGGCTAAACTCGATGAGCGGCATAGGTCCGGAGTCCAGGCGATATACGGTGGCCCACCATGAACGTGATGGGCCCGACGCCAGTTCGTTAGGCTGAGAGCAGCGACACATGCTCGAGCGGGAGGCCCTTATGACGCAACGCACTGCGGCGCGACAGTTCTCCGACGGACCCGAGGCTCTGAGGTATGACGATGACAGACTTCGCGAGGAATGCGGGGTCTTTGCTGTTTTTGGGCACCCCGACGCAGCTGCACTGACGGCGCTCGGGTTGCATGCACTCCAACATCGCGGCCAGGAAGCCTCCGGCATCGTCACCTTCGACGGCAAACAGTTCCATTCCGAACGCCGGATGGGTCTTGTCGGCGACAACTTCAATCGTCCGAGCGTGATCAAGCGCCTCAAGGGGCGGTCGGCTGTCGGCCACAACCGATATTCGACGACGGGTGAGCCGATCCTCCGCAACGTGCAGCCGCTGTTCGCCGATATCGACACGGGTGGCTTTGCGGTGGCCCACAACGGAAATCTGACCAACGCGCTGACGATCCGTGGCGAACTGATCCAGTCAGGTGCCATCTGCCAATCGACCTCCGACACCGAGGTGATCCTGCATCTCATCTCGCGTTCGCAGAAGCGGCGGATCGTCGAACGCTTCATCGAGGCGCTGCGCCAGATCGAGGGCGCCTACGCACTCGCCTGCCTCACCAACAACATGCTGATCGGCGCGCGTGACCCGATCGGACTCCGGCCGCTGGTCATTGGACGACTGGAAAATGGCGGCTACGTGCTGGCATCGGAAACCTGCGCCCTTGACATAGTCGGCGCCGAATTCCTGCGCGAAGTCCAGAACGGTGAGGTTGTCACCATCACCGAGGAGGACGGGCTGCAAAGCCATCGCCCGTTTCCAGCCCGGCCGGCTCGGCCTTGCATCTTCGAGTACATCTACTTCTCACGTCCCGACAGCATCATCGGCGGACGCAGCGTCTATGACATCCGCAAGCGGATGGGCATTCAGCTCGCACGCGAAGCACCCGCGGACGCCGAGGTCATCGTGCCCATTCCTGACTCGGGCGTGCCGGCTGCGATCGGCTACGCGCAGGAATCGGGCATACCGTTCGAACTGGGCATCATCCGCAATCACTACGTCGGACGCACGTTCATCGAACCGACCCAGAAGATCCGGGCTTTCGGCGTCAAGCTCAAGCACTCGGCCAATGCCGGCGTCATCCGCGGCCGCTCGATTGTGCTGATCGACGACAGCGTGGTGCGCGGTACGACGTCGAAGAAGATCGTGCAGATGATGTTCGAGGCCGGCGCCCGCCAGGTCCACATGCGGATCTCCTCGCCGCCGATCACACATCCGGACTATTACGGCATCGACACACCGCGGAAATCGGACCTGCTCGCGGCCAACATGACCCTCGACGAAATGCGGCAGTTCATGGGCGCGACGAGTCTCGCCTTCATATCCGTCGATGGCATCTACCGGGCCGTCGGCCTGGATGCCCGTGACAGCCGCTGTCCGCAATTCGCCGACCACTGCTTCACCGGCGAGTATCCGACCGAACTCACCGATCAGAACGGGGCCCATACGCCACGGCAGCTTTCGCTGCTGGCCGAGGTCCGCTGACGGCATTTTGCGGTGTTTTGCCGACCATCCGCGCACCGGCTCGGTGGCCGACCTCGGCGCGGGCGCTGAAACCATTTCAAGCGCCGCCGCTTGCGGCGTCTCGCCAGTCCACTACATTCGCCACTCCATGCGGCAGACCCCGACCCGGCCTCGTGTACCGGTTCACACCTTTGCTTCCCCTCGTGACGCCCTCGAGAACACGAGTATGAACCATGAGGAACACGAGCAACCATCGAGGTCATCAATGTCGACGGCCAAAAGGCTCAAGGATCGAATTGCCCTGGTCACCGGCGCTTCTCGCGGGATCGGGCGCGCGGTCGCCGTTGCCTTGGCGCGCGAAGGCGCACACGTCATCGTTACTGGCCGGTCGACCGGCGCGCTCGAAGATCTGGACGATGAGATCCGTGCTGCGGGCGGTGCAGCCACCCTGCTGCAACTCGATCTTCGCAAAGGCGACAGGGTCGATCAACTCGGGCCGACGATCTTCCAGCGATGGGGCAAGCTCGACATCCTGGTCGGCAATGCGGGAATGCTCGGTCCGTTGTCGCCCCTGGCCCACGTGACGGAAACAGCCTGGACCGCAGTAATCGAGACCAATCTCACGGCCAACTGGCGTTTGATCCGCACGCTCGATCCACTGCTGCAGCGCTCGGACGCTGGCCGTGCCGTGTTCGTCACATCAGGCGCTAGCACGGGCAAGAATGCCTATTGGGGACCCTATGCCGTGTCGAAAGCGGGCCTCGATGCGCTGGTCAGAACATATGCCCACGAAGTGGCGACGACGAAGGTGCGCGTGAATATCGTCAATCCGGGCCCCACCCGGACGCAAATGCGCGCCAAAGCCTTTCCCGGCGAGAACCCCGAGTCGCTGCCGCACCCGAGCGAACTGGGCCCGATGTTCGTGGAACTGGCCGCCCCGCAATGCGCGTTCAATGGCCAGTCGTTCAAGTTTCGGGACTGGAAGGCGGCCGCCAAACCTGCCCCAGCCGAGGGTTGAAACGGCGTGCTGCACTGCGCAGTCGTTCAGTCGAAGCCGATCACCATTCCGTCGTAGGCAGGCTCGACGCCGGGCGGCAGTTCGCGGCATAGGGTTTCATAGTCGAGATCAGTGGTCATGTGAGTGAGGATGGCACGCTTCGGCTTCAGGCGCTCGATCCACTTCAGGGCTTGCTTGACGCTGAGGTGGCTCGGGTGCGGCGTATAGCGCAGCGCATCGACGATCCAGACGTCGAGGTTCTCGAGCTTGTCGACGGCCTCGGGCGGCAACTCACTTACATCGGGCGAATAGGCTAGATCGCGGATGCGGAAACCAAGCGTCGTAATGTCCCCGTGCACCTGTTCGATTGGGGTGCAGGCAATGACGCCGCCAGCGCCTTCGATGACCACTGGCGCCTCGGGCCCCATCTCATGCGCGGTGAGGATGGGCGTGTAACTCGACCCGGCTGGGGTCTCGAAACAGTATGCGAAACGCTCGACGAGGCTACGGCGTGTGGCCGCATCGGCATAGACGTCGATCCGCCGCTTCATGGCATAGGCGACCATGCGGAGGTCGTCGATCCCATGGGTGTGGTCGGCGTGATCGTGCGTGTAGAGCACTGCGTCAACGGAGTCGCAGCGGACGTCGAGAAGTTGCTCGCGGAGATCGGGGGCTGTGTCGACAAGGACGGCGGTTCGCCGCGCGCCATCCAATCGCTCAACGAGCACCGAGCACCGGCGACGGCGGTTCTTCGGGTTGCTGGGATCGCACTGCCCCCACATGGCACCGATGCGGGGCACACCACCGCTGGATCCGCAGCCGAGGATCGTCAGGCGATAGCTCATACCACGGCCAACCCGCGGGCCAATGCCTGCTGCTGAGGACGCCGAGCCTTGGTAAACAGCCTGTAGAAGTTGTCGGTCGTTGCCGCCGCAAGTTCATCTGCTGCGATGCCGCGGGCCGCTGCGATCGCCGCCGCGGTGTGCGCCACATAGGCTGGCTCATTGGTCCGGCCCCGATGCGGCTCGGGCGCGAGGAATGGCGCATCCGTCTCGATCAACAACCGGTCGAGAGGTACCGCACTGGCGATGGCGCGCAGTTCATCAGCCTTCTTGAAGCTGACCACGCCCGAGAACGAGACGTAGAGCCCGAGCTCGACCGCACGCATGGCGAGCGTCCGGCCACCGGTGAAGCAGTGCAGGATACCTGGGAACGCGCCGTTGGCGTGCTCGTCCTCGATGATTGCCAGCGTATCCGCATCGGCGTCACGTGTGTGAATCTCGAGCGGCAAACCGGTGATGCGCGCGGCTGCGATATGCCGGCGGAAACCTTCGGCCTGGGCCTCGGGCGAAGCGTGCTTGTAGTAGTAGTCGAGCCCGGCCTCGCCAATCGCCACAACTTTCGGGTGGTGGCTCAGGCGAACGATTTCGTCGGTTTCGATACCCCGCTCTTCGTCGGCCTGATGGGGATGGGTGCCGACCGAGCACCAAACGTCCGGATAAGCGCCGGCGATGGCCAAGAGTTCGGGCAACCGCCGGATGCGCGTCGAAATGGTGACCAGCGTCTCGACGCCAGCAGCCTTCGCGCGCCCGACGATCCCGTCGAGATCGCCCGCAAACTGTGGAAAATCGAGATGGCAATGATGATCGACGAGCATCAGGTCTGCCCCCGGCCTGCTTTGTCGCCGGAATTCTTGTCGCGGCCCTGAACCTTGCCCATCTCCCGACTGGCGTTCTTCTTTTGCTGCTTCTCGAGTTTTTGCTGCTTTTGCTGCTCGGCCGTCGGTGCAGCCTTGCCGGCCTCCACCGTGGGATCGACGTAGCGCGGAAACACACCCTGCGGTTCGGGAAGTTGCGTTCCCGGCGCGAGTCGTCCCGCGCTCCCTAGTGCTGCGAACGAACGGGCCGCGACCGGCTGGGCGAGGAGATCGAGCAGCTTCGATGCAGATGCCGGCATGGCGGGCTGCACGAGAATGGCGAGTTGGCGCACGACTTCGGCTGCAACGTAAAGGATCGTACCCTTGCGCTCTGAGCTCAATGCCTTGTCGAACGGTTTCTCGCTGGCAAAATAGCGATCACCCTCCCCGATCACGTCCCACACCGCGTCGAGCCACGTCTTGATCGCCTGCCGGTCCATGGCGGTTCGGCAGAGCCCATAGAGTGCGTCTGCCTTTGCCAGCAGCGCAGTGTCGGCGTCGGTGAACGGACCCGGTTGTGGCACCAATCCGCCGAACCCTTTGGTGATCATCGAAAGTGAGCGCTGGGCGAGGTTGCCGAGACCGTTTGCGAGGTCGGCGTTGATGCGGGTTGCGATCATATCGGGCGCGTAGTTGCCGTCGCTGCCAAACACAACCTCGCGCAGGAAGAAGTGGCGGGTCTGGTCGACGCCATAGTGCGACGCCAGCGCGAACGGATCGACGACATTGCCGACCGACTTCGACATCTTTTCGCCCTTGACCAGCACGAACCCGTGGCTGAACACGCGGTGCGGCAACGGCAATCCTGCGCTCATGAGAAATGCTGGCCAATAGATGGCATGAAAGCGGACGATATCCTTGCCGATGACGTGGACGTCGGCCGGCCAATGGTTCGCGCGCGATCCGCCGCCGTTGAGCAAACCCGTGGCCGTGACGTAGTTGTTCAACGCATCGATCCAAACGTACATGACATGCTCGGGCGTCCCTGGCACGGGGATGCCCCAATCGAGCGTCGACCGCGAGATCGAAAGATCCTCGAGCCCCATCTTCACGAAACTCACGACCTCGTTGCGCCGTTCGGGAGGCAGCACGAAATCTGGATTGGCCTCGTAGTGATCCAGAAGCTTCTGCTGGTACGCGGACAGGCGGAAGAAGAAGGTCTCCTCCTCGGTCCATTCAACGGGCGTGCCGGTGGTCGTCGAGTAGCGCTTGCCGTCTTCGCGGATCTCGGTCTCGGCCTCTTTGTAGTAGACCTCGTCACGGACCGAGTACCAACCGCCGTACTTTTTCTTGAAAATGTCTCCGGCCGCCGCCATGCGCCGCCACAGCTCAGCGCAGGCCTCATAATGGCGCGGCTCGGTTGTGCGGATGAAATCGTCGCAGGAAACATCGAGGGTTGCGGCCATCTCGCGAAAGCGGGCCGAGTTGCGGTCGGCCAGTGCGCGAGGTGTGACGCCCTCTTGCGCCGCGGTCTGCACCATCTTGAGCCCGTGCTCGTCGGTGCCGGTCAGAAAGAGCACGTCCTTGCTGTCGAGCCGCTCGAACCGCGCGATGGCGTCGCTGGCGATCGCCTCATAGGCGTGGCCGATGTGCGGCGCACCGTTCGGATAAGAGATCGCCGTCGTGATGTAGAACTTTTGCGCCACGCGCCAAATTTCCTTCAATCTCGACAGGACCCGGCGGGCCGCTTCGAGCATCGGCCCGGTGCCCGTCAGGATCGCGCGGCTGCTTCCAGATCACGCATTGTTTCGAGAATAAGTGCCTTGCGGTCCAGATTAAGCGCAAGGGTGTCAGTCTTCGCGCGTGCCACTCTTTCCCACAGCTCGGCAAAGGTGGCAAGCCGCTGAGACCCGATCAACTTATTGGCCAGCACCTGCTCGTCATCGGGCCCGGTGCCTGTCGCGGCACTGCGAATGAGGCGCGCGACGAGATCCAGCAGCAGCTGATAGAACAGCTCGAACCGCTGCTCGGCCGCATTGCCTCCGAGTTCGTCGCCGAGTGCGTGAACCAGGGTCCAGTCGACAGCCGGGAGCGTCGTGATCAACGCAACGACACGCTCATAGAGATCGAGCCCACCGGCCGACTGCAAACCCAGAACGCTGCGCACGCTGCCGTGGGCCAATCGCTCGAGCGTCAGCCATTGCGAAGGATCGGGCTCACCTATCTCGCTCGACGACAGCGCCTGACGCACCGCGCGGCGCAGCGGTTCCCGTTGCAGCGGCGCCAATTGTAACGTGCGGCAGCGGGATCGAATGGTCGCCAGCAACCGGCCCGGCTCGGACGAGACCAGCAGAAACACGGTTCGTGGCGGAGGTTCTTCGAGCGATTTCAAGAGAGCGTTGGCGGCATTGATGTTCAGTTCGTCGGCGGTGTCGACAATCACCGCGCGCCAGGCGCCTTCGGCCGCGGAATGGGACAGAAAGTTTCGGAGACGCCGAACCTCGTCGATCGGGATCGACGCGGCGAATCGCTTGTCCTTCTGGTTGTAGGGCCGCCTGAGCAGCAAGAGGCCCGGATGCGAAAGCGCGCGGACCTGACGGCTGGCTTGGGTGTCCGCTGCGACGTCCAGCCCCCTCGCCGCCGCTGCCCGTTCGCTCGGTGCCGCCAGCAGGTAGCGGACGAATCGCCACGCCAGCGTCGACTTGCCTATGCCTGTGTCGCCGGTGATCAACCAGCCATGGTGCAGCCTGCCGTTCGCGACGGCCTCGCGCAACAAGGCCTCCGCTGTGTCATGACCAAATAGTTCGTTGGTGTGACGCGGGTGCTGGAAGCCCTCGAGGCCATCGGCCTCTGGCTGCTCTTCGGTCTCGATCACTTGGGTCGCGCGGGCCATGACCTAGGACGTCCAGCCTGGGTGCCGGCCCAGCAGACGGGTCGAAACGGCTGTCCAGACATCCGCCTCGACGGCATCGACCGGGCGCGCTCCGTCTATCACCACGCAGCGTTTGGGCTCCCGCGCAGCGATGTCGCGGAAGCCCGCTCGCAGAGACTGATGATAGGGGAGAGCGGCTTCGTCGTAACGGTTCTGCCCGCCTCGAGCCTTGGCACGTTCGAGGCCGATCTCTGGCGGCAGATCCAGCACCAGTGTCAGATCCGGCATCCGCGTCACCGTGAGTTTTTCCAAGGTTTCGATCAGCGCGGGCGAGATGCCCGCCAACTTGCCCTGATAGACGCGCGTCGAATCTATGAACCGGTCACAGATGACCCACCGTCCCGACGCCAACTCCGGTACGATCAAAGCCGCCAGATGTTCGGCACGGGCGGCTGCAAACAAAAGGAATTCCGTCTCTGCGGCCTGTGGCCGCCGATCAAGTATGAGCGCCCGGATCTTTTCCCCAAGCGGCGTTCCCCCCGGCTCACGCGAAACGACAGCCGCCACGCCCGATCTGGCGAAACGCGCGGCGAGACGTTCCGCCTGCGTCGACTTGCCGGAGCCCTCCCCGCCTTCGAAGGTGATGAACTTTGCCGTGACCATCGGACGAGACTAAAGCGGGACCCACTTGAAAGCCATATGCACGAGGCTGTCGATCCCCCGCCGCATCATGCCGGCGACCGCGACATCTTCGGAGGCAAACAGCGGGACCTCGTTGACCGCACTCGATGAACTGGTGACCCTGAGCTTCGCGACTTGATCACCCTTCTTCAATGGCGCCTTTAGTGGCCCACTGTAGATGATTTCTGCCCGCAGCTTTTGGTTGGCCGGAAACCGCGGCAGGATCACCGCCACATCACCCTGCCCCACCAGCGACACATACATCCTCTCGCCGCCCCAGACGCGCGCCTGACCAACCGTCTCGGCCGCGTCGAACAGCTTGAACTCCGTAAAGCTCTTGAAGCCCCACTCCAACAACTTCTGCGCCTCGTCCTTGCGATCGGCCGCCGTTGCCAAGCCGCCGACGACGACGATCAGTCGCCTTCCATCCTGCAGCGCCGAGGCGACGAGCCCGTACCCGGATTCCTTGATGAAGCCGGTCTTCAGACCGTCGACATTCAAGCTGAGAAACAACAGGGGATTGCGGTTGACGAACTTATGCTTCCGATAGGGGAATTCCTTTTGCGAAAAAATCCGGTACTGGTCAGGATACTCGGTGATCAGATGCCTTGCCAGGATCGCCAGTTCGCGCGCCGTCATCAAGTGCTCCGGATGATAGAGCCCGGTCGCATTACGGAACGTCGATTTCTTGAGGCCTAGCTTTCGTGCCTCGGCCTCCATGATCCGCGCAAAGGCATCCTCTGTGCCCGCCATTCCTTCGGCAACAGCGATGCAGGCATCGTTGCCTGACTGAATGATGATGCCCTGAATCAACTCGTCGAGGCGCGCTTTGGTGTTCACCGGCACCATCATCGCCGATGTGCCCGACGGCGCCCCGCCGCGCCGCCACGCCTGCTCGCTCACCAGGAACTCGTCGCTGAGGCCAAGCTGTCCACCTTTTATGGACTTGAACAACACCGCCAATGTCATGAGCTTGCTCATGCTGGCCGGCGGGACAAGTTCATCGGCATGGAACTGATAGAGCACCGCGCCCGATGCGGCATCCATCAGGATCGCTTGTTTGGCTTTGGGGGTGAACTCGGCGTTCTGGGCATGGCTGAGTGTTGCGAAAAGCAGCACGTGCACGGCGAACCAAACGAACGCCACGACCAGCCGGTTGAGCGTTGCGACAATTTCTGACGACATGCGTTTCCCGAACACCGATCAGTGGCGCCTTCGGCGACTATCCGGGGTCAACCTGCCGGCTGTCAATCTTCAATGATTTGATCCACCAGAAAAGCGTTGGCGCTCGTCCGAGCCCGGCAGTTCGGCGTCCATGAAAAGCCTATCGGGCGCCCAATCCGCTGCGGTTTGCCCGATGGGCGAGCGGCGACCAGCCATTCGAGGCGGTCGGTTGAGAGGTGGTGGCGAAGGGCTGTGGCGGCGGCAGACTTTGCAGGTTCTGGAGTGGTGTCCACAACGCGCGCGTATCAATGGCCGCCAATTCGGGCTGGCCGCGCCACCACGGCTGTGCCGCCAGGTGCTGACGCTCGCGGTGATCATCACCGTTGAGTGGTGCGCGACCCGCATGGCGCACGCGGACGTTGACCAGGCCCTTGCCTTCCGACCCAATGGCGCGTGCCGTCTGCCGCGACAGATCGATAATGCGGTCATGGGCGTAGGGTCCGCGATCATTGATGCGAACCAGCACGGTGCGATTGTTGTCGAGATTGGTCACATAGGCATAAGAAGGGATGGGCAACGTCGGATGCGCGGCCGTGAGCGCGTTCATGTCGAAGATCTCGCCGTTAGCGGTCTTGCGGCCATGAAAGTCGGACCCGTACCAGGAGGCGACGCCTGTCGCATCGTAGTTCGGCTCTTCGCGCGGCACGTACCAGCGGCCTGAAACTTGGTATGGCGACCCCAGCTTGTAGCTGCCGCCGCCTTTGGGAATGACGTCGCCTTCGCTCGCGACCCGGGGGCTTGCGCTGGTGCCAGTGTTTGGGTCGAGATTGGCAGCGGAGACGCGACGATCGCTGAGCTGAGTGGCGCGCACATCCGTTCCGCGAGAGCACCCCGGCAGACCGATGGCGCAAATCAACCCAAATAGGCACAATGCCAGGTGACGCAAGGCGCTCAGGTCGTCGCCAGCAGACCACAACTTACGCAACTCGCCCCCCGCACGCACGCATTACACCCGATAGGGATCGGGGCCACCCAAGCGCCCCCGACCCGGTGTCACCGAGACCGAAGCGAGTTAGGCCAAGGCTTGGGCGCCACCAAGACCAAAACATGTCAAAACAGGCTTAGGAATTGGTGAAGGCCGACCGCACGCGGCCCGATTGAACCGCCCCGGGTTCTCCGGAGGCTGTTTGGCTCGAGCCAGGCGGACGTCCGGCAGGCTCCTCCAAGGCTGGCGTAGTAGCTGGCCCCGGCTGCCGCCGGTCGACTTTGTAGAGCCCGTCGATCGTCTCGGCGAGGGCGTCGCGCCCCGCGCGCCTCCGGCACGACGTCGCGCCCCGCGCGCCTCCGGCACGACGTCGCGCCCCGCGCGCCTCCGGCACGACGTCGCGCCCCGCGCGCCTCCGGCACGACGTCGTAGCTGTCGCGGACGCTGCCGACCCAAGGTACGACGCCGGCTTTGGCCAAGCGCTCGGTGTACGTGATCGAGACGTGTTGCACGCCGCGATCGCCGTGGTGTGTCCGGTTGGCCGCCATACTGGTGTCGGCACGGCGAAAAACTTTGCAATTCCTCCAAAATCGAGTGGTATGCGGGTAAATTGCAGTGGCTTCATGTTGCGAGGAACGGACCATGATACAAGATGTCCTTCAGTATCTTTCGACACACCCCGGCGTGCTGGCCGCGGTGTGTCTGTTCCTGTTCCTGGCGCTCATCGGCGGCTGGTACGTGGTGCACCATCATTTGAAGCTGATCCTGGTCACGCTACTTTGCGCGGGCGGGTTCGCGTCAGGGTGCCTCGTCGCCTATCGCGGCGTGCAAGGCGACATGCGCGACCTGGTCGCGATCGGGTTGTTTCTGATCGTTGTGTTCCCGATCGTCTATCTGCAAGCTCTCCGGACCACGAAAATCGCCAGCGGTATGGTGGGTGGGCCTTCGGCCGCCGACCGGGGCCACGCCAAGCGCGCGGGTGTGTGAGCGGCAAGCTTCGCAGCAATTCTTGGTCAAAAGTCTCCATGCAGCTGCTCGTCGTCGGACATGGAAGCGGTTGCCGGGTTCCGCACCGGGATAGTGGGGAATTGCGCTCGCTCGACGCCTGAAGCCCGCCTCCCCACCCTCGCCCCAAGAGGAGTGCGAAGGGAGCGCGTCTCCGTTGGTTGCGCTCATTGCGCCGCCCCTCGGCTGCGCTTCGCAACCATCACACGGCCTTCAAGCGGCCTTCTGGGCTTCGACGGCGATGTTGGAAAGTTCGCTGACGAGCTTGCGGACACCCGCCAGACGCGGCTCTGGCAGGTCCCAGGTGTCAGAGCGGAACACCATCTTGTGGTCGCCCTGCATCTTGGCGAGCCCGCGCGACGCCTGCATGAATTTGACGAGACCGGTCGGGTTTGAGAACGTGTTTTTGTAGAATGTAATCACCGCGCCCTTCGGGCCGGCATCCACCTTGGCGATTCCTGCCTGGCGACACAGCCCCTTGATCTCCATGACGGCCAAGAGATGGTCGACCTCGGGCGGCATTTGGCCGAACCGGTCCACCAGTTCTGTCGCGAAGTTGTCGATGTCGGTGCGGTTCTCGAACGCCGAAAGGCGCCGATAAAGACCGAGCCGGAGCGACAGATCGGCGACGTAGGTTTCCGGAATGAGCAAGGACGTGCCGAGCGCGATCTCCGGGCTCCATTGCTCGCGGGCCTCGCCGAGATCGCCGCCCTTCATCGCGGCGACCGCCTCCTCCAGCATCGACTGATAGAGCTCGAAGCCGACCTCGCGGATATGGCCCGACTGCTCCTCGCCGAGAAGATTGCCGGCGCCGCGGATGTCGAGATCGTGGGAGGCGAGCGAGAAGCCGGCGCCCAGCGTGTCGAGCGATTGCAGCACTTTGAGCCGCTTCTCCGCGCCCTCGGTGAGAGATTGTCCGGGCGGAGTTGTAAAGTAGGCATAGGCGCGGGCCTTCGACCGCCCGACCCGGCCGCGCAGCTGATAAAGCTGGGCGAGACCGAACATGTCGGCGCGATGGACGATCATGGTGTTGGCGTTTGGCACATCGAGGCCGGATTCGACGATGGCCGTCGAGAGCAACACATCATATTGTCCCTCGTAGAAGGCGGTCATGATGTCCTCGAGTTCGGTCGGCGTCAGTTGTCCGTGGGCGCGGGCGACGCGCAGTTCCGGCACGGTATCGCGAAGGAACTCGGCCACTTCGTCGAGGTCGGCGATGCGGGGGGCGACGTAGAACGTCTGGCCGCCGCGATAGCGTTCTCGCCTCAGCGCATCCCGCAAGATCACCGGATCGAACGGTGAGATGTAGGTTCGAACGGCGAGCCGGTCGACGGGGGGCGTCGTGATCAGCGATAGCTCGCGGACGCCGGTCAACGCCAGCTGCAGCGTGCGCGGGATTGGCGTGGCCGAGAGAGTGAGCACGTGTACGTCCTCGCGCAGTTGCTTCAAGCGCTCCTTATGGCCGACACCGAAATGCTGCTCCTCGTCGATGATGAGGAGACCCAGGCGCGCAAACTGGATCTGCTTGCCGAGCAATGCGTGGGTGCCGATCACGATGTCGATCTGGCCGTTCTTGAGACCCTCTTTCACGTCCGCGAGGTCCTTCGGCGCGACGAGACGCGAGGCCTGCGCCACTTTCACCGGAAGTCCGCGGAACCGCTCGGTGAACGTCTTGAAGTGCTGGCGGGCAAGAAGCGTGGTCGGCACCACCACGGCAACCTGCATGCCGTTGATCGCAGCAACGTAGGCCGCGCGCATCGCCACCTCGGTCTTGCCGAAGCCGACGTCTCCACAGACGAGGCGGTCCATCGGTCGGCCGGAGTTCAGGTCGCTGAGCACGGCTTCGATGCTGGCAGCCTGATCCTCGGTCTCGTCGTAGGGGAAGCGGGTAACGAACTCGTCGTAGGCACCGTGCGGCGGGGCGACGGGCGGCGCTTCCTTGAGCAGGCGCAGAGCGGCGATCTTGATGAGCTCGGACGCAATCTCGCGCAGCCGCTTTTTCAGTTTGGCCTTGCGCGATTGCCACGCCGCGCCGCCGAGCCGGTCGAGTTGGCCGTCGCCCTCGTCCGACGAGCCATAGCGCGACAGCAGCTCGATGTTCTCGACGGGCAGGAAAAGTTTGTCGCCGCCGGCATAGTGGATTTCGAGGCAATCGTGCTGGCTGCCGAGTGCGGTGATCGTCTTGAGGCCCGAGAACCGGCCAATGCCGTGGTCGGCGTGAACGACGAGATCGCCGACCGCGAGGCTGGTCGCTTCGACGAGGACGTCGGCGGCGCGGCGGGCCTTGCGGCGCGGACGGACGAGGCGATCGCCGAGAATGTCCTGCTCGCCCATGACAACGAGATCTGGCGTTTCGAAGCCTTGCTCGATGCCGAGCACGACGAGCGCGGTGTGACCGGCCGATAGGCCCAGCGCCTCGTGATAGCTCTCGACCTTGCGGATGTCCTTCAGACCGTGATCGGCGAGCAGCGATTGCAGTCGCTCCCGTGCGCCCGGTGTCCAGGTTGCGATGACGACCCGGCGATTGGACGCCTGCTGGCGGCGGACGTGCTCGACCACGGCATCGAAGACGTTGAGATCCGGGTTCTGACGCTCCGCCGTGAACTGCCGCCCCTGGCGCCCGCCCAGCGAACGGACGTTTTCGGCCGCAGCGACTTCGAACGGTGTCAGGCGGCGGAGCGGATGGGCGGCGAGCGCGGCATTCCAGGAGTTGCCGTCGAGGAACATCTCGGCTGGCGGTACGGGTTTGTAGGGCGCGCCGCCGAATGACTTGGCCTCACGCGCCTCGACGCGGGCGTCGTAGTGCTCCTTGATCTGCTCGAAGCGGCGCTTCAACTGCTCTTCGGCGAGATGGTCGAAGCTGACGGTGACGCCCGGCAGATAGTCGAACAGCGTCTCGAGCTTACCGTGGAACAGCGGTAGCCAATGTTCCTGGCCGGGATAACGGCGGCCAGCACTGACCGCCTCGTAGAGCGGATCGTCGCCCGTGGCACCACCGAACAGCGCGACGTAGCGACGGCGGAACTCGGCCACCGGTTGCTCGCCGAATGCCACCTCGCTGATCGGCATGAGAACCAGCTTTTGCACCGGTTTGGTGGTGCGCTGCGACTGCGGCTCGAACGCCTTGACGCTTTCGAGCGTATCGCCGAAGAAATCCAGCCGGACGGGGCTTTGGCGCCCGGGCGGGAAGATGTCGACGATGCCGCCGCGAACAGCGTATTCGCCCGCCTCCATGACCGCGCTCGACCGCGTGAAGCCCGCCTGCTCGAGCCTTTCGATGAGCCGGGTGCGGTCGACGCGCTGGCCAGCTGCCATGGGCTTCAAGGATTGGCGGATGAACGAATGCGGCGGTACGCGCTGCAAAATGGCGTTGACGGTCGTGAGGACAACGGTCGGTTCCTTGCGGCTCGAAAGCGCGAGCTTGGCGAGCGCCGTGATACGCTTGGCCACGATCTCGGCGTTGGGTCCGACGCGGTCATAGGGTACCGTGTCCCAGGCTGGGAACGGTATCACTTTGACGTCGGGAGCAAAGAAGGCGAGCGCCTGCTCGAGCGCATCGAGCCGGCGGTCGTCGCGCGCGATGTGAAGGACCGTGCCGGCGAGCGTGGTGCCCGCGGAGTCCTTGGTCGCGGCCCCGGCGACGGCATGGGCGACCACGAGCGCGTCCAAACCTTCCGGCACGGCGGAAAGAACGAGATCATGGTGCGGGGTGGTCGTCGGCATCGTCGAGGATTCCAATTCTTCGCATCTTGTCGATCTGGCCACGGGGCATCGCCCTCACCAGCTTGCTGCCTTCACCGGTCTTGGCGCTCCCCCGATCCTACCCTCCCCTAGAAGAACGGGGAGGGGGTGACAGAGGGATCAGTTCAGCGGTTGCAGCCCGTGGAAAACTCGAAGCGCGCTGACGAGATCGCCGAACTCGCGATCGGCGACGATCGCGGGATCGAGAATCCAGCCCTGCAATTCCGGATCGGGCACGGCGAGAAAGCGCTCGAAGTGGCTCAGTTCGGGTTCGGACATCACCGCGAGCTTGGCCTCTGCGTAACGCCCCATCAGCCAGTCCATTTCCTTGGTGCCGCGGTGGGCGGCGCGATAGGCGGCGCGACGGCGGCGGAGGTCGAGGTCATCGTTCGTGGTGCTCATCACGGCGTCCTGGCGCGGTAGGTCGAGAAACAAACGCGGTCCGGCGTCGCCGCGCCGACCACAACCGTTGGCCGCCGCAACCCTGTTGCGACGCTTGGGCTCGACCCAGATCCCCTTCGGCCGTTTTTCTTCGGATACCGCTCCAATCGGGCACAGTATCAGGAGGCGAGACGATCATATAACGCCCGGGCGCGGCCGCTGCTAGTCTTTGCACCACATGTGGTCGTACAAAGTGCGAGGAAGCGTCGTGGCAAACACGGAACTTCGCACGGACCCATTGCCGCATCGCCGCTCCATCAACGCCCGACCAGGCCCCATGCGACCCAATGAACTTTCACCGCTGTTCGCCTCCGCCGATGCCCTGAGCGGCATTGGTCCGCGGATGCTGTTGCTCTTGAAAAAGGCCCTGCGGCTGCCGCCGGGCGTGACCACGCCGCGCGTGCTCGACTTGCTGTGGCACCTGCCGACCGGCGTGATCGACCGCCGCGCGGAGCCGACAGTGGCGATTGCGGTGCCCGGCACAATTGCAACCCTCAAGGTGCGTGTTCTCAAGCACAAGCCGCCGCCGCGCGGCAATGACAAGGTGCCTTACAAGATCGTGTGCGAAGACGACACGGGCCGCCTTGAACTCGTGTTCTTTCGGACGGAGCGCAAGTTTATCGAGCGGCAATTGCCGGAGGGGACCGAGCGCTATGTCTCGGGCCGCGTCGAAAGCTATGGCGACCACCTGCAAATGGCCCATCCTGACTACATCGTTGCACCCGATGCGCGCCACGAGTTGCCGATGCTCGAACCGGTCTACGGGCTGACCGCGGGGCTCTCCGGAAAAATACTGGTCAAGGCCGCGCGGCAGGCGGTGGCACGGGTTCCGGCGATGGTCGAGTGGCAGGACGCGGCCTGGCTCGAGGCGCGCGGCTGGCCGTCATTCACGGATGCGATCCGCCGGTTGCATCAGCCCGACGAGTCGAGCGATGTCTCCAACGGCAGCGGGCCTTGGCAGCGGCTGGCCTATGACGAGTTGCTCGCCGGGCAACTGGCTCTGGCCCTCGTGCGACAGGGCCAGAAGAGCCAGCGCGGACGGCCGATCAACGGCGATGGCCGCATTCGCGCACGAATTATTGCCGCGCTGCCATTCTCGCTGACCAACTCGCAGCGGACCGCGTTGACCGAGATTTCCGCCGACATGGCCGCCCCCCACCGGATGTTGCGGTTGCTGCAGGGCGATGTCGGTTCGGGCAAGACGGTGGTCGCGCTGATGAGCATGGCGATCGCGGTGGAGGCGGGAGCGCAGGCGGCGCTGATGGCACCCACGGAAGTGCTCGCGCGGCAGCACATCGAAACGATTGGCCCGCTGGCGGAGAAAGCCGGGCTGAGGGTCGGGCTTCTGACCGGGCGGGAAAAAGGCAAGGGCCGGCGCGAGGTTCTCGAGAAGCTCGCGGGCGGCGAGATCGACATTCTGATCGGCACGCACGCGCTGTTCCAGCCGGATGTGGTGTTCCATGATCTGGCCTTCGCGGTGATCGACGAGCAGCATCGCTTCGGCGTGCATCAGCGGCTGGCCTTGCAGACCAAAGGTGGTGAGGGCGGCGCCAACGTACTGGTGATGACGGCGACCCCGATTCCGCGCACACTGTTGATGACGCACTACGGCGATCTCGACGTTTCGAAACTGACCGAGAAGCCGCCGGGACGGAAGCCGATCACCACGAAGGCGGTGCCGCTCGACACCATGGAACGGCTCATCGCCCGCATCCGTGCGCAGATCGAAGAGGGCGCGCAGGTGTACTGGGTGTGCCCGCTGATCGAAAGCTCGGAGCTGAGCGAGCTGGCCGCAGCCGAGGAGCGGCATGCGCATCTGGCCCAGACGTTCGGCGCAGCGGTCGGCTTGTTGCACGGCGCGATGGGCGGGCCGGAGAAGGACGCCACCATGGCGGCGTTCTCCGAGAACAAGCTCAAGATACTGGTCTCGACGACCGTGATCGAGGTCGGCGTCAACGTGCCCAACGCCAACATCATGGTGATCGAACACGCCGAGCGGTTCGGGATCGCACAACTGCATCAGCTGCGGGGCCGGGTCGGACGCGGAACACGCGAGAGCTTCTGCATGCTGCTCTACAAGGCGCCGTTGGGGGAAACCGCCAAGCAGCGTCTCGAAATGATGGAGCGCACCGAGGACGGCTTCCTCATCGCCGAGAAAGACCTCGAGTTGCGCGGGGGGGGCGAAGTTCTCGGCGCGCGACAGAGCGGGCTGCCGGAGTTCCGCGTGGCCGACGTGCCTGGCTTCGAGATGCTGCTTTCCGCTGCGCGCGACGATGCCCAGATGGTGTTGAACGCGGACCCGAAACTGGAGTCCGCGCGGGGCCAGAAGCTCCGACGCCTGCTCTACCTGTTCGAGTGCGACGAGGCTGTGCGGCTGTTCCGGGCGGCGTGATTGAACGACCGGTACAGGTCAAAACCCGCCATTCCCCGCCCTGCTCCACATCCCCCACCCGGCGCTGTCGATGCGGAGCATCGCTCCGTGATGATGCGGAGCATCGCTCCGTGATGATGCTGAGCACCGCTCCGCTATGACCGCGCCACCCTCCCCGCCAGGGGGAGGGCCATCGCATATCACTCTCCCGTCGAGCCTGAGCAGGCGCGTATCCCCTCCCCCTCGTGCCGCAGGCGCGGCTGCGCCACGACGCGGGGAGGGGGCAGGAGTGGGGCTACGGATCGACCGCGATGCCACGCCTAACCGCGCAGGCGGCTCGGCCGTTTAGGACCGAGGTTTTTCGGAGGCTCCGGCGCCGAGCGTGCCGCAGCCTCGAAGGCCGCGACGATCTCTTCGGGTACATCGAGCGGAGCGCCTGCGGCGTTGCCCGGCGCGCCAGCCTTGATGAACTCAGGCGTGACCATGCCACCTGAAATCACGACCTTGGCCGCATCTTCCATCTTCATGGTGAGGAAGATGACGTCCTTCCGCGGCACGAAGCAGACAAAACCCGTCGGCGGCACGATGCCTGTCGGCATGAAGACGGTCAGCAGATCTGTTTCGCCGCCGGGAGCCGCAGCGGCGACCTCGCCCGCGGTCTCACCGGTGACGAACACGACGGACCACAAGCCCTTCGATGGGAACTCGATCAGGCCAACCTTTTGGAACGCGCTATTGGGGGTGGCCGCGGTCACCACGCTCTCGAAAATCTGCTTCATCGCACGGTAGACGTTGCGCACGATGGGCATGCGGTTGAGCATCAACTCGCCATAGCTGATGAGTGTGCGGCCGAGCAGGTTGGCGGCAAGCGCGCCAATCATCGTGAGTACGACGATGGCGAACAACAGCCCAATGCCCGGCAGCGCAAAAGGCAGATAGGTATCTGGGTTGTAGATCTTCGGTACGAACGGCTTGATCCAGGCGTCGATCACGTTGATCAACCACCAGATGATGTAGATGGTGATGGTGACCGGGCCGACGATCAGCAGGCCGGTGAGGAAATAATTACGTAGGCGCGCACCCATATGCAGAGATGCGGGCGAATCGTCCTTGGCCAGTTGTTGCAGGCGCGACCGCAGCTGATCCGCATCCTGGGCTGGACTGGCGTTGGGTGTTTTGGCCTTGGTCATACCCGCAATTCCGCAATCCCGCGTCACTCGATGGCGCATATCCCGCGCGCGGCTGCGATTTCGAACGCGGTCCCGGACGCGTCTGGCACGCACGACATGATACGATACGACGGCGAATTTAACAGGTTCGAAATGCCGAGCCGGGGCCCAGCTGCGGCGCTGGGCATTGGGGTGGACGTCGGGGCGCGCGACGCTACTGGGTGACCACGAGGCAGTCGAAACCATCGGGCTTGATGCGGGAGCATAGCTGGCGCGGTTCGCTGGCATCTGCGTAGGGGCCCACGCGAACGCGGTAGAACGTGCCCATGGCGCCGATCACGGTTTCCTCGATCATCGGTTCGCGTGCTCCGATCGCGGCGCCGTGCGCCTGCCTGAGCTTCTGGGCCAGCGTCTCGGCCTCGACGCGCGACCGGACGGCGGCGACCTGGAGACGGAACTTGCCCTTGAGCGCGGGCTGAACCGCAGGCGTCTGTGACGGTTGGGCCGTAACCGGCGCAGTTCCTGCTGCCGTACGCTGAAGGGGTTGCCTGGGCGCGTCGGCGGTAGCCGTAGGGACCGCAGCGGCGGCAACGGAAACGGGCTTGGCAGCCGCACCGCCCTTGTTTGAGGCGGCGACCTGGGTCGCGTCGCTCCAGGACGATGTCGATGCGGCAGGTCCGGTCGAGGCGGTGGTGGGCGGGGCGGCCGTGGACTTCGCCGAGGCCGAGTTGCCACCAAACAGTCCGCCGAAGAAGTTGCCGACAGACGAGCCTATGCCACCCGATGCCGGGCTCTGTGCGGGAGTGGACTGGGCATTGCCGGACGGGTCAGCCTGCTGAGCCGGAGCCGGAGCCGGAGCCGGGCTGACCGCTAGCACCGGCGCCGAGGACGAACCCGCTGCGGCGCGGCCAGGGGCAGAACCGGTGTTCGTCGCCGTCTGCCACGTCGGCGCCGTGGTCGCAGAAGTGGGCTGCGCTGCCTGAGCTGTGGTCGGCCGTGAGGCGGCTGCTGTCTTCACTGTTTCAGCCAGCGGCGGCGGATCTCCCAGGCCGGCCTCGCGATACGCGGCGGCGCGGTTCTCGATGGCGGTGGCACGGTCGGCGTCGCCAAGCCCGCCCTTGAGCCAGATAGCGCTCGTCAGGTCGGAGATGGCCTGCGCAGGCTTCGCCTGCTTGCGGTAGGCGAGGCCGCGATAGTAGAGCGCACGCGCCATTTGCTGGCTCGGCAACCCACCGCCATAGAGGGCGGAAGAAATCGACTGGACCGCCTGCTCGGTCTTGCCGGCTTCGAATGCCTTCACACCGGCATCGAGTGACTTCAGAGCCGCCGCCGGGTCTTTCTTGCTCTCCGCCGGGGCAGCGGCATCGCCGGCTTTGCCGGGCTTGCCCGCCTTGGCGGGTGGCCCCGATGGAATATTCTGCGCTATTGCCGGCTGGCTCGGGGCGACGACCGTCGCCAGAAGCGCCAGTGCTGCCAACATCGCAGTGGCCACGATGGCATGGGTATGAGCAGGCATCGTCCAACCCCTTCGGGATGGGGCGCGATCACTGCGCGCCCAAAACTCGTGCGAACCGTATGACAAACCCAGCTTCATGGCAAATCGGCGACGGGCAAACCCGAGGTTTTCCCACACTGTCTCGTGTTCCGGTTCCGACATTTGCTTCTTGTAGCAGCACAGCTCAGAGCAAGTTCCGAACCACAATGAACACGAGCAAAGGTCTGATTCGAGTGTCGTTTTTGCCTCGGTCATTCGGTTTCGAGGTCAGCCGCGCGTGGCGGCCATAGGTCAGATGAGCGTCCCTAGGGGTCCGATACACCCTCTCGATGCCAGCGTCCCGCCTCCCTCTCACAGCTGTCCGGTTCACGCGGATGGCACCGAATAATGAGCAGAAAAGCGAGAACTCGCCTCTCCCCATCGCGCTGTAAGCGCGTCTCCG
>PEQZ01000015.1 GCA_002928395.1 Hyphomicrobium sp.
CCCCGACCCGATCGACGCGGGCTCATCGCCCGGCACGTCGGAAATGGCCAGCGTGATGAGTCGCGCCGGATACACGGCGGCAGCCAGCTTGCCCCCCTTGATACGGGACAAGTGACGGCGCACGCAGTTCATCTCGGAGATGCGCGCGCCCGAGTGCAAGAGCTGCTTGGTCAGTGCCTGTTTCGCCTCGAAGCTGACACCTGCCACAGGCGCAGACCACAGCGCGGAGGCACCGCCCGAGAGCAGGCACAGCACAACGTCGTTTGGACCTGCCTTCGTCACCGCGTCCAGCGCCCGGCTCGCGCCCCCGATGCTGTTCTCGTCAGGCACCGGATGCCCTGCCTCGATGATTTCGATCACGCTCGCCGGCAACTTGAAGCCATGCCGCGTGGTGACGAAGCCGTGGATGCGGTCCGTCAGTCCGCGCGCCATGTAGTGGCCCTCGGCGGCAACCGCCATGGCCGCGGCGGCTTTTCCGGCGCCGACGACGAGGATACGGCCGCCGTCCGGGACGTCAGGCAAATGCATCGGGACGCAAGTCGCGGGATGGGCGACCGAGACGGCGGCCTGAAAGACTTCAACCAGAAGCTGTTCGGTGTCCTTGGTGTACTGCCCCGCCATTCGACCCTCCCATGGCCGTCGCACCGGCACTTTTTGTTCTGTGTTGCCGGTATTTTTGTTTGCTGGAACATGACCGTGGCGTCAAGCACGCTCTGGCGCGCGGGCTGCTCACGCGCCATGAACAGGTCCATTTTGTTTTCGAACCCGGCTCGACCTATAGTTCTCGGATGAGAGACACCTCCAACGGCGATCCTGTGTCCATCCGCGGCCACCGCGAAGAAACATTCTCTGTGGTCCCGGGGCGGGCAGATGCGGGCTTCGTCTTGTTCTGCGATCATGCCGCCAACGAACTACCACCCGGCTACGGCACACTCGGCCTGCCAGAAAGCGAACTCGCGCGGCACATCGGCTACGACATCGGCGCGGCGGGCATCACGCGCGAGATTGCACGGAGCCTTGGGCTGCCCGCCATCATGTCGCACTATTCGCGGCTGCTGATCGATCTCAATCGCGGCTCCGACGACCCGACCCTGATCATGCGGATCTCGGACGGCGCCGTCGTGCCCGGCAACCGGCACATCGATCAAGCCGAGCGCGAAAGGCGCACCGCGCTCTACTACAAACCCTATCATCGCGCGGCGGCTGCACTGATCGACCAGTGCATCGCGGCCGGCGTGCCGCCTGCGATCCTGTCGATCCACACCTACACGCCGGCATGGAAAGGCGTACCCAGGCCGTGGCACGCGTCGGTCTTGTGGGACAAGGACCCGCGCCTCGCCCTGGCCCTGCTGGACGGGCTGCGCGCGGACGGCTCACTCATCGTCGGCGACAACGAGCCCTATACCGGGCGCCTCAAGGGCGACAGCATGTGGACCCACGGAACGACGCGCGGCCTCGCCCACGCCATCGTTGAGGTGCGGCAGGACCTGGTGGTGACCGAAGCGGGACAGAGCGAGTGGGGCGGCCGGCTCGCGCGGATCATCGAGGGCCTCATGGGTTGCCAGAACATGAGCCCCCGGCTGCGGGAGATTGAGTTTCATGGCTCCCATGCCGATATCTGAGCAGCATCTCGCGGAAGGCCGGCAAATCTGGCCGGAACCACCGGGACAACAGTGAGGGACCACCCATGACCGATATCGACGCCAAGACACAGACGGAGCTCGAGGCCGCCGCCTATCGCAGGCTCGTTGCCCACCTCCGCGGCCGCACCGATGTGCAGAACATCGACATGATGAACCTCGCGGGGTTCTGCCGGAACTGCCTCGCCAACTGGTACCAGGACGCCGCAAAAGATCGCGGACTGGAACTCAGCAAGGACGAGGCGCGCGAGATTGTCTATGGCGAGCCCTACAAGACTTGGCAGTCCAAGCACCAACGCGACGCGGGCGCGGACAAGCTCGAGGCCTTCGCCGCGAACCGCCCGAAGGATCATTGAGCGTAGGCGAACACGCGCCATCCTATCCCCAGGTAAAAATAGTACGGGATGAAGTGACCGACCTGCCTTGTCCGCGCCCTGCTCCGCCGCTAGCGTTTTCTCCTCGCTCGAGAGAGGGCGGATCATCGGGCCGGAGCCAGAAGCGCGTCACGCGTCTGGCCTTGTCCATCGGGATCAAGGGGGCAATGAAATGACCACGCTACAGGCCTCGGCCCAGAACCAGCTGCGCCAGCTCGTTGAGCAAATCGAACGGCTCGAGGAGGAAAAGAAGGCGCTCGCATCCGACATTCGCGACAAGTATCTCGAGGCCAAAGGCGTCGGCTTCGACGTCAAGGCGCTTCGTCAGGTCGTCAGGTTGCGCAAAAAGAGTCAGGCCGAGCGGCAGGAAGAAGAGACTGTGCTCGAAGTCTACCTGCATGCGCTCGGAATGCTCGACGACATGCCGCGCGCGGCGACGGCAGCCGCTGAGGCCATGATGGCGGCCGAGTAGCCTGACCCAGACTTCCCTTCAAGGCAGAAATCTGTGACGATCTTCACCGGTGGCGATGCGGATCGCCACCGGCTTTTGCTGGCCGGCGGTGATCATCGCCCGAATGACCACGACTTCACCCCGACGGCGAGGGCGGACGACCGCCGAAATAACATTCAACTCGTGACTGGAAAGCAGGCAATAAATCCGATAAGAATACTGCTGAACTTTTCACTTATTCCATAAGGAAAACTTATGGCACATGTCACGCTCAAGCAGCTCCGCTACTTCGACGCCCTTGCCCGATCGCTACACTTTGGGCGCGCGGCCGACGAGTGCTCTGTCACGCAGCCGGCACTCTCGATGCAGATCCAAGAACTCGAACTGAGTCTCGGCGCGGCTCTTGTGGAGCGGACGAGGACGGGCGTGCGCCTCACTGATCTCGGTCGCGATTTCGCTGACCGTTCGCGGCGTATTCTGGCCGACATCCGCGACCTGACGGAGTACGCAGTCCACTCGGGCGCGCGGTTCGCGGGCACGCTTCGGCTCGGGGTAATCCCCTCGGTCGCGCCTTACTTGCTCCCTCCCTTGATGCCGCTGCTGCAGACGACCTACCCAGACCTCAAATTGCACATCCGCGAAACGCAGACGGCGACGCTGGTGCAAGAACTCATCGATGGCAAACTCGACGTTCTGTTGCTGGCGTTGCCGATCCAAGGCAACGAGATCGAAGTGCTCGAGTTGTTCGATGATCGCTTTCTGCTGGCTCTACCCAAAAGCCATGCGATCAGCGTCAACGTGCGTGCAACGCCTGAGTTGATCGAGCACGAACGACTGCTGCTGCTCGAGGAAGGGCATTGCCTGCGCGATCAGGCGCTCACGTACTGCGAGCTGAAGCAGATCGAAGGCGTCGACACTTTCGGCGCTTCCAGCCTCGCGACAATCGTCGAGATGGTGGCGGCTGGATACGGCGTCACGCTGTTGCCGGAGATGAGCCTCGGCGTGGAAACCCGCAATCGCGCTATCGGCATCATGCGGTTTGCATCCCCAGAACCAAGCCGGAAGATCGGGCTTGCTTGGCGGCACTCGTCGCCGCGCCGGGCAGATTTTATCGAGCTCGGGCCGTTGATCAAGACTGCCGCCGCTACCGCCTTGCAGCGCGACGAAGTGGACGCGCCAAAAAAGAAGAAAACCACGTCTACTTCGGCAGCGTCTTGACCGGCCGATTGTTGAGGCCCAAGGGCGGCGCGCTGGCTGGCGCCCCGTTTCACCAGCGGCATTTCCAGAGTTCGATACCGCATCACGGGCGCCGACGTTGACCGCACTGCCTTTGAACTGCTGCGCCCACATAATCTGCGCGGTTTGAACACCAGGTCGGAACCGCATCGGTAAAATTTGACCTTCCGAATCCAGAAGTTCGAGCGTGCGCGCAGCGTCGGGCGCGGTCAACTGCGCCAAAACCGGATCGTCTGCGGATGCAGAGTTCGTGAGCAGCGGGGCGACAGCGAACGGCCGGTACGATAGCTCGTCGGGATGCTCCTCGTCGAACTCCGGCGCAGTCGTGAAGCCGTTACCCCAGCCCGCCAATAGCGCGTCGGTGAGCCGATCCTGCAGGATGGCACCGGGCTCCGGCGTCAGCGCGGCGACCCGCGGCATGGCACCTGTCGGGGCAGCGTCAGGCTTCATGAATTGCGGGAGCGGCATCGCGCCACCCGACAGGCTGGCGAAGGCAGGTGCGCGGGCTGGCCGTTCGACGGGCTTCGGTTCCGCAGCCTGACGCGGCTTGGGCGCAGGCGGACCGTTGGCCTCGGGCGTGAACGATGCGAGCGTCACCAGTTCGTCGAGGCGCGAGCGATCTTGATCGGTGGGACGCGGCGTGAAGCGCGACGGACGTTCGACGAGCTTGGGCTCGACCACGAGCTGCGGCGCCGCAACCGCTGGCTGAGGCCTCAAAGTGGGCTGCGGCGCCAGCTGATTGAGTGCGGCGACCTTCTGCTCGGCCACCGGGGCGGGCGGCGGAACGGTGCGCACCACAGGTTCCCTGGCCGCTTGGACAACTGGCGGCGCGGCCGAGGCGACCGCAAACGGGACCGGCGCAGCCTTCGGCTGTGGATTGGGTTGCTGCGCGAGCGACGGCACCGACTTGCCACGGGCGTCGGCGACCTGCGTCGTGCCCTTGGGCTGGCTGCGGAAATTGAAGAACTCCGCCACTTGAACGGCGAGATCCTTGTGCCGGGCTTGGGCAATTTTCACGTCGTCGCGGGTGATCGGTCCGCCGTCGACCGGCTGGTGCTTGGACTGGCCATCGGGGAACAGCAGCGCGAGTTCGTAGCGGGGAAGGCGCGGCCAGTGGCGGACCCGTGCGGTATCGACGTGGACGAACGGGATCGCGGACGTCGGATAGTAACCGACGCCGCCGCGCTCGCGGATCAGGGCCGAGTACCGGAGCTGCTTCAACGGCACGTCGGGGAAGTGGACGTCGGCCGCCTTGCCCTGGATGTGCTGGCTTTCGCTGGCCTGGCCGCCGACGGACTTGCGCAGCATCTCGTTGGTGTCGCGGGAGCGGAAGCCCGAAATGATGTGGATCGGCTGCTTCGATCCGAGTTCGGTGTGGATCTCCCACAACAGATCGATCAGCTCGGGGTCCATCTTGGCGGGTTCGTTCTTGCGCCAGTCGCGCAGGGCCCAGTTGAGCTTTTCCATCGCCTCGGGAACATACTTGCCGTCGCGCTTGTAGACGACGTCGACAGTATCCTTGGAATGGATGTTGTAGAGCGCGAGCGAACGGGTCTTGCCGAAGGCGGCGACGATCTCGGGGCTGCCGGCGGCGGCGGAAAGCGCCGCGGCGGCAAGGCCCGCGAGGAGACCTCGTTTACGCATGACCAAAGGACACCCCGTCCGTTGTTGCCGCCCGCAGCGTGTTCGCCTTGGCCGACAGTGCCGATCACTAGGGTTAATCCCCAACCCTTAACGATCGGTAAGCATTGAATGGGGGCATAGAACGGCTCGGTTGCGGCAACATGTGGGCAATCGATCAGCAAGTACCAGGAACGGTTAAGTGTTTTCCCTCACAACCCGGGCGGATGATGGCTTTCCGTCCAACATCAGCGCGGCAAATGGCCTGGCAAACGCGTCGCCGCCGCGAGCACAAGAAGGGCCGCGACCGCCAACACGCGGAACAGCGTGTCGAAGCCCCAATTCGCATGCACCCAGGCGATGAACGGCAAGGCCGCAGCGAGCGCGGTGAACGTGACGACGAAGCGCGCGCCGTAGACCGAGGCCCGCCTGCCGCCCGTCGCCAGCCTGCCGATGATGTAGTCGTTGATCGGGATCTGGCCGAAGGCGCCGATCATGAACCCGAGCGCGACGGCCCAGGCCGCCCAACCATCCAGGCCCGGCATACTCGCGAAAAACAGCGCCTGGATGGCGGTCACGCCGATGAACACCGGCTTCGGGCCGGTGCGGTCCAACAGCGCGCCGACGACCAGTTGCGCCAGCGACGCGACGGCGAAGACCACGAACGCCAGCCATCCGATCTCCGTCGCCGATCCGGCGATATCCCTGAGCCGCTCGTCGAAGACCTTCGGCAACGCAAATGTGGTCGCCTGGAATACGAGGCCGGACACCGCCGTGGTGAAGAACGTGATCGCCGCAATGCGCAGGATGATCGCGCGAATCTCGGGCGCGTCGGGAACCGAAGGACCCGAAGCCACACGCGGCTGGGCGGGACTGGAGCGCGCGGCCAGTGCATAGAGGACGCCCAATACGATCGACACCACTCCCGGCGCGAAGAACGCCGCCCGCCAGCCTGCCACGTCGATCAGCAGGCCCGTGAGCAGTGCCGCGCTGCCGACACCGAGGTTGCCCCACACGCCGTTGATCGCGATGGCCATGCCCGCCTTCGGCGCCATCTCGTAGACGAGCGCCAGTCCGACCGGGTGATAGATCGCCGCGAACACACCGACCGCGAACAGCCCCAGCGCGATCTCGAATGGCGAGCGCGCGAACCCGGTCGCGATGGCCGCGAAACCGGCGCCGACGAAGAAGATCACCATCATGCCGTCGCGGCTCCAGCGGTCGGCGAGCCACCCGGCCGGAAGCGCGAAAAGCCCGAACACGGCAAACCCCGGCGTCGCATAGGCCAGCAACTCGGCATAGCCAAGCCCCCACTCCCGCGACAATGCGAGCGCAGAGGCTGTCGCGAACACCAGCATCAAGAGGTGATCGAGAAAGTGACCAAGATTGAGCAGCAGGAACTTGAACCGATCGGAGGTCATGGCAAGCAGAGGTCCAATTGTCATCTCGGGCAATCCGGTAAGGCGAGCGATGACTTTGGCTTAGCGTTCCCGATGGTGTGCGGGGGTAGCCGGCGCGCAACCGGTCGCTCTATCCGACCGAAAGCCTGAGGCTATAGCTTCTGGTGCCGCGCACGCGCCGCACGCTCGAGTGCCGCACAGACCAGCTTATCGATTTCGAGCTTGCCGCCGAGCATGTCGAGGAAGCGGATCTCCTCGGACGTGACCTCGAGATCGGTGGCGACAAGTTCCGCGGTCAGCACATAAGCGGTCTCGTAGAGATGGGTTGGCAAACCGTCGCGGATCAACTGAAGGACGGTCGCAAGGCCATCCGGCTTGGCGAGCAGCTTGCCGCAGTCCTGAGCTTCCTTGACCAGCCAGTCGTGGTCGTAAGCCTTGAAGACCGGCAGTTCCTTGACGATCGAACCAATCCGCGAGAGTTCGTCATTGGTGATTTTGCGGTCGACCGCCGACGCGGTGATCATGGTGTATATGAGAGCCTCCTCGGGCATCAATCGCAAAAGCATGGGTTCTCCTGATCAACGGCGGTGCCGGTGCGCGGCCAACCGCCGGCGCTTCGACAGAATCTAAACGGCTTGGCTACGCATGAAGCCGGGCGTTCATTGACGCCGCTCCTCCCTATCCCTAGTTTGCGGCTCGATCAACGAAACCCTTCATTGCCGCCAGCTTTGTTTGCGCAGCGCGGTCGATTGTGACGAGACCCATGACCGTTGCTTCCTCCAAGCCCGCGCCGTCCGCCGGACATGCGACCGTTGCCGACGCCCGATCCTGGCCCTTCGAGGAAGCCCGGCGGCTTATTGCCCGCCTGAACAAACTGCCGGGGAGCGACGACAAGACCGTCGTGTTCGAGACCGGCTACGGACCCTCTGGACTGCCGCACATCGGCACGTTCGGCGAGGTCGCCCGCACCAGTATGGTGCGCCACGCCTTCGAGGCCTTGACCGAGGGCCGCCGCAAGACGCGGCTCGTCTGCTTTTCCGACGACATGGACGGCTTTCGCAAGGTGCCGGGTAACGTGCCGAACAAAGCCGAGCTTGAAAAGCATCTCGACAAGCCGCTGACGGCGGTGCCCGATCCTTTCGGCACGCATCGGAGCTTCGCCCACCATAACAATGCGCGCCTGATGGCGTTCCTCGACCAGTTCGGCTTCAGTTACGAGTTTCTGTCTGCGACCGAGTGCTACCGGTCCGGCATGATGGACGCGACATTGCTGCGCATGCTCGAAGTCTACGACAAGGTGATGGACATCATCCTGCCCACGCTCGGACCGGATCGCCGCGCCACCTATTCGCCGTTCCTGCCGGTGTGCCCGCGCACGGGTCGCGTGCTCCAGGTGCCGATGATCGAGCGCGACGTGAAGGCCGGCACGATCGTCTATCTCGATCCCGAAACCGGAGAGAAGGTCGAGACCAAGGTCACGGGCGGGGCTGTCAAGTGCCAATGGAAGGCCGATTGGGCCATGCGCTGGACGGCCATGGCCGTCGACTACGAAATGGCCGGCAAGGACCTCATCGATTCCGTCACGCTCTCTTCGAAGATCTGCAAGGCGCTCGGCGGCACCCCTCCAGAGGGCTTCAACTACGAGTTGTTCCTCGACGAGAAGGGCGAGAAAATCTCGAAGTCCAAGGGCAACGGCTTGTCGATCGAGGATTGGCTCGCCTACGCGAGCCCGGAGAGCCTGTCACTCTACATGTTTCAGAAGCCGAAGACCGCCAAGCGGCTGCACTTCGACGTCATCCCGCGCGCGGCGGACGAGTACCTTCAGCTCCTCGGTGGCTACGACGGCCAGGACGGCAAGGGCAAGGCGGACAACCCCGTCTGGCATATCCACAACGGCAACCCGCCTGCGGGCAACGTGCCGGTGACGTTCGGGTTGCTGCTCAACCTCGTATCGGCCTCGAATGCGCACGACCGCGACGTTCTGTGGGGCTTCATACGGCGCTCGCAACCGGGCGTATCCCCGGAAACGCACCCGATCCTCGACCAGTTGGTCGGCTATGCGGTGCGCTACTACGACGACTTCGTGAAACCCGCGAAAAAGCATCGGCTGCCCGACGACGTCGAAATCGGCGCGTTGACAGCGCTCGACGCGGCGCTGGCGGCGCTGCCGCCCGATGCCGACGGCGACGCGATCCAGAATGCACTGTTGGATGTTGCCCGCGCCATCGAGCGCTACCAGGACCACACCAAGAAGAGCCCATCCGGCGGGCCCGGCGTCAAGCTCGAGTGGTTCCAGGCCGTCTATGAGACGTTGCTCGGGCAGGAGCGGGGGCCCCGGCTCGGCACGTTCGTCGCGCTCTACGGAATCGAGGAAGTGCGCGCGCTCATTCAAAAAGCCATCCGGGGCGAGTTGGCGAAAGCGGACTAGAGCGCATCTGACGTTTT
Organism: Hyphomicrobium sp.; assembly: GCA_002928395.1. Classification (GTDB taxonomy): domain Bacteria; phylum Pseudomonadota; class Alphaproteobacteria; order Rhizobiales; family Hyphomicrobiaceae; genus JAKAML01. The sequence continues at coordinate 9,167 of PEQZ01000015.1, forward strand.
TCAATGGCGTCGACTGCCGATAGTCCTGCACGGGCGAGAGACCCGAACCCTTGGGGGACATCGGCCTCCTGCGCGAAAATCCCGGGCTCCGGGGTGATCGCCATTTTTCCCCTCCCCTGCCATTCCATCCGGCCTTGAACCTTGCGCCCGGAGACCGGAAATCAAGTGCAGAATTCACCTCACTGTCTCAGCACACCGCATGCCAACGGCGGCGGCCACCTCACCTGTTGCCGACGGCCCCCTTGACGCCTGCTGGCCCCGCGGCACGGCTGGCCGCTTCCTGGCGGTAGGTGCTGGCCGGGTAGGTCCCGAGGATCTTGTGCTCGGCCGAGAAGAACGACAACTCCTCGAGCGCGAGCTGGACGGAGCGGTCGGCGGGATGACCTTCGATGTCGGCGAAAAACATCGTGGCGTTGAACGTTCCCTCTGTCTGGTAGCTCTCGAGCTTGGTCATGTTGACGCCGTTGGTGGCGAACCCGCCCAGCGCCTTGTAGAGCGCCGCCGGCACGTTGCGCACACGGAAGATGAAGGTGGTCACCACCGGGCCATTGCCGGGCTCGGCATCATCCGGTTCGCGCGACAGCACGACAAAGCGCGTGGTGTTGTGCGCTTCATCCTCGACGTCGGTCGCCAGGATATCGAGCCCGTAGAGCTCGGCGGCCAGCCGGGGCGCGAGCGCCGCTCGGGTCTTGTCGCCCCATTCGGAAACCTGCCGCGCCGCGCCTGCGGTATCGCCCGCCACGTGCGCTGTGATGCCGAGCTTGCGCAGGATCTTGCGGCACTGGCCGAGTGCATGGACGTGGCTGTAGGCGTCCTTGATGTCACCGAGCTTGGCTCCCTTGGGGGCCATCAGCTGGAATCGAATAGGCAGAAAGTGCTCGGCCACAATGTAGAGATCGGCGTTGGGCAAGAGATGGTGGATGTCGGCAACGCGGCCCGCCAGCGAGTTCTCGATCGGGATCATCGCCAGGTCGATCTCGCCGGACTTTACAGCGGCAAGCGCGTCCTCAAACGTGGGATAGGCGCGCGGTTCATGATCGGGGAATGCCTCGGAACAGGCCAGGTGCGAGTTCGCGCCGGGCTCGCCCTGGTAGCCGATGGAGCGGCGGCCAGGGGCCGCAGGGGATCTGTTGGGCATGGATCTAGGCCGATGTTGTGAGGCCGATTGAGCGCGGAGCGGCGCGGCTCGCCCATACTCGGCGTTTCGGGAACCGTTTCAGGGTGTCAACGCTTTGCGACCGCAGCTTTTTTTATGAGGCGCTTGGCCCGCTCCAAGTCAGCCGGAGTATCGACACCAAGCGGAATGGTGTCAACGATCGCGACATCGATCCGCATGCCGTCTTCGAGAGCACGCAGTTGTTCGAGCCGCTCGCGCAGCTCCAAAGGCGAGGGTCTCAGCGAAACGAACCGCTCGAGCGCGGAGCGGCGATACGCATAGATTCCGATGTGGTGGTAGAGCGGGCCGTCACCATGGGGGGCGGACGCGCGGGTGAAATAGAGTGCCCGCAGCCGCTTCTGTTCGCCTGGCACCGGAGTGCCCACAACCTTCACGACATTGGGGCTCGTCCTTTCCTCGGCCTCAACGATCTCGGCGGCGAGCGTGGCGATGTGCGGGCCCTTGGCCTTGAGTGGCGCGATGCAATCGGTGACCAGCCTCGACTCGAGCGTTGGCAGATCCCCTTGAAGATTGACGATAATGTCGGCGTCCCCGTCGGGATCGACGCGATTGACCGCCTCGAAAACCCGATCTGAACCAGAGGCGTGGTCGGCGCGGGTCATCACCGCCTCTCCGCCAGCGCTGCGGATCGCCGCGATGATGTCCTCGCTGTCGGTCGCAACCACCACTCGGCCCGCTTCCGCCGCCATCGCGCGGCGCCAGACGTGGACGATCATCGGCTGACCCATCAGATCGGCCAGCGGCTTGCCAGGCAGCCGCGAGGCCTGCATCCGTGCGGGAATGACGATGAGTGACTGCGCCATGGATGCTGTTCCTTCCTCGACAACGCGCCCCGGCTTGCAGGTGACAATTCGCCTCGCCCTCAGCGTCTAGAACAAACCGAAGTCGAGTTGCAAGTCGGGGTCGAAACCTTGTAGTCCGGCACGAGCGAATTTCCGTTGATTTCGACAGGATCGAACCGGGGACGTATAAGCTATGAACCAGTACGAGCTGACCAAGATCGCAGGTGCCGTCATCGCCGCCCTGTTACTGATCGTGGGAACCAAGACGTTCATCGACATCCAGCAAGCCGAACTCCGCAAACATTCGAAGTCGGCCGGATACGCGCTACCCGCGCCAAAGGCGATCGGTGCTGGAACAGGCGGCGCCGCAGCAACAACCGATGCCGGAGGGTTCAGTTTCGCCAAGGTTGCAGAGGCGCTCCCGAAGGCGAACGCCGAGAACGGCAAGGACATTTTCAAGAAGTGCAGCTCGTGCCACACCGTCGACAAGGGCGGCAAGACGCTGCAGGGCCCGAATATGTGGGGTATCGTCGGCCGCCCGAAGGGCGCAATCGCCGGTTTCGGATATTCTGAGAGCCTGAAAGGCAAGGGCGGTGATTGGACCTATGAGCACCTAGCGCTTTTCGTCAACAATCCCAAGGGGTTTGTTGCCGGCACCAAAATGCAGTTTGCAGGTCTGACGGCACCCGCAGAAGTGGCAGACCTCCTGGCCTACATCCGTACTCTCGCTGACACGCCGCCGCCGCTTCCCGCCAAGTGACCCCACTATCCGCGACGTGACAATGAGTTAACTCGATACGCGCGTGGATTTCTGCGACCCTGCCAACTTGTTGGCGGGGTCGTATTGCGTTGTGACTGAAACTGATGATCACAGTAGATTGCGTTCGTAATGTTCCGATCACGGGCGACAAGCGTAGTCCTGTAGTAGCCTCACGGTTTGGCAGATCAAGGAGGGATGAAAGTTTGATGACCGCTCAGCCGACGCCGCGAAGGCACACAACCCGCATTCCTCTTGCGAACGCCGGCATCGCCGTGATTGCGGCGACCCTCACGCTGCTGTGGTTCCCCTGGGTAGCTGTGGCCCAAGATCTGGCCAAGACCGCAACCCGGCACCACGCGCTATCGCTGATCAGCAAGCCGAAGCTGGAACCAGGCTTCACGCATTTCGACTGGGTTAACCCGGCCGCCCCCAAGGGTGGCACGCTGCGATTGGGCGCCATCGGCTCGTTCGACAGCCTTAACCCCTTCAGCGTTCAAGGCGATGCGCCCGACGGCATGGGACTGATCGATGACCCGCTCATGGTTTCGAGCCTTGACGAACCGTCCACCCAGTACTGCCTGGTGTGCGAATGGGTCAGTTATCCGGAGGACTTCTCGTCCGCCACGTTCAAGCTGCGCGAGGCCGCCCGTTTCCACGATGGCAAACCGATCACGCCCGAGGACGTCATTTTCAGCCTCGAGGCCATGAAGGCCGCGCACCCGCAGTTTTCGTTTTACTACAAGAATGTCGTCAAGGCCGAGAAGACCGGTGAACATGAAGTCACGTTTAAATTCGACTCCAAGGGTAATCGCGAGCTGCCGACCATTGTCGGGCAATTGTCTGTTTTGCCCAAGCACTATTGGCAGTCGAAGGGTTCGAACGGCGAGCCGCGCGATCTTTCGAAGTCGACGCTCGATGTTCCTGTGGGCTCAGGTGCCTATCGCGTCAAGAACTTCGAAACCGGCCGGACCATCGTCTACGAGCGCGTCAAGGACCACTGGGCCAAGGATCTTCCGGTTTCGCTCGGCCTGCACAACTTCGATGAGATAAGCTACACGTTCTTCCGCGACAGCATCCCGGCGTTCGAGTCCTTCAAATCGGGCCTGCTCGACAGCTGGAACGAATCCAGCGCGAACCGCTGGAATACGCAATACGAGATCGACGCGGTCAAGAAAGGCATGATCAAGAAGGAAACGCTTGCGCACAAGCGCGTTGCGGGCATGCAGGGCTTCGCGTTCAATCTTCGACGCAAGCAGTTCCAGGATCCGCGCGTCAGGCAGGCTTTCGCGCTGGCCTACAATTTCGAGGATGCGAACAAGTCTCTCTTCTACAGCCAATACATCCGGCTGGGCAGCTTCTTCGACAACTCAGAATTGGCCGCCAAGGGCGTGCCCCAAGGCCGCGAATTGGAGATACTGAAAGCGTTCGAGAATGAGCTGCCGCCGGAGTTGTTCAACACCGAATGGAAGAACCCGGTCAACCTAACGCCCGCCGACTTTCGCAAGAATTTGGGCGAAGCTGCGAAGTTGCTGCAAGCCGCCGGGTGGACCTCGAAGGCCGGTGTTCTGACCAACGCCACCGGTGAGCAGCTGACGGTCGAGTTCCTGCTCGTCCAGCCGGACTTCGAGCGCATCGTACTCCCCTACGTCAAGGATCTCGAGAAGCTCGGCGTCAAGGCCACGACCCGCATCGTCGACAGCTCGCAATACAAGCGCCGCCTCGACACTTTTGATTTCGACATGATCGTGCATTCGGTCGGCCAATCGCACTCACCCGGCAACGAGCAACGCAACTACTGGGGCAGCGCTGCGGCAACCATGAACGGCAGCCGCAACGTCATCGGCATCAACAGCAATCCGATCGACCGCATCATCGACCAGATAGTGTTCGCCAAAGACCGCGACGACCTGATGGCGTCAACTCGCGCGCTCGACCGCGTACTGCTGTGGGGTCACTACATGGTGCCACAGTGGCACTACCCGAACGATCGTGTGGCCATTTGGGACAGGTTCGGCCGCCCGAAGTCGCTGCCGTCACAGAGCCCGGCTTCCATCATGCTGTATTGGTGGCACGACACGGAAAAGGCCAAGGCAATAACCGCCCAGAAGAGCCAGTGACGGGGCGCTGCACCATGGCCGTGCACTCGATTTCTCGGAACATCTTCGCCACATTCTTGATCGTTGCCGGACTGTTGCCGGGGCTCGGCGGTCTTGCCCCCGCGATGGCCGAGCCGCGGCACGGCCTCTCTGTATTCGGCGACCTCAAGTATCCAGCCGGCTTTTCGCACTTCGACTACGTCCGGCCAGATGCGCCGAAGGGCGGGCGGATGTCGCTGATCGGCTCGGCCGGCCGTATCACTTTCGACAGCTTCAACAACTTCATCTTGAAGGGAGATCCGGCGCAGGGGCTCGAATACCTGTTCGACAGCCTCATGGTCCGCGCCTACGATGAGCCCGACTCGGTCTACGGCCTCGTCGCCAGGGACGCCGATGTCGCCCCCGACAAACGATCGGTAACCTTCCGTCTCAGGCCCGAGGCGAAGTTCGCCGACGGCTCACCGGTCACCGCCGCCGACCTTGTATTCTCGCTCGAGACCTTGAAGAAGGACGGTGAACCCTCGATCAGTCTGTCGCTGCGCGATGTCGAGAAGGCGGAGGCGCTGGACGCCACAACCGTCCGCTACACGTTCAAGGGCGAACTTGTGCGCGACCTGCCGCTGATCGTGGCGACCCTGCCCGTGCTCTCTAAAGTCTACTACACCACCAAAGCGTTCGCCGAGACAACGCTTGATCCGCCGCTCGGCTCCGGCCCCTACGTCATCGCCGATCACAAGCCCGGAACGTTCATCACCTACAAGCGCCGCGACGATTATTGGGCGCGCGATCTTCCGGTCAATCGCGGCCGCTTCAACTTCGACGAGCTGCGCTACGAGTACTTCCGCGACCGCAACGTCGAGCTCGAGAACCTGTTCAATGGCACCTTCGACTTCCGCGAAGAGTTCACGTCGCTGCACTGGGCCACAGGCTACGAGAAGCCGCCCGTCAAGGCCGGCCGCATCCTGCGCGATACACTGCCCGACGACAGCCCGTCGGGCGCGCAGGGCTTCTTCATCAACACGCGCCGAGACAAGTTCAAGGACGTGCGCGTGCGCAAGGCGCTAGATCTCGCGTTCGATTTCGAATGGTCGAACAAGAACCTGTTCTATGGCCTCTATGCGCGCGGCGGCAGCTTTTTCGAAAATTCCGACATGAAAGCCTATGGTCTGCCGAGCCCGGAGGAACTCGAGCTGCTCGAGCCGCACCGCGGCAAGCTACCCGAGGCCGTATTCGGTGAACCCTTCTCGTCACCCGTCTCCGACGGCTCTGGCGCCGACCGCAAGCTGCTGCGCGAGGCATCATCGCTGCTCGACGCGGCTGGCTACAAAATCGTCAACAACAAGCGCGTCAGCGCCAAGGGCGAACAGCTCGACGTCGAGATATTGTTGTTCGACGCAGGCTTCGAGCGCATCATCGGACCTTACGTCGAGAACCTGAAGCGCATCGGCATCGAGGCCTCCCTGCGCAAGGTCGATCCAGCGCAGTACGAGCGACGCGTGAAGGCATTCGACTTCGACATGACGGTGAAGCGCTACATAATGCGGTTGACCCCTGGTATTGAACTCAAAACCTACTGGAGTTCGGAAGCGGCCAAACTGGAGGGCAGCCAGAATCTCGCCGGCATCGCAGACCTCGTCATCGACGACCTCATCGGCAAAGTGACCCAGGCGAGATCCCGCGCCGAACTTCTGACCGCGACCCGCGCGATCGACCGCGTTCTCCGCGCCGGACACTATTGGGTGCCTCACTGGTACAAGGCTGCGCACAATCTGGCCTTCTGGAACAAGTTCGGCAGGCCCGCAACTAAGCCGAAGTACGACCGCGGCGTTGTTCACACATGGTGGTATGATCCAGCCAAAGCCGCTAAATTGAACTCCAACTGAGGCGAACGGGCGCTCCATGGCCGCATACCTTCTGAAGCGCATCCTGTTGATCTTCCCGACACTCATAGGGATCATGCTGATCAGCTTCGCCGTTATCCAGTTCGCACCCGGCGGCCCCGTGGAGCGCATGATCTCGCAGCTGACGGGAAGTGACGTATCGCTGGCCTCTCGTATCGGCGGCGGCAGTGGCGACGGTCTTGCCGGGGGCGGCGGTCAAACCACCCAGGCTGGACAGGGCGGCGGCGAGCAGCTCGGCTCCAAGTATCGCGGCGCCCAGGGCCTCGACCCCGAATTCGTCAAAAGCCTCGAAAAGCAGTTCGGCTTCGACAAGCCCGCCCACGAGCGCTTTTTCATCATGATGACGAACTACCTGACCTTCGATTTCGGCAAGAGCTACTTCCGCGACACGCCGGTACTGCAGCTCATCAAGGAGAAGCTTCCGGTCTCGATCTCGCTTGGCCTGTGGATGACGCTGATCACCTATATGATCTCAATCCCGCTCGGCATCCGCAAGGCGGTCCGTGACGGCGAGCCGTTCGACACCTGGACTTCGGGCGTGCTCGTGGTCGGTTACGCGATCCCCGGCTTTCTCATCGCGGTGCTTCTGCTCATCCTGTTCGCGGGCTCGTCGTTCTTCCAGTGGTTCCCGTCACGGGGCCTCGGCTCGGAGAACTGGAACGAGCTGTCACTGTGGGGCAAGATCGTCGACTATGCGTGGCATCTTGTTCTGCCGCTCACCGCGATGGCGCTCGGCGCCTTCACGACCATGACGTTCCTGACCAAGAATTCGTTCCTCGACGAAATCCGCAAACAGTACGTGATGACCGCCCGGGCCAAGGGCTTGAACGAACGCGAGGTGCTCTATGGCCACGTCTTCCGCAACGCCATGCTGCTGATCATCGCCGGCTTCCCAGGCGCGTTCATTCACGCGTTCTTCTCTGGCAGCCTGCTGATCGAAACCATCTTCTCACTCGACGGTCTCGGGCTCCTGACTTTCGAGGCCATCGACAAGCGCGACTACCCGCTGGTGTTCGCCAACATCTACATTTTCTCGTTGATCGGGCTCCTGGTGAACCTGATCTCCGACTTCATCTATACGATGGTCGATCCGCGCATCGATTTTGAAAGCCGGGAGGTCTGATCGTGGACGCCCGCACCGACGACACCGGCCCCCAGAAACTGTCCAGAATCGCGAGTTGGCGCGGGACGACGCTGACGCCGCTCAATCGCCGCCGCTGGCAGAACTTCAAGTCGAACCGGCGCGGCTACTGGAGCCTTGTCATCTTCCTCGTGCTGTTCGTGATGTCGCTGTTCGCGGAGTTCATCGCCAACGACCGGCCTCTGCTCGTCCGCTACAAGGGCGAGATGCTGTACCCGGTATTTGTCGACTACCCGGAACAGAAATTCGGCGGCTTCCTCGCCGTTACCGACTACAAGGATCCTGTCAACATCGAAGAGATCGAGAAGAATGGCTGGATGCTGTGGCCGCCGGTCCGCTACTCCTACTCGACGATCAACAAGGACTATCCGCGCCGTTCAGGGTCGGGCGGAATGTGCCTCGGCTATCCGGCGCCTCCGCCGTGGGCGTCCGAGATGGCCTACTGCGATGCCGCGCCTGAGCAGTTGGACCGCTTCTCGGCGATAGGCAATCGCAACTGGCTTGGGCTGGACAACCAGGGCCGGGACGTTCTCGCACGCGTCATCTATGGCTTTCGCATCTCCGTGCTGTTTGGGCTCGTGTTGACGTTCTTCTCCGCCATCATCGGGATCACGGCAGGTGCCGTACAGGGTTATTTCGGCGGCCGTGTCGACCTGATCTTCCAGCGCTTTCTGGAGATCTGGTCGTCGATCCCGTCACTGTTCGTTCTCCTCATCATCTCGTCCGTGCTGGTCCCAGGGTTCTGGACGCTGCTTGGTACGCTGTTGCTGTTCCAATGGGTGACGCTGGTCGGCGTGGTACGGGCCGAATTCCTGCGTGCACGCAATTTCGAGTACGTGACCGCTGCCCGAGCGCTCGGGCTGTCGGATGCCAAGATCATGTGGAAGCACCTGCTACCCAACGCCATGGTGGCGACTTTGACATTCCTGCCGTTCAAACTTTCGGGCTCGATCTCGGCGCTGACCGCGCTCGATTTCCTGGGACTCGGGCTTCCGCCTGGCTCGCCTTCGCTGGGCGAACTTCTACTCCAGGGCAAGAAGCATCTCGAGGCTCCGTGGCTCGGCCTCGCGGGCTTCTTTTCGGTGGCCGTGACGCTGTCGCTTCTGATCTTCGTTGGCGAGGCCGTGCGCGACGCCCTCGACCCGCGCAAGACGTTCAAGTAGAAAGCTTGCGATGGCATCCACCGACACCCTTCTCAACGCCCGCAAGCTGTCGGTTGCCTTCAACGCAGGCGGCCAGCAAAGCCTTGCGGTCGACCAGGTATCGTTCACGATCCAGAAGGGTGAAACCGTCGCACTCGTGGGTGAATCGGGTTCCGGCAAGACCGTCTCCGCTCTTTCGATCCTGAGACTGTTGAACTATCCCGCGGCCTCCCACCCGACGGGCGAAATCTTCTTCCGCGGCAAGAACCTGCTCTCGGCCTCGGAAGACGAGATGAGGCAGATCCGCGGCGATCAGATCTCGATCATCTTCCAAGAGCCGATGACCTCGCTCAACCCTCTGCACTCCATCGAGAAGCAGGTCGGCGAGATCCTGCGCGTGCATCGCGGCATGAACGATCAGGATGCGCGCGTCCGGGTGCTGGAACTCTTGCATAAGGTTGGCATCCGCGAGCCCGAGAAGCGGCTGGGTGCATTCCCGCATCAGTTGTCCGGCGGGCAGCGCCAGCGCGTCATGATCGCCATGGCGCTCGCCAACGAGCCCGACCTGCTCATCGCGGACGAGCCGACCACCGCACTCGACGTGACCATCCAGGCGCAGATCCTTGAACTCCTGAAGGATCTCCAGCGCGAGATGGGCATGGCCATGCTGCTCATCACTCACGACCTCGGCATCGTGCGTAAGATGGCCGAGCGTGTCTACGTCATGAAATCCGGCAAGGTGGTCGAGCAGGGAGAGACGGCGCGAATCTTCGAAGCGCCGCAACACGCCTACACGCAACATCTGATGGCCGCCGAGCCCAAGGGCGCGCCGCCGTCGATCGACAACAGCCGCCCCGTGGTCATCGAGACAGACAACCTCAAGGTCTGGTTTCCGATCCGCAAGGGGCTCCTTCGGCGCACGGTCGATCATGTCAAGGCCGTCGACGGCTTGTCGTTTAAACTCCGGGCCGGACAGACGCTCGGCGTCGTCGGCGAATCGGGCTCCGGCAAGACCACGCTCGGGCTTGCGGTGCTGCGCCTCGTCTCCTCCCAGGGTGCCATCGCCTATGTCGGTAACCGCATCGATGGGCTCGATTCACGGGCCATGCGGCCGCTGCGGCGGGAAATGCAGGTGGTGTTCCAGGATCCCTATGGTTCGCTCTCGCCCCGCCTTTCGGTCGCCGAGATCATTGAGGAAGGCCTGCTGATCCAGCGCCCGGACATGGACTACGACCAGCGACGCACCCGCGTGACTGCCGCTCTCAGGGAAGTTGGCCTCGATCCGGCGGCAATGGACCGCTACCCGCACGAGTTCTCGGGCGGGCAACGCCAGCGCATCGCCATTGCCCGCGCCATGGTGCTGGAGCCGAAGTTCGTCATGCTCGACGAGCCAACCAGCGCACTCGACATGAGCGTACAGGCTCAGATCGTCGATCTGTTGCGGGAGCTACAGGTAAAGCGCGACCTCGCCTACCTGTTCATCAGTCATGATCTCAAGGTGGTGCGCGCGTTGTGCAACTACGTCATTGTCATGAAGAACGGCAGGAGCGTCGAGGAAGGTGCCGCCGCCGACATCTTCGACCGTCCGAAGGACGACTATACGCGCGCGCTACTAGCGGCCGCTTTCGATTTGAAAGTCGCCCACAGGGCCGCGACGGCGACTTGATCGGCGCTTCGGTTGCGCAACACGTGAAACCACTCTCCTTGGGTAGGGTCAGAGTGGGTGGCATCAGTATAAAGAGAACGACTTAGCTGCACCCTTTGGTTGCCCACACTCAACTCGGCCTTGCCAACTCAGCCTTTTTTGCCAAGGTGCAAGGTGTCACTCCAAGTTCGCCCGCACGCCCCTATGGTTTCAGAAAATGATTTCAGACGACGTTTTCCGTTCACACCTCCAAGCCACGATCGCCGCCCTTCGCTATTGGGTACCGACGATCGCGGATGCGGCCCACATCGAGCAGACCGAGGACCACGACTTCTGGAAACTCGCGGTCACGCCCAACGTTCGCGGGCCCTGTCCATTCGAGCTGATGCTCCGGGCAGACCAGCATTTCGACATCATGATTGCCGGCGAGACCTACGAGGACCAGCCGATCATATCGCTCGCCGTTTTCGTGCCCCTGGTGCAAGCCATCGCATCCGGCCGCGTCGTTCAGCGCCGCACGGAGAGCCTGGCGACCGGTGCCGAACTCGCGCTTGAAACCCGCGTCGACATTGATGACGGCCAACTGTGGACCGCGCGCCGCGTGTTGCCTGGCGGCGCTGCAATTGCATCCAGCCATGTCGAAATCCGCGACCGCCATTTCTTGCCCTATCGGCGCTGATAAGGCTCACGCATCTTCATGCCACGGCCTTCTCGGTGGCGAGACGCTTGATTGCCGCGACATGCAGCCCCGACTTGGCGATCCGGGCCAGCGCATCGGGCAGCGTCTCGACCACGACCTTCATATGATGGGCGTTTGCGTGCACCAGCATCAGACCGTCGACCATCATGCCCACATGCCCCTTCCAGAACACGAGATCACCGCGCTCGAGACCGTCGAGACTTTCAGGCACAAGGACGTTCGAGCCGATCTCCGCCTGCTGCATGTCACTGTCACGGGGGGCCGCGCGTCCAGCCGCATGCAGCGCGATCTGAACCAACCCCGAGCAGTCGAGACCAATGCGCGTCTTGCCGCCCCAAAGATAGGGCGTATCGACGAGCCTCTCGGCGACCTCGACGAAATCGCGCTCGTAACGTCCAGCCTCGGTCACGTGACGCGCGTAGACGAACCCGCCGCCTTCCAGCCTCACGAACCGGCCATCGTCGTCGACCACACTCAACCGGGCGTTTAACGAAAGATGCATCAGCGGCGGCGCCTTGATGTCGGCCACCGGATAGACGAACGTGCCTGGAGCCTTCACGCGATGCGTCACGGGACGAACCTCCGGCGTGAGCGTATCGGCCGGTAGATAGCCGACGTAGCCGTCGTGGTCGAGTTGCACCCAAGCCCAACCCTCGCTCTCGTCGTAGACCGTAACCACCTCGCCGAACAACGCTTCGGTGTCGAAGCCCAGCATCCCCATAGGCTTGCGCCGCAGTGGCACTGCCGGCCGTGCGACCTGCTGCCTGGAGCCGCTCGCGTAGCGAGGCGCATTGACCTTTCCGAACAGGGCTTGCGCGGCCAGATCGCTGCGAAAAGCGTGCCGGCGTGGATCGAGCGGCGCCAGCGCGCGGACATCGGTCGCCGGTGCGACACCAACCGGAGTTCCCGGTACGCCCTCATAAGCCGGCGCTTTGGTCATCGGCCGCACTCCCGCTTCAAGACCTCGAACACCGCGCGCGCGGTCTGAGGTTCCCCGCCCTTCGGCCCCAGTGGCCGCGCCGCGGGGCGCCAGCCGTAGAGATCGAAGTGGCCGAACCGGCGTGCCTGCTTCACATATCGCTTCAAGAACAAGGCGGCCGTGACAGCGCCCGCGAACGGCGCGTCGTAGACGTTGTTCATGTCCGCCACCTCGCTGTCGAGGTGCCGCTCGTAGCCGGGCCAAAGCGGCATCCGCCACACCGGATCGCCGACGCTCTCGCCCGCAGACGCCACATGTGCGGCGAACGCTTCGTCATCGGTGAAGAACGCCGGCAGATCAGGGCCGAGGGCCACGCGTGCTGCGCCGGTAAGAGTGGCGAATACGAGCACAGTCTCAGGCGCCGCCTCGTCGGCGAGTGCCAGCGCGTCGGCGAGCACCAACCGGCCCTCGGCGTCCGTGTTGCCGATTTCGACCGTGCGCCCATCGCGGCTTTTCAAAACGTCACTCGGCCTGAATGCGTCGCCGGAAATGCTGTTCTCGGCGGCCGGGATCAGTATGCGCAGGTTGAGATCGAGCTTCTGACCCATGATCATGTGACCGAGCGCCAGCGCCGTGGCCGCTCCGCCCATGTCCTTCTTCATCAACAACATGCCGCTCGACGGCTTGATGTCGAGCCCACCCGTATCGAATGTGATGCCCTTGCCGACCAATGTCACGGATGGCGCGCCGGCCCGGCCCCACGTGATCTCGATAAGCCGTGGCGCCCGGCTGCTCGCCCGGCCGACGGCGTGGATCATGGGAAAGTTCTCGGCGAGAAGGTCATCGCCAACGATTGACGTGCATTGAGCGCCGTGGCGCGCGGCCAGCTCGCGGGCCGCCGTCTCGAGATCTTCAGGCCCAAGGTCGGACGCCGGCGTATTGATCAGATCGCGGCCGAGCCACACCGCCTCGATCTCGTTGACGAGCGCGGCCCGATCCACGAACTCGGGCACCACGATTTTTGCCGGCGGATCGATCCCAGCCGACTTGTAACGCTGGAATCGGTACGCTCCCAGCCCCCAGGCCAACAGGGCGAGTCGCAGATCCTGCGTTTCCGGATCGAAGGCATAGGTTGCCGCCGGCAGCGTCTGCGGCAACAGGCCGGCGAGCAGCGCCGATGGACCCGATGGATCGCCTGCACGGCCATTGCCCATCCCGAGCAGCACGCTTGCGATCCGGCCATCGGCCCCTGGCACCAGTGCTTGCTTCCGTGCCGAGGGGGTGAACCTTAAAGCGCCGAGCCAGGCCTGCGCCGTACCATCCAACTCCGCCATGCGCGGGTCACCGGGGCGCACCAACCAAACCGGCACCGCGCCCTTGCCAGATCCAGAATCGAGCAACACGTCGGCCACGGTCGGGGTTGAATTGTCCTTGGCTGAGTTGATCATCGTGCTCGGTCTTCCTCGATTGGGCCCGGCTGCGGGGGCCGGCCGGGCAGGGCCCGCATGTGGCGATTCGTTATCTTTCAGTAGACGCGAAAACACAATCTCCGGTGGTCGGGGCGGGAGAATGACGGGCTGCGCAGACCTGCTCCCACCACACTTGCAACTGCATCCCTCCGTCTTGGCACCGGATCGCGCCGCGGCGTTCGCCCAGGTTAAGCGTTTATTGACCGCTGTCCCAGAAACTCCAGTTGGAAACAGAGATTCGCGCCGCACGCCGGCACCAGAGGGGTTCGACAATGGCTGAGCAGCTCGTACATCCGATCGTCAATAGGCCTGCCCAGACCCTGCGCACTCTGGCCGCACTTGGCGCGAGCTTGATGGTCAGCGCCTGTGCCGGAGGCCTCGGCGCGGGCCTCGGTGACCAGGCGCGCACGGACCAGCTATCCGAAACTCCTCAACAGCACGCCAGCGGCGGCGCCCCCGTCGACAACCAGTCGGAGATCGAGAAAGCCACCGCCTATTGGGGCAAGGAGTTCGGCAAGAACCCACGCAACCTCGATGCGGCCCTCGCCTTCGCCAAGAACCTCAAGGCGATGGGCCAGAAGCAGCAAGCGCTCTCGGTCCTTCAGCAGGCTTCGCTCTACCACGCGCAAGACAAGAAGCTGGCGTCCGAGTATGGCCGCCTCGCACTCGAATTCGACCAACTCTCCGTCGCAACCGCACTTCTCGAAGCCGCCGACGATCCGGCCGCACCTGACTGGAAAGTGGTGTCCGCCCGCGGTACCCTGCTCGCCAAGCAAGGCAAGTACAAGGAAGCGATCCCGTTTTACGAGCGCGCGATGACGCTGGCCCACGACCATCCATCCATCACCAACAATCTGGCCATGGCCTACGCCATGAGCGGCGAGGCGGGCAAGGCCGAGGTTTTGTTGCGCCGGGCTGCCGAACTCGACGGCACCAACCCGAAGGTCCAGCAGAACCTTGCCATCGTGCTTGGACTGCAGGGCAAACACGACGAGGCCAAGTCGACCACGGCTGGCGCCGCGACTGCTGAGAACGTCGCATACAACGCGGATCTACTGCGAAAGGTCGTCCGCCCCGCCCCAGCCAATACTGGCAATGCCTCCGTGCAGCAGGCTAAGGTCGAGCCGAAGGCCAAGCCCAAGCCCGATGCGGCAACCATCCAACAGGCAAAGGCTACGGCGCCAGCACTGAAGCCGGCCACCAGCGATCCGGTTACCAGACCTAACGCGGCTGCCGTGCTTGCCGACAGCTACGCCGAGCCGGTGTTCAAGCCGTCAACCCGCTGAACGGCCAAGCCGGCGACACCCGCCCAAATCAAATCGAGCGAGGCGTTGGCTCAGGATAATGCCGTTGCCTCGGGCAGGCAGCTCTCGCTGTAGAGGCCCGCGACGGACTTCGACCTCCAGCATCAAATCCGTGATTGGCGAACATGCGAAAGGGGCCCGTAAGGGCCCCTTATTGCTTGAACGCGCGTGTTCCGGTTCCGATGTTGGCGTGCCGTAGCTGCACGGTTCAGAACCAATGTCGGAACCACAAGGAACACGAGCAACTCTATGATTCGAGTGTAGCCTCTGCATCCGACGTCTGGTT
Organism: Hyphomicrobium sp.; assembly: GCA_002928395.1. Classification (GTDB taxonomy): domain Bacteria; phylum Pseudomonadota; class Alphaproteobacteria; order Rhizobiales; family Hyphomicrobiaceae; genus JAKAML01. Next base: position 24,489 of record PEQZ01000015.1, read on the forward strand.
TTTTGCGCTGACCGCGCGTTGGGACCAAACGTCGGATGCGCTCCACTCGTGTTCCGCTTCGTTACCGCGACAGGTAGAGGTTGGAGATCTTGACCGCGATATCGCGGAAGGCCTGCCTCAACTGGTCGCCGCTGGCGGCATTGTAGAACTTGGTCGGGTCGGTGGCACACTTCGATAGTGTGTCGATGGCTCCCGCGTTACCGCCGAGATCGAAGCCCACGGTGTAGACTGTGATGCCCGCAGCCTTCATCGACGTGCACAATGCCTTGGCCTGATCGGCCGACCTGCCGTTTGCCGCCGTGCAGTTACCCCTCTGGTTCGTGTTTCCGTACGAGTTCCTGTCACGGACGCCACGATGTTGGTTCGTGCTGCAATACTGCGTGTTGTACTCGCCGTCCGTCATCAGAATGGCGATCTTCTTCAGCTTCGGGTCGCCGTACGCGCCGGGACGGCTGGCGGCCGGCAGAATGGACGACCAGTTCGGCGACAGCATGTACCACGCCCAGGCTGTTCCCAGGTGGCCGGCCGTGCTGCCAGACAGGCCCAAACTGTCGATGCGAGCGATGAGGACATCCTTGTCGTTCGACAAGGGCGCTATCTCGGAGTTGATGCCCATTTCGCAGTTCGACGAGTTCCAATAGGATGGCAGTACATATCTGCCGGCGGCCGGTCCGGCGTCGGTGTAGCGGTCGGTGCCCACCCGCTCTGCGACGCACTGCGTTGCGCGGTGCGTTATGGTTTGCCCGTTCAGCATCAGCGGACTCTGGTTGTTGAACGGACCGGGGCCGCGGACGGCCGCCAACAAACTCGCTGGCGGACGCACGTAGGACGAGAACGGCACAAGGCTCACTTTGGAATAGTACTGGCCCTGGTTGGCATAGACCACGATGTTGACCAGATCCTTGGCCGCGAGTTTCATATCGGCGAATTTGGTACCAGTGCTCATCGAACCCGACACGTCGAGCATCATCGAGATTTCGACGCTCTCTTCGGCGTTGCCTCCAACTGCGAGCACGGCCTTGGAGAACTCTGAACCAGAGAGTTTCAGCAAAGGCAGTTCGTCGATGTTGGCGAGCCTGAGGAATGTCGTCTCGATGAACGCCGACCCTTCCGCCGTAATCGCGGTACCGCCTTCTGCGGTCACGAAGCGGATCGTGTCGCTGGAAAGCTGTGCGCGGTTCGACGTGTTTTCTTTGTAGAAGCGGTCGGCCGCGGCGAGGGCAGCGTCCTCGTCGAGTGCGTTGACCTGCAGCATCCGCCCCGCGGCCAAAACCGCAGAGTCGAGCGCTGAGACCGTCATCGAACGGGCCTGCAGCCACCGGCCAAAATCAACGGCCGTACCGATGATTAGAAACATGATCATGGCCATGAGGCCAAAGACCATGGCGATATCGCCCGCCGTATCTTTGGCGAAGCGAGCGATCCAGAGCCCGCGCATCGAGCTTTCAGCCCTAGACGACGCACCAGTGCGATCGACAAAAATAAACATATCACGGCTCCCGATACAAAATCTCCTATTGTCGAAATTACATCACGAAGATTTTAAAAATCGTTAAATAGGTTGCACCGCGAGATAAATCGTATGATTTATTTCATTGCTTTTTATTAAAATTATAATTAAATAATCCCATCCGTGTTGACGTTTCTTTATTCATTAATATTTGAATAAGTTGAGCGCCCGCGCGCTTTATCGATGCGAATGCCGCTTGGTGCCCCCCCCCGAAGCTCCACGGCCGGACCGCGACAGGTGGACCCACCCGCAGAAGATGACATAAAGAGTTGTTTATATCTTGTTGCCGACCAGTCGGAGGACGGGTATAGGGTTCCGTGCAAGGCCGTGCTCCCCCGTCGACAATATTGAGTTGCGGGTTTCCACGAGGCCCCCCGAACTGGCCTTGCCGCCGAGACGTATCAGCACGACGCGCACCAGTCCCAGGATCGGGACAGCGGGCCCGCTCGGGAGTTTCAGCAACTTGCGAACAACCAAGGAACCATCGATGAGCACGACCGCCGACTATATCGTCAAGGATCTGAGTCTGGCCGAGTTCGGGCGCAAGGAACTCGACATTGCTGAAACCGAGATGCCGGGCCTCATGGCGGTGCGTCGCGAATACGGCCCGAGCCAGCCACTCAAAGGCGCACGCATCGCCGGATCGTTGCATATGACGATCCAGACGGCCGTTCTGATCGAAACCTTGAAGGCGCTTGGCGCCGACATCCGCTGGGTATCGTGCAACATCTATTCGACCCAGGACCATGCCGCAGCCGCAATCGCCAAGGCCGGCATTCCCGTCTTCGCCTATAAGGGTGAGACACTCACCGAATACTGGGACTACACCGCCAGGCTGTTCGACTGGCACGGCGGCGGCATGCCCAACATGATTCTCGATGATGGCGGCGACGCCACCATGTTCGTCCACCTCGGACTACGCGCCGAGCGCGGTGACACGGCATTCCTCGACAAGCCGGGATCGGAAGAAGAGGAGATCTTCTTTGCGCTTCTGAAGAAGACACTCGAGTCGAAGCCCAAGGGCTGGTTCGCGGAACTCGCAGCCAGCATCCGCGGCGTGTCGGAGGAGACGACCACCGGTGTGCACCGACTGTATGAAATGCAGAAGGCCGGCACGCTGTTGTTCCCAGCCATCAACGTCAACGATGCGGTAACCAAGTCCAAATTCGACAACCTTTACGGCTGCCGCGAAAGCCTCGTCGACGCAATTCGACGCGGCACCGATGTGATGATGGCAGGCAAGGTGGCTTTTGTCGCCGGCTTCGGCGATGTCGGCAAGGGCTCGGCGGCTTCGCTCCGCCAGGCCGGCTGCCGCGTGATCGTGTCCGAGATCGATCCGATCTGCGCGCTGCAGGCGGCGATGGAGGGTTACGAGGTTACCACCATGGAAGACGCGGTGACGCGCGCCGACATCTTCGTGACCGCCACCGGCAACAAGGATATTATTACTGTCGACCACATGCGTGGCATGAAGGATCGGGCGATCGTCTGCAATATCGGCCACTTCGACAACGAGATCCAGGTCGCCGGCTTGAAGAACTTCAAGTGGAACAACATCAAGCCGCAGGTCGACGAGATCGAGTTCCCGTCCGGCCGCCGCATCCTGCTGTTATCGGAAGGGCGCCTGGTCAACCTGGGCAACGCCATGGGGCATCCCTCGTTCGTGATGTCGGCTTCGTTCACCAACCAGACGCTGGCGCAGATCGAACTCTGGAACAACGCGGCCAAATACGAGAAAAAGGTCTATACGTTGCCGAAGCATCTCGACGAAAAGGTCGCCATGCTCCATCTTGAGAAGATCGGCGTGAAGTTGTCGAAGCTGCGTCCCGAACAGGCCGCCTACATAGGCGTGCCCGAGTCAGGTCCGTTCAAGCCCGATCACTACCGCTACTGAAGGACCGGCGCTACTGAAGGACCGGCGCTACTGAAGGACCGGCGCTACTGAACGACCGGCGCTACTGAACGACCGGGTCAGCGGGACCTCCGAACGGGCAGCCGATCCTGAACCATGAGTTGCAAGAGCGCCGCTTCGGACGTCCGGAGCGGCGCTTTTGCGCGCAGGTGTGCCTGTGATGACTCTGGCCACATCGACGCGCACTCCGCATAATTCACGGTGATTCGCCTCGGACAGGGGCAGAGCGTTTGCGTCCGGCCGTTGTCTCTTGCAATTGCGTCCCAACGCGTTTTTTTTTGCGCCCTTCCACCTCGCCGATGTGGCTTTTAGCCCTCCTGGAAACACGATGCGACCACTGGCGGCACCGGCGGGACGAAAAACGCAGCGCGAGCTGTTGTTTCTGCTTGCCGCAAGCGTTGCAACAGTGGCCACGCTCGTCGCCGGAGTGACCGCCAATCCGTCCCCGGACGCCGGCCCGGAGCAGACCTTTGAAATCATGGCGCTGATCGCCGTCATGATCGCTCTGGCCACAGCTGCGATCGCCGCCATTTGGAGGTCGCTTGCCAACGCAACCCACGAGACGCGGACTGCGCGCAGCGATCTCGAGGCCGCGAAAAAGAAACTGGCAACGTCTGAAGCCGTGCACAATGCCGACCCGCAGGTTCTGATGCTGTGGGAACATGGCGGCACGCTGCAACTGGTGAGCCATAGCCTGGTGGGCATCGCCGGACTTCCCGAGCACCAGGACGCGTTGCTGCGGTTCGGCCAATGGCTGGAACCGAGTTCCGCGGCGACGTTGACACGCGCTCTCGACGCCCTTTTTCTGGAAGGCCGGGCCTTCAACGTCATCCTCAAGACGACGACCGGCGGTCACATCGAGGGAGATGGCCGTGCCGCCGGAACCAGGGCGGTGCTGCGGCTCAAGGGCATCGAAGGCTACAAGCGCGACCTCGGCCACATTATCGATCAGCACGTGGCGCTGGCCCGCGACATCCGGGCCTGCCGTGCGCTGCTCGATGCGTTGCCGATGCCGGTATGGCTGAAAGATCCGGGTGGTCGCTTGTCGTGGGTCAATCGAGCCTACGTGACCGCCGTCGACGCGCAGGGCGAAGCGGAAGTGATCGAGCGCCAGATAGAGCTGCTCGAGCAGCGCCAACGCAAGTCCGTCGATGCCTCGCTCCAGCGGCGCGAGACCTTCCGCGACCGCATCCATCTGGTCATCGGTGGCGAGCGCAAGGCCCATGACGTAATTGCACTGCCGCTCGAAGACGCCAGCGCAGGGGCCGCAATCGACGTGGCGGCAATCGAAAGCGCGCAGGGCGAACTCGACCGGCAAGTTGCTGCATACGACCGCACGCTCGATCGGGTGGCGACGGCTGTCGCGATTTTCAGCCGCGAGCAACGGCTCACGTTCTTCAACGACGCCTATCAGAAACTCTGGAAGCTCGACGCGGGCTGGCTGGAGACGGGTCCGGCTGACGGCGTAGTGCTCGATCGGCTGCGCGCGCTTGGCCGGCTTCCTGAAGTAATCAAGTATCCGGAATGGAAGTCGAAAATACTCGGGCGCTACCAGACGGGGACAGCGCTCGACGAGTGGTGGCATCTACCGGATGGCCGCATCCTGCAGGTGATCTCCGAGCAGCGCCCAGATGGCGGGCTGACCTACCTCTACGTCGATGAAACGGCCCGCATCGCCCTTGAGACCAGTTTCAATGCCCTGATCGACGTGCAGCGCGAGACCCTAGACAGCCTCAAGGAGGCCGTCGCGGTGTTTTCCACCGACGGCCGGCTCAAGCTCCACAACACGGCCTTCGAACGGATCTGGAAGCTATCACGCCAGAAGCTCGAGGAACGGCCACACATCGAAGAGTTGACGCAAGTGGCCCGCGCGCAGTTCGACGATGCGGCCACATGGTTGGCCATTCGCCGCGCTGTCACGTCGTTCTCTGATCAACGCGAACCGATCGAGGGTCAGATGGTTCGGCCTGATGCCAGCGTGATCGACTACAGCACGATCCCGTTGCCCGATGGCGCGACGCTCCTGACGTTCGCCGATGTGACCGACGCCAAGCGCTACGAGCGCGCGCTCGAAGAGCGGAACGAAGCGCTGGTTGTCGCCGATCGGCTGAAGAACCAGTTCATTGGCCACGTTTCCTATGAGCTGAGGACGCCGCTCACCAATATCATAGGGTTCGGCGAGCTGCTCGAAAGCCTACACTTCGGCCCGCTGAATGATAAGCAGCGAGAATACCTCGGCGACATTTCCGGATCGTCCAGAACCTTGCTCGCGATTATCGACGACATTCTCGATCTGGCGACCATCGATGCAGGCTCGCTCGAATTGAAACCAGGCCTCGTCAAAGTCAAGACCGTCATCGACAGCGCCATCCGTGGCGTCACCGAACGCGCCGCGCGCGCCGGCCTCACGCTCGAGATCGCACTCGCACCCGATGCCGTCGAATTCATTGCCGATGAGGCGCGGGTTCGGCAGGTATTGTACAATCTCGTGTCCAATGGGGTCGGGTTCTCGAAGACCGGCGGCGTTGTGCGGCTGTCCTGCTGGCGCGAGGACGGGCACATGATTTTCATGGTCGAGGACGAGGGCGTGGGAATCCCAGTTGAACAACAGGCCCGCGTGTTCGAACGCTTCGAGAGCCGCAGTCATGGCTCCAATCATCGCGGCGCCGGGCTTGGGCTCTCGATCGTCAAGAGCCTCGTCGAGCTGCATGGAGGCGATACGGCCCTCGTCTCGCAGCCCGGCCACGGAACGCGCGTTGCCGTGCGCTTCCCCGAGAACGGCGTGCGTGCTAAAGCTGATCAAGGATCACTCGCCGCCGCGCGGTCGGCGCTGAGCCAATCGGTTCCGCTGGCACGCGGCAATGCGGCCTGAGCGCGCCAGCGACGTCCGCTACGCACGGAAAACCCCATGGCTGGAACGCTTCGATCGACTGTTTTCGACACGCTGGTCGTGGACGAACCTCAACTCGTCCGCCTAGCCGAACTTGTCGCGCTCAAGATCCAGGCCGGAGACGTGATCGCGCTGAGTGGCGATCTCGGCGCCGGAAAATCGACCTTCGCCCGCGCACTGATCCGAGCGGCGTTGGCCGATCCGGGCGCCGAGGTGCCGAGCCCGACGTTCTCGCTCGTGCAAAGCTACGCAACGGCGCGCGTGCCGATCACCCACGCCGATCTCTATCGCCTGACGGATCCGCAAGAGGCGCGCGAGCTTGGACTTGCGGATAGCGCGCCCACCGGATGCCTGATCATCGAATGGCCGGAGCGCGGACCGGACCCGGCGGAATTCGGTGAGCTACTGCTCATCACGTTCGACGATGTCGCCGCGGATCCGGGGCGCCGCCGGGTTACGGTTAGGCCGCATCGGTCGTGGCTGCGGCGTGTGGAACGTCTCGGCGAGATTTGGCGGTTTATCGCAACTGCAGCCGCACCCTTCGACTTGAACGCGGCGAGCATCGCCTACCTCCAGGGTGACGCCTCTCCGCGGGCCTACGCGCGCATCCGGTCCGGCGGAACCAGCGCCTGCGCAAGCGCCATTCTGATGGATGCTCCGCGCCAGGCCGACGGCCCGCCGATCCGCGACGGCAAACCCTACAGCCGCATAGCGCACCTTGCCGAGGACGTGAAGCCGTTCGTGGCGATTGGCACGGCACTGGGGCGCGCCGGCCTGTCCGCGCCGATGATCTACGATCAGGATCTCGATTCTGGGCTGCTGCTCATCGAGGATTTCGGTGAAGCCGTATTTGGCCGAGTTCTCGCTGAGGGCGGACCGCAGGCGGATCTCTGGCGTGCGGCCACAGACGTACTCGTGGCGTTGCGGCATTCCCGCATCGACGTCTTGCTCAAGGCATCGAGCCCGCCCGCATACGCTCTGCCGGCCTATGATCGCGATGCCATGGCGATCGAGACAGAGCTGCTGGTCGACTGGTACGTGCCGGCCGTCGACGGCGCGCCAGCAGGGGGTGGCATGCGTACTGAATTCACGGGGCTATGGAACCGCATCTTCAGCCGTCTGCTGTTGGAGCCCTCGGGGCTGGTGCTGCGCGATTATCATTCGCCGAACCTGATGTGGCTTCCCGGCCGCACTGGAGTTGAGCGCGTAGGGCTGCTCGACTTTCAGGACGCCATGAGCGGGCCCTGGGCCTATGATCTGGTTTCACTGCTGCAAGATGCGCGGCTCGACGTCCCTGCCAGCCTTGAAGCGGCACTTCTTGGGCGGTACGCTGACTGCGTGCGCGAATTCGAGCCTGAGTTCGACGGGGACGCGTTCTCATTTGCCTACGCCGCGTTCGGCGCGCAGCGCAACACCAAAATCCTCGGCATCTTCGCCCGTCTCGCCCGGCGCGACGGCAAGAATCAATACCTGGTCCACGTCCCGCGCATCTGGGGATATCTCGAACGCAATCTGGCGCACCCCGAACTCCGTGAGCTTCGGGCGTGGTACGACTTGCATCTTCCGATCATGCTACGAACGCGACCACTGACTGTCTGACAACGAGTTGATCCGATTGGCCGCGCCGATCTCCCCCCAACAACCAGCGAGCATCTACCGATGGCGTGGCGACCAAAGACCGCGATGGTTCTGGCGGCCGGGCTCGGCACACGGATGCGACCGTTGACCGACACCCAGCCGAAGCCCTTGGTTGCGCTCGACGGCAAGCCGCTGATTGATCACGTGCTCGAACGGCTCGTGGCCGCCAAGGTGCAGCGCGCCGTCGTCAACGTCCACTATCTGGCGGATCAGCTGGAACGGCACCTCACCAAGCACGCTTCACCTGAGATCGTCATCTCCGACGAACGCGGCGTCCTTCTCGATACGGGCGGCGGCGTGGTCCGCGCGCTGCCGAAGATCGGAGCCGAGCCGTTTATCATCCACAATTCAGACTCCGTCTGGATCGAAGGCGTCGGATCGAACCTCGACCGGCTCATCGAAGCCTGGGACGGTGACCGCATGGACAGTCTGATGCTCCTTGCGATCGGCTCGCGCAGCATCGGCTACGACGGCGCGGGAGACTTCATCATGGCGCCTGACGGCCGCCTCAGGCGGCGGCCCGAACGCGAGCAGTCGCCGTTCGTTTTCACCGGGGTGTCGATCGCGCATCCACGCATGTTCAAGGACGCTCCCAAAGGTGGGTTTTCCCTCAACCGGTTGTGGGACGATGCCATCGACGCTGGCCGTCTTTACGGCGTGCGAATGGAGGGACTTTGGATGCACGTCGGCACTCCGGAAGCGCTGGTCGAGGCGGAAAGGATCGTGACCAGTGAAGACGCCGGCTGACGCCAACACGCGCGAGGGGGGCCCCGCGTCGGTGCGGCCGGACACGCGCGTTTTCACCGTGCCGGCCGGGCAGCCGTTCCTTTCGGCGCTGGCGCGGGCAATCCTCGCTGGCGATTTGCCGCGCCCCGGCGGAACCAAACCCGGACGTCTCGATCTAGCGGGCATGACGCTACTGATGCCGACCCGTCGCGCCGCGCGTGCGCTGCAGGGGGCATTCTTGGCGGAGACCGGCGGCAAGGCCATGCTGCTGCCGTCCATCCGTCCGATCTCGGAGGGCGACGAAGAACTGACGCTGCTGTCCGGACTCGCCGGCCTGACGACACTCGGCGCAGAGACCGCGGACGTCCCGCCTGCGGTATCTGAATTGGAGCGGCGCCTCGTACTGACCATGCTGGTGCTGACCTGGTCGGAAACGATGCGCGCGTCCGGAGACGGAGCGCCAGGTGACATGGAACCGACAGCGGGGGCTTCTTCGCCGGTACAGGCTGCGGCGTTGGCAACCGAGCTCGGTCGACTGATGGACATGGTCGAAACGGAAGGCGTCGACCTCGACGGCCTCGCCCGACTCGTGCCGGAGATGTTCTCCGAGCACTGGCAAAAGACGCTCCAATTCCTCGAAATCGTCACCCGCTTCTGGCCGATGCATCTGGGTGAGCGCGGGCTCGCCTCGCCAATGAACCGTCGCAATCGGCTGATCGAGGCGGAAGCGCGGCGGCTCGCAGAAGCGCCACCTGGCACGCCAGTAATCGTGGCGGGTGTGACGGGCTCGATCCCCGCGACCGCCGGATTGATGCGCGCGGTACTCGACATGCCACACGGTGCAATCGTGCTGCCGGGCATCGATCATGCACTCGACGACGAGGGATGGGCAGCGATTGCGCCGGATCATCCGGAGCATCCGCAGTTTGGATTGAAGCGGCTGCTGGACCTGCTCGGGCTTGCGCGCGAGGAGATCGCGGTGCTGCCCGGATCGGAGCCGAGCCCGATGGCCGCCGGACGGATCGCCTTCGTCTCCGAGGCAATGCGACCGTCGGCCACGACTGCGCGCTGGCACAGTTACGTCGCCAACGCAGATCGTACTGCCGTCGCCGAGGCGATGCAGGGCATGAGCTTGATCGCCGCGCCGACAGCACAGGACGAGGCGGAGGCGGTGGCACTCATCCTGCGGCAGGTCGCCGAAACGCCTGGCCGCACGGCCGCACTGGTCTCTCCGGATCGGATGCTGGCCCGGCGCGTCGGCGTCAGGCTCGAAAGCTGGGGCATTCGCGTCGACGATAGCGCGGGACGGCCATTCGCGAAGACGGTGCCTGGAACATTTCTCGATCTGGTCATCACGGCGGCCGCCTCGAGGTTCACACCCGTCGCGCTGATGCCGCTTCTGAAGCATCCGCTGACACGTCTGGGCCTCGACGCGTTCGTCATGCGCAAGGCCGCGCGCGCCCTCGAGATTGCGGCGTTCCGCACGGCCTATCTCGGACGTGATCTTGGCGGCGTCGCCGTAGCGCTCGAACGCGCAGCGCAGCAGGAAGCCGAGGGCGAGCGTCGCGAGGCCGCGGTGAAACGGCTGTGGCAGGAAGACTGGCAGGGCGCACGCGAAATCGTGAAGCGGCTTCAAGTTGCATTCGCACCGTTGGAGCGCGCGTTCTTGTCGGGCGACACACGGCAGCCCCTCGGAACATTTGCGCGCGCCCACGTGGAGGTGGCCGAGGCACTGGCAGCGCTGCCGGATACCGAGGGAACCGAGAACTCGAAAGGGCCACCCCGATCGTCGCCGGTTTGGATTGGAGAGGCAGGGCGAGCTGCGTCGACCTTCTTTACCGGGCTGCTCGACGAGACAATGCCCGCGCCAGCCGTGACCGCCCGCGACTACCCAGATCTCTATCGTGGACTGGTCGCCAACGAGAACGTGCGGCCAAACGTTCCCGTGCATCCCAGATTGTCTATCTGGGGTCCGTTAGAGGCCCGCCTGCAGCAGCCCGACGTGCTGATCCTTGGTTCGCTCAATGACGGGACGTGGCCTGAGGCCGCAGACCCAGGCCCATGGCTCAACCGGCCGATGCGCAAGGAGCTGGGGCTGCCGTCGCCCGAAGAAAAGATAGGGCTCGCCGCCCATGACTTCACGATGCTGCTCGGCGCCGAACGGGTCTACCTGACGCGTGCCGAAAAGATGGATGGCGTGCCGACGGTGCCGTCGCGCTGGCTCATGCGTCTCGACGCACTGCTGGACGGACTAGGCCTCAGGGAGGCACTGCACGCAGATCTATCGTGGCTCGAGTGGGCGCGGAGCCGCGATGCGATCGACAACAGGCGGAGCATTGCCGCACCCGCACCACGCCCGCCGGTCGCCGATCGGCCGCGGCGCATGAGCGTTTCGGGCGTCGAAACCTGGATCGCCAATCCTTATGCCATCTTCGCCCGCCATGTCCTGCGGCTCGAACCGCTGCAGCGGCTCGGCGAGCCGCCCGATGCCAGCCTGCGCGGCGCTATCGTGCACGAGGCTTTGAGCCGATTCACGGTTGCTTTCCCGTGCTCTCTGCCGCCTGATCCGGCGACCGAGCTGCTCTCCATCGCGCGCGCCGTGCTCGAGGATTACACCGGACATCCACGAGTTGCCGCCTTCTGGCTGACCCGCCTTGAACGGTTCGCGCACTGGTTCGCTGAAACCGAGGCGGCGCGCCGCGAAGGCTTCGATGCCGTAGCGACAGAGGTCGCCGGCAAACTGGTGATTCCGGCGCCTGCCGGCCCGTTCACACTGTCGGCCCGCGCCGACCGCATCGATATCGGCGGCGGCTGCGCATCACCGACTACAAGACCGGGCAAATCCCCAGCGGCGAGCGCGTATTGAGCGGGGCCGCACCACAGTTGCCACTGGAAGCCGCCATCGCAGCCGCGCACGGGTTCGCCGACGTACCGCCCGGCACGATCGCTGAACTCAGATACATCCGTGCGTCGGGTGGCGAGCCGCCGGGCGAGGAACGCACAATCAAGACCGCGGATGCCGCGGCCCTCGGTCAGGCGCAGGTCGCTCAGCTTGCGCAACTGATCGCACGCTTCGATGATCCAACGACGCCCTATTCGGCGCTGCGGCGCTCGCGCTTCAACTACGACTATGACGACTTCGCCCATCTTGCTCGAATCGGCGAGTGGTCGGCCGACGACAGCGGGGAGGCTTGAACCATGGCGCGCCCGTTGACCGAAGCCGGCATCAGGAAGGAGATCGCGCGCACGACGCGCGCGCAGTCCGATGCCGCCGACCCCAAGGCATCCGTGTGGGTCAGCGCGAATGCCGGCACTGGCAAGACCCACGTGCTGGTCAATCGCGTGTTGCGCCTGATGCTGGCGGGGACGCCGCCCGAGCGTATTCTATGCCTGACCTACACCAAGGCCGCCGCGGCCGAGATGTCCAAGCGCGTGTTCGGCACGCTTGCGAAGTGGGTTACCGCGGCCGACGGTTCGCTCCGGCCGGTGCTGTCGGAGTTGTTGACGCGGCCAGCGACGACCACCGACATGACGCTTGCGCGCACGCTGTTCACGCGCGCCATCGAGACGCCGGGCGGGCTCAAGGTGCAGACCATCCACGCCTTCTGCGAACGCCTGTTGCAGCGTTTCCCGCTCGAAGCCGGTGTGCCGCCCGGGTTCCAGATCCTGGACGACGAAGAGGCGCGCGCGATCCACGGCGAGGCCATCGAACGCACGCTCGGCAACGCGACGCGCGATCGCAATTCTCCGCTCGGCAAGGCGCTTGCTGTGGCGATCGCGCACGCCGCCGACGACCGCTTCGACGACGTACTGAAATCAGCAATCCGCCGCCGCGAGTGGCTGGAAACCGCCAGCCGCATGGATCTGACGTCTGGGCAGACACCGTTTGCCGCCGCGGGCGCACTTTATCGCAAAGCACTCGGCGTTCGCGCCGGCGTGACGTCCG
>PEQZ01000016.1 GCA_002928395.1 Hyphomicrobium sp.
ACATCTATCACATGCCTTGGAGCCCCTGGTATGGCAAGGTGAAGGTCGATGAGGCTCGCGGCGAACGCTGGTTCTGCTCGGAAACCGAGGCTGCCACCGCTGGGTGGAGGCCCGCCAACGTAAGGTAACCTCTTGAAGGCGGGCCAATGTCGGGGTGCGGTTTTCCCGCCGTCGATGGCCCCATCAACCGAAAACGGCCTGAAATGCGAGGCGAGCTTGCAAGTCCGGGATTGTGCCTCTTGACTTGATGGTCAAGTCGATCAAACTCGTGTGCGAGCGATTAGGCTCGAGATCAGGAGCTTCGACCGTGCTGAGATTGTCAAACCGGCTCAATCAGCGCGTGGCGATTGTCCTGTTCGGCATGGTGGCGGCAATCGCCGCGGCCACCGGTCCGGTGCGTGCTGGCTCCTCGTGGCAGGGTGTCAAGACCGAGGTCTACGGCAGTCGTCCGATCGAGGACGGCACCGGCCTGATCAGCCTGAAAGCCCCATACCGGCCGGACGACGTCCGCGCCGTGCCGGTGTCCATCGACACCGCACTCCCCGCCGGCGGCTCCATCAAGGGGGTGAATATCTTCGTCGACGAAAACCCCTCGCCACTGGCCGCAGCCTTCAAAGTCGGCGGCACACGGAGTCGAATGGCACTCGCCACGAAGGTCCGACTGAATCAGGAAAGTTTCATCCGCGCCGTGGTCGAAACCAATGACGGTCGACTCTACATGGTGTCGTCGCTGGTCAAGTTCGCAGGCGGACAATCAGCCTGCTCGGCGCCGCCGACAGGAGATCCGGTCGAGATCGCGGCCAACATGGGCAAGGCCAAACTCGCCGCCGTGCCGTCCTCAAAGGCCGTGTCGCAAGCGAGCCAGAAGGTGCGCCTCGACGTCCGCCACCCGAACCATACCGGCATGGCGCTCGACCAGATGACACTGCTCTACATTCCGCTCAGGATGGTATCGAAACTCGAAGTACGGCAGGGCGGCGAACCGGTGCTCGAGATGGACGGCAGCATAACGCTGAGCGAAAATCCGTCTTTAGAATTCGACTTCCACAACAAGGGTGCCGAAACGCTGGATGTCACTTTGAAGGACAGCGACGGGGGAGAGTGGCGTCACGCCTTCGACGTTGGCCCCGCGACCTGACTATCCCGCCCTGGGCCACCGTGACCCGCTCGACACGACCAGTCGCGACCCTGCGACACCTCTCGACGCCATCTACCCACCTGCCAGCACTGTCCGCTCGCGGATCGTGGCTCGTCTCGGCTGGGGTCGCTTCGAGCGGAAGCGCGCTTGGTACGATCCCCTGTCGCGAGACGCGACGCTCGCTGCGCTCCAGTGAATGAAACCGGATGTCACCGCCGGAGTGCGGGCGCGTCGATCGGGTGCCGCCGGGCACGGGACTTGAGATAAAGCTCGAGGGCGAGGTATTCGCGCGATCCGAGCTCGAAGAGCTGCGCCCGGACACCGAGCTGGCAAGCGCGCAACCGGCGATGCAGCGATCCGAGTGTCTGCCACTCGAGGCGATAGGCCGGGTAACCGGTCGGTACCGCGCTCGAGATCGTGTCGCCGCGCAGCTTCCGCCCCACGCTCTGATCGTGGCATTGCGTGCAGGCGACGTTGAGCTGGCCTTGCCGCTCATTCCAGAGTTGCTGGCCGTAGGCGTAGAATGCGCTGGCCGGCCCGTCGATGGAAACGGCAAGCGGTTCGCCATTTGAAAGTGCCGTCAGATAGGCGGTCAGTGCGAGCAGTTCATCCGTCTCGTAGTCGAGCGGCGGCAGGCTCTGCCGCACGATGCGGCACTCATTGACGCGGCCTTCCAGATTGACCAGCTGGCCGCTTGCGGCATCGACCGCCGGCAGCCGCGCGGCGACCCCGCGCATAGAGGTCTCGGCACGGGCGTGGCAAGTGGCGCAGCTCGGAGCCCCGCCGGGAGGCGGCTGGGTGAACAGCCGCTCGCCCTGCTCGACCCACAACATTCCGCGGTTGCGAATGGGATCCGCTTGCTCGGCTCTGAGTGCAGGCGACAAAAACTCGCTTGCCGAGCGCAGGGGCTGTGCTTCGACCCGAAGCGGCCCGTCAGCGGCGAAGGCGCCGATCGTATGGCTGTGGATCAGGACAATTGCGATGCAAAGGACCCTGAGACCACCCATGGGCTTTCGACGCCCGCTCACGTGACGGTCAATTGTCGCGTTTCGACGATCACCTCGCCGGTGTCGTCGATCCACGTGAACACGACGTCGCCGGACGATCGGGCACGCAGATTGAACGCGAAGAAGGGGTTGGCCGCAATCCCAGGGGCAACGTCTATGCGCAGCACTTCGGCGTCGAGATAGGCCACCGCGAACGTATGTATGATCTTGCGTGGCGCCACGTTCGGCCCTGCGTCCGTGTGCCCGGTGATCATCGGGTGCTGGATGGCAGTGCGGATCTTGATCGTCTCACCCGCCTGCGCCGTTGCTGGCATGACGATCCGTCTGGTTCTCTTTGACATGATCACCCCGCGTCCAGACAGGCGGCGAGCAGAACAACGCTCTCAGACTTGTCGGCATAGAGCGCGCCATCAGCCATCTGCGCGATGGCATGCACGCGTTGCGTCGTCCGCAGACGGATCGACGTTTCGATCACGACGTCGCCAGTATCGGGCGCAATGTGAAACCGAGCAATCGTCGGAATAGGGTTTTGCTCCGATAGGAGATGAATGGTCTGCACCTGGTCGGGCGTCGCGAGCGCATTTTCGACGGTGATTTTGCATTCGACCGAGCTGCCACTCTCTGCGAGCGGCGATGTTTCCAACCTGATGCGTCCCGATTTGATCTCGCGGCCCTTGGTGAGTTCCGCAAGCGCGACGGTGAAAAGAGTCGAGGGCGGGGCACTCGTCTGGGCGAGAGATGGATAAGGAATCGCCGGGCTGGCAGCGATCCCGAACAGCACGCTACGGCGTCTCATCATCGGGGGCATTGCGTCACCTCAATGTCTGCAGCCATGCCACCACGTCCTCGATCTCCTGCGCCGTCAAGACCGGCTTGCCTCGGAACTGTTCACCGACGCGCCGCAATCCGTCCACCCGGTAATAGGACGGCATGAGCGTCAGAGGCGCGATCACCGACTGGTCGACCAGCCGCAAGCGGATTTGTCCCGCCGTCAGCCGCGCGCCGATGCCACTCAGATCCGGTCCCACGTCGCCCGGAAACAGTTCGCCTTCGATCGGAACCCGGTGACAGATCAGGCAGTTCCCCTTGCCGCGATCGAGCGCGATGTCTCGGCCACGAGACCCGTCACCGGTCGCACCACCAAGAGGTGTGTCGATTGCATCGCCCGCCACCAAGTACGACTCCAGTGGTGTCGCATCCGCGCTGGGACGCGCAAATGCCGCGAGAACCAGTGCCGATACCAACCAGCCTGCCGCTCGAACTGCAGTCATCCCGCGAGCACCCACCAGATCAAGCCCTGATACGCTGATCCTTGATCGGCAGCGAACGGATCCGCTGACCCGTCGCAGCGGCAATGGCGTTCAAGACCGCTGGTGCCGCCACCGCGATCGTCGGCTCGCCCACGCCGCCCCACCAGCCGCCCGACGGCATCACGATGGTCTCGACCTTCGGCATCTCCGAAAGCTTGAGTGTGGGGTAGGTGTCGAAGTTCGTCTCGACCGCCCCACCGTTCTTGATAGTGATCTCCTGATGCAGTGCCGCGCCGAGGCCATACACGAACGAGCCCTCGACCTGCATGGCGATCTGCTTCGGGTTGACAGCATAGCCACTGTCCGTCGCGGCCACGATACGATGCAACTTGAGCTTGCCGTCGGCCGAAACCGAAACCTCGGCCAGGGCCGCAGTATAGCTGCCGAACGAGCGCATCATGGCGAGTCCACGACCTTGCACGCCGTCCGGCATCGGTTTGCCCCATCCTGCCTGCTCGGCGACAGCCTTCAGCACAGCCGCAGCTTTCGGCTGATTGCCGAGCAAAGCGAGGCGGAACTCGAGCGCATCCCTGCCCGCCGCTTCGGCCAGTTCGTCCATGAAGCATTCAACGTAAACGGCATTTTGGTTGACGTTCACACCCCGCCAGAAGCCAGGAGGAACCGCCGGATTGCGCATGGCATGGTCGATCAGAAGGTTCGGGACCGAGTAGCAGAATGCGTGCTCATTGGCCGTTGGTTTCACCGGGTCGTTGGGCGCGACACCTTGGAACACAACGGGGTCCTTGCCATTCTGCAGGCCCTCGGGCCGCACGACGGACAGGATCGACTGACCCGAAATGCGCATGTGCAGACCAGTGAGGTTACCCTTGTCGTCGAGGCCGCCGACCATTCGCCCCATGGTCACAGGGTGATAGTGACCCTGTGTCATGTCTTCTTCGCGACTCCAGATCAGCTTCACGGGCACGCCCGGAACCTGTTTGGCGATCAGCACCGCCTGAGTCACATAATCCTGAAACGAGCCGCGGCGACCAAATCCGCCGCCGATATGGATCTTATGAACGTCGCACTTGTTCTGGGCGTGCCCGGCGGCTTTGGCGGCCGCGGCGAGCGAACCCTCGCCATTCTGGGTCGGGCACCATACTTCGCACTTGTCCGCCGTCCACACCGCCGTCGCGTTCATCGGCTCGAGCGTGGCGTGGTTCTGGTATGGCACGCTGTAGATGGCTTCGACCGTCTTGGCAGCGCCCGACAATGCAGTTTTCGCGTCGCCGCTGCTGTTGCCGACGAACACGTCCTTGTCGGATGTCAGGCCCTCGGTCAGCAACGCCTTGATCGCGGCGCTGGACAGGTCCTTGTTCGGACCGGGGTCCCAGGTGATGGGCAGTGAATCGAGCGCCATCTTCGCCCGCCACCACGTGTCGGCCACAACCGCCACCGCATTGTCGCCGACCTGCACCACGTACTTCACGCCAGGCATAGCCTTGACTTTTGCGGCATCGAAACTCGTGACTTTTCCGCCGAATGTCGGACATGCCCTGATGGCCGCGTTGAGCATGCCCGGCAGCTTGAGATCGATGCCGTACACGAGCTTGCCGTTGGTCTTGTCGGCCGTATCGAGGCGCGGCATCGGCTTGCCGATGATCTTCCAGTCCTTGGGATCTTTGAGCGCGACACCTTTGGGCTGCTCGATCTTCGCAGCGGCCGCAGCCATCTGGCCGAAACTGGCGGACTTCCCCGAAGCCTTGTGCGTGAGAATGCTTTCGGCCGCCACGATCTCGCCCACCGGCACCTTCCACTCGGCGGCCGCCGCGAGCTTCAGCATTTCGCGCGCTGTCGCCCCGCCCATCCTGACATAATCGTGCGACGTGCGAATGCCGCGCGAACCACCCGTTCCGAAATCCTTCCAAATGCGGTCGCGAGCGAGATTTTGTCCCGGCGTCGGATACTCGGTGGTGACCTTGCTCCAATCGCACTCGAGTTCCTCGGCGACGAGCTGAGCGAGACCCGTCAGGGTGCCTTGGCCCATTTCCGACCGGGCGATGCGGATGACCACCGTATCGTCGGGCTTCACGACGACCCAGGCGTTGATTTCAGGAGCGGCAGCCCCGGCCGCACCCGCGGCGGCATGGGCCGGGTTGGCGTCAAACGGGATGTGGAAGCCGAATGTCATACCGCCAGCCGTGGCCGTGACGCCGCCGACGAACGACCGGCGCGAGATCTCATGAGCGTTCATGGCTGCCTCCTTAGCCTTTCGAGTTGCTGGTTCCGGCGGCCGAGTGGATCGCCGCCCTGACACGGACAAACGTCCCGCATCGGCAGATGTTCGCCATGGCGGCATCGATGTCGGCATCGGTCGGCTTCGGCTTCTCTGCGAGAAGTGCTGCGGCGGTCATGATCATTCCGCTCTGGCAATAGCCACATTGCGGCACGTCCATCGCCAGCCACGCCTTCTGCACGGGGTGGCTGCTGTCGGGAGACAGGCCCTCGATCGTGACAATCTTTTGCTGTGCCGTCACCGACGAGACAGCGATCCCGCAAGCGCGGGTCGCGCGGCCATCGATGTGGATCGTGCAGGCACCGCATGCGGCGATGCCGCAGCCGTACTTCGTTCCGGGCAGATCGAGCTGCTCACGCAGCACCCAAAGAAGCGGCGTCGATGGATCGGCGTCCACCTGCACCATCTTGCCATTGACGTTGAGCTGGGCCATGCGCGCCGTCTCCTTTCGGATCCACAATCGTGTTCAGGCGAAAAAAGTCACACTGCCGATCGGTCGGCCGTTCCACAGGGTGGCACAGTGAGCAAGTCCCGACGATGACACGTGCAGTGCGCCTGCGGCTTGTTTCGCTCCCCGAAGTCCCGCCATGTTTACCGCGAGCACGAGCGTCGCCCTTGGGAAGTCTGGATCAGATCCTCGAGAACTCGACCATCAAAGAAACGTGACCTCGGATATGCGTTGTGTGGACTCGGTTCCGGAGCTCGGCCCAACTCGACCACGAAAGTCTCGGGCAAAAGCCGAAGTGGATCAACAATCCCGACCGTCCGCGCCACCCGAAACCCCCATATGCCACCCGTTGGTCACGATCCGGGCCGCGTGATGTTTTCGTCGAGTGCGTCGGCAAGAGTCTCGCATGGATGCCCGACGAGCTGTTTGGCGACGGCGGGTGCCGGCCTCCTGATGCTCGCAATGAATTCAAAGCTGCGATTTCGCGCGCAAGTCCAAGCCGAACGGCTTCGAAAGTCGCAAGTCATCACCGCTCGGGAACCTGTGCGACGTCGACGCTGACGGAAACCGTGTGATCCCCCCCGCCGACGATCACTCCGCTGATTGGGCAGACGTCCGCGTAGTCTCGCCCATGGGCGACGAGGACGTGCTCGTCCCCGACGGCAAGGCCGTTGGTCGGATCGAACTCCCGCCATTTTGTTTCCGGCGCCCAGACCGCGATCCACGCGTGCGAGGCATCGGAGCCGGTGAGCTTAGGCTGACCCGGCGGCGGGTGGGTGAGAACATAGCCGCTCATGTACCGGGCCGGTATGCCGTGGGCTCTCAAGGCGGCGAGCGTGAGGTGCGCAAAGTCCTGGCAGACGCCACGGCGCGTCTTCAGAACTTGTGCGATCGGGGTCGAGATGTCGGTGGCGGTGGAATCGAATGTGAATTCCCGATAGACGCGCCGTGTCAGGTCGAAAACGGCTTCCAGCACCGGCCGGCCCGGGAGAAACGAGGACGCCGCGTAGTCCCGGATCGCCAGCGTCGCACCCGTGAGCCGCGAGGCACAGCGATTTTGCACGACGCCGATGTCGATGCGTTCGCCGGGCGGATACAAGGTCTCATCGAGTGCATCCCATGGCGTGGTCTGCGCGAAGTCGAATGCGACCGGCTTGAACGTCCTGATCGCGCTACGCGCGTTGAGCACGAACTCTCTATGCGGCTCCTCGATGTCGAGGATCGAGACGTGATTGCCCAAGGCATCGATGCTGTCGTTGCGCATGAAGGGAGCCGGCTCGATCAGCATGCTGTGACGAATGACGGTCTGCCGGCCGTCTGAACGCGGCACCAAGTGCACGCGATGCTGCGACCGGGCGACGGGGTGGGTGTACCGGTAGTGCGTTTTGTGGGTGACCTCGAACATCATGTGGGCAACCCCACCTGCATACGTTGCGAAGCCTCTTCGGCCAGATTGAAATAATGGCGCCCTATCGCATTGGAGAGGTCAGGCAGCACCCGCACGTAGTCGCCGATGGTCGCCGCGAGTTTCATGCGGCCCGGCTCTGCCGCGAGCGCCTCCACATCGGCAAGGCGCGCCGTTGTGAGGAGCGACAGGATAATCCGGCGGTCCTCGGACAGGCTCGCCCCGCGCTGGCCGCTCGGCAGGCCTTCCAGGTGGCTGGAAATTGCGGAGAGCTGGTAGGCGAGCGAACGAGGATTGGCTTCGTCCAGGAGCAAGAGATCGAGCACAAGCGGCAGGCAGGGATCGAGCCGGTAGCGCGAGCGGTAAGTGATGAAGCTATCGGCAAGCTCCAGGATCAGCTGCAGCGCCGGCATCTCCTCTTCCTGGTCGGCGGGTTCAGTGAACAGCACCAGAATGGCCTCGGAGAGATTGTAGGCCCGCTCCAGCCGACGGCCCATGTCGAGAAACGACCAGCCGAAATTTCTCGTCATGTTTTCATGCATGAGGCCGTTGAAGGCAGCGACCGAAGCAAGTCCTTCTTCGAGGAGATCAAGCAGCGCGTTGGGCTCGGCGCGGCTGAGCGAGGTGATGTAGGTATCGCCCGGCCGGAAGCGAGACAGCGTCTGCCAAGCCTCGAACGATAGCCTGTCGCGGGCCAGGCTGGCGCACCGATAGATGTCCTCGAACGTACGCTCCAACGAGCGATCGCCGCGTCGGTCGGTGACGAGGATCTTGCACAGCTGCTCGATATCGTCCTCGCGCGCAAGCTGGCGACCGCCGTCGGGCGCCGTCTCGCCGATCAGCACCTTGAGGCCGCGCCGCGCCGCATCCAGACCGCCATCGGTATCCTCGACGAGCCTTCGGCAAGCGCCGCGCAACACGCGCATCACCCAATCGGCCCGCTCGTTGTAACGTCCCAGCCAGAACAGATCGTCCGCGACACGGCTCTGAATGACGCGCTGCGAGCGCTCGACCCTGGCGGTTTCGAGCATGGGGCGCCACAGGCTGACATGCGGGCGCTGCTCGTCGTCGGAGAGCACCCAGACATCGCGCGTATGGCCTTCTGGCGCACTCATACCCACCACGGACTCGGTGTTGACTGTCATGGCGAGGCCGCCGGGCATGACCTCATAGCCGCTTTTGGTGTGCACCACGTAGAGGCGCACGGCGAAGGGCCGGCGGACAAGCTGCCCACGGTCGAAGGCCGGTGCCTCACTGAACGCGATCGCTTCCTCGGCAACGAGGCTGCTGCCGAGCAGCGAGATCTGGGCGCCGAGCGTTTGCTTCTCAGAGTCGGAAAGCAACTGTGCGGCGGTGCCAAGCGCGGCGTGCCCAGGCCGACCGGTTCCTTCCTGCGCCTTGCGGACCACGTAGCGGTCGAGATTTTCGAGCACGTGCCGTCGCATTCGAGCGTCGCCGAGCCACAGTCGGGGCGCATCGGTCAGTGCAAGCGGCTCGCCCAAGATCTCCTGTGACAAGCGTTCCAGATAGGGGCCGAGCGCGCGATTCTGCACGACCGCCGAGCCGATAGCGTTGACCACCAGGCGCGGGTTGGAGCGGTTGACCCGGAGCAGCCCCGGTGGCCCATGGAACCCGCCAGGGTCGAGCTCCAGGGCATCAACCAGTCGACCATCGACGCAGCGGATGATGAGGTCGATCTCCTTGAGGCCTTCGAGCGTCTTCAGATAGACTTTGTTACCCTTGGTCCTGAGATCGGCTCCCTCGACCAGGAGATACCCGAGGTAGCGCGCCAAATATGCGTGAGAGAAATAATCATCGTGGTGCGGCCCCGGTGTCAGCAGTGCGATCCGGGCGTTGTCACGGCCCGCATGCGTCGCAAGAGCCGCCTGCACGTTGTGAAAGAACGGCGCCAGCCGCAGTGCGTTGCAGCGGTTGAAGATGTCACCTGCGACGTGGGTATGAACGACACGATTGGCAACCGCGAAACCGATACCTGCCAGTGTTTCGGTGTGACTGTCGATGACCATCCAGCGGCCATCCGCGCTGCGTGCCAGATCGGCGGCGTAGGAGCGTAACGGACCCGCTCGAGGCACGATGCCCTGACACGTCATGATGTGTGACGGATCACTAAAGACAAGCTCGGGCGGCACGAGACCGCGCCGCAAGAAGTTCGCGTCACTATAGATGTCAGCAAGCAGGGTATCGAGCAGATGCGCCCGCTGGATCAAGGCGGCCTCGAGCCAGGACCACTCCGACACCGAAAACACGATCGGCGCAAGATCGAGCTGCCAGCGCTGCGCGGGATGTGTGGGGTGGGAAAAAATGTCGTAGGCTATGCCGGTCTCTCGCACCCGCCGGTCGATGCGGGCCGAGCGGGCCGCCAATTCCTCCGGAGCAAGTTCCTCGAAGGCGGAAAGCAGCGGATGCCAATGCGGGCGAACCTGGTCGGCGCTTGCCAAGGCCTCGTCGAACCCGTGCGGGGAGGAGGCCCTGTAAGCATCCAGCAGCGTCGAACGGGTCTCGCCGGCAGCGGCTCTTGCAGTCTTCACCATCCGGCTCCCGTTGGTTTCTCTGTATCTCGGCGGTCTGTTGCCGCCGTTTGGTCACCCCAGAGATTATCACGTAGCCAGCTGCCCGCCGCAAGGCCAGTGCCGGCCAGTGCCGGCCAGTGCGGCCAATCGCCAAAAGCGACGGGCGGCCGCGAACTCAGGACTGCAGCCGGAGGTCGAGGGTCATCGGGTAGTCCGGATTGCGCGGGGTGGGCCGAGCCGACATTGTCCCGGCACTGTGACCGAAATCCTCGAATCTCGCCAGGCGCCGGCCTTCGGCCTCGTAGGCGTTGACTGGGAAGGCCTCGAAATACCGCCCGCCCGGATGCGACACGTGATATCGGCAGCCGGCCAGCGAGCGTCCGGTCCAACGATCGACAATGTCGAAGGTGAGGGGCACGTGGGGCGCAATTGTCGGATGCAGCGCCGACGGAGGCCCCCAGGCGCGGAAGCGCACGCCGGCGACCTGCTCGCCGAACGTTCCGGTCGGCGAAAAGGGCACCGCCCGGCCGTTGCACGCAACCGTGAACCGGTCGTCACTCAGGCCCCGCACGGTGACCTGTACACGCTCGAGCGACGAATCGACGTAGCGCGCGGTGCCCCCGGCGACGCCTTCCTCTCCCAGCACGTGCCAGGGCTCCAACGCATGCCGGATCTCGACCTCCAGGTTTCGGCCCTCCACCTTGCCGATGAAGGGAAAGCGGAACTCGTAGTGGGGCAGGAACCAGTCGCGCGCCACCGGAAGCCCAGCGGTCTTCAAATCGTCGATCACATCGCAGAAGTCGGCCCAGATGAAATGCGGCAGCATGAACCGGTCATGCAGCGCAGTGCCCCAGCGGACGAGTTTGTTGCGGTAGGGCTTCTCCCAGAACCTCGCGATCAGCGCACGCAGGAGCAGCTGTTGGGCAAGGCTCATGCGCGCGTGCGGCGGCATCTCGAAAGAGCGGAACTCGACGAGGCCCAGCCGCCCGGTCGGACTGTCGGGCGAGTATAGCTTGTCGATGCAGATTTCGGCGCGGTGGGTGTTGCCCGTCACGTCGATCAGGAGATTGCGGAAAATGCGATCGACCACCCACGGGGGCACGTGCTGTGCGCCGGGATCAGGGATTTGCGACATCGCAATTTCGAGTTCGTATAGTGCCTCGTGGCGGCCCTCGTCCACGCGCGGAGCCTGGCTGGTCGGCCCGATGAACATGCCGGAGAACAGGTAGGACAGCGACGGATGGTTCTGCCAGTAGGTGATGAGCGAGGCCAGCAGATCCGGACGGCGCAGGAACGGGCTGTCGCCCGGCGTCATGCCGCCCATCACGATGTGATTGCCGCCGCCCGTGCCCGAGTGCCGGCCATCGAGCATGAATTTCTCGGTGCTGAGGCGGCTCTGGTGGGCGTCCTCGTAAAGTCCCGTCGTAATCGTGACGGCCTCGTCCCAGGTTCGCGCCGGCTGGATGTTGACCTCGATGACGCCGGGGTCTGGCGTGACCTTGATGACGTTGATGCGCGGATCGGCCGGCGGCGTATAGCCCTCGATGTGGATGGGCAACCGGGTCGATCGCGACGCCTCCTCGACGGCTGCAACGAGGGCCGCGTAGTCTTCGGCATCGGCAAGCGGCGGCATGAAGACGCAGACTTGGCCGCCTCGCGGCTCCACCGTCAACGCGGTGCGAACGCTGCCCATGATACCGGTCGGCGCCGACGACAGCTCGGACTGGGCATCCAGCGTGTCCTTGCGGCGGCCCTGCATCAGCACGTTCCGCTCTGGCAATGCGGGGGCATCCGCGAAGGGATCACGCTGCACGACATGGGGGAAGTGAACCGGTGCGAGATACGGCGCCGAACCGAGCGGGAGGCGAAAACCGAGCGGCGAATCGCCAGGCAACAGAAACAGCTTCTCGCGCCGCAAGGCCCATCGCTCCGTGACCCAACGGCGGCCGCGAGCGCGTGAATGCCAGACCTGGATGGGCAGCGCATAGCCCACGGGCGACATCAACCCGCGGTCGAACACGTCGATCACGCGTTGGCGCTCTACCGGATCTTCGAGCTTGTTGGACTTAGGTGTCACGTTGACCGGAAGCTTCTGCTCCACGAGCAGGAAATGCGCCGTGTCTTCGTACGCGGGCATGGCGCTCTGCGCGGGCAGACCCAGGCTTTCGCACAGCGCCGACATCAGCCGGCCGGCGTCGTCGGCGGTAACGGGCTTCTGCACGGATGCCGGAGCGATGAGGCTCGGCTCCTCCCACAGCGGCAGACCGTCGGTTCTCCAGTAGAGGGCGAACGACCAGCGGGGAAGCTGCTCGCCTGGATACCATTTGCCCTGACCGTAATGCAGCAGGCCTCCCGGCGCGAACCGCTTCTGCAATCGACGGACGAGATCGTCGGCGAAGCGGCGCTTGGTCGGTCCGACGGCTGCCGTATTCCACTCCGCGGCATCGCGGTCGTCGCTGGCGACGAACGTCGGCTCGCCGCCCATGGTCAGGCGCACGTCTCCGGCATCGAGACGGGAATCGATCGTGTGACCGGCTTCGGTGATCTCCGCCCACACCTCCTCGGTGTAGGGTTTGGTGACGCGCGGTGTCTCGCGAACACGGGTAACGGCCATATGGAAGGCGAAGCTCACTTCGGCTTTCTCGTGTGAGCCGGTGATCGGCGCGGCGCTGACAGGATGCGGCGTAGCGGCGAGCGGAATGTGGCCTTCTCCGGCCAGCAGCCCCGAGGTCGGATCGAGGCCGATCCAGCCGGCCCCCGGAACGTAGACCTCGGCCCAGGCGTGCAGATCGGTGAAGTCGTTCTCGGCGCCTGTCGGCCCATCGAGAGCCTTCACGTCGGGCGTGAGCTGGATGAGATAGCCAGAAACGAAGCGGGCCGCGAGTCCCAGGTTTCTGAGAACTTGCACCATGAGCCAGGCGCTGTCGCGGCACGATCCGGATCGCGTTGCCAGCGTCTGCTCGCAGGTCTGGACGCCGGGCTCCATGCGGATCAAATAGCGCACGTGCTTTTCGAGCGCCCGATTGAGGTCGCACAGGAAGTCGATCGTCGTCATCGCGCTGTGATCGATCGTTGCGAGAAATGCGGCGAGCATCGGCCCCTTGGGATCGGGCTCCAAATACGGCTGCAATTCTTTCGCCGTCTGCGCGTCGTAGGTGAATGGCCAGTCCTTGGACGCGTCGTCAATGAAGAAGTCGAAGGGGTTGACGACGGCCATGTCGGCAACAAGATCGATCGTGACCTTGAAGTGATCCGTGGTCTCGGGCAATACGACACGAGCCAGGAAATTTCCGAAAGGGTCCTGCTGCCAGTTTATGAAGTGGACCGCCGGTTCGATCTTCATGCTGTAGCTGAGGATGGGTGTTCGCGCATGCGGCGCAGGTCTCAGCCGGATGATCTGTGCGTTCATCCCGATTTTGCGATCGTAGGTGTAGAAGGTCTCGTGTGTCAGCGCGACGTGTAATGCCATCGAAGCCAGCCAGCCTCTTGTTGTCGGTGAGATTGCCCAACGGCGAGCCAGATCCGCCCCGCGTCAGATTGAGCGATAGTTGGGCTACGAACGTGCGACAAGCTCGAACTTGCCCGAATGCCGATCAATTTGCTGCGGTGATCAAAGGCCGGGCCTTCGTCCGGCTTTTCGGGCGACTGATGCCTCAAAACTGGTCACAATTGAATTGTCTACCTGCGCCGGCGCGCATCACGGTTCAGTACTAAGGCGAGCAACGAGACCATGAAGAACTTCGCGTGCCCAAAATGCAGCAACAAGATCTACTTCGAGAACGTCGAGTGCCTAAAGTGCGGATCCGATCTCGGGTTCGACGCAACCACGCTTCAAATGGCAGTGCTGGTGCCGGCAGCCGAGCCCCGCCGATACAAGCTGGCCGACCGCTCCGGCGGCACTGTGGAGTATTGTCAGAATGCCCGGTACGCCGCCTGCAACTGGTTGATGGTTGCCAATGACACCACGGGACTTTGCCCGGCGTGCGATCTGAACCGCACTATTCCCAATCTTGGAGAACTGGGAAACATCGAGGCGTGGCGAGATATGGAGCAGGCCAAAAAACGTCTGGTCTATTCGCTGCTGCGACTTGGCCTGCCGCTGGTGTCGCCCGTGCAGGGCCGCGGCAAACTCGCCTTCGACTTCGTGCGCAATGCCACGACGGGGCATAAGGACGGCGTGATCACCATTGATGTCCTCGAAGCCGACGCCGTCGAGCGAGAGCGCCAACGCCAGCGCTTCGCAGAACCCTACCGCGCGCTGCTCGGCCATCTGAGACACGAAAGTGGACATTTCTACTGGGCGCTGCTGGTCGAGGATGCGGGTATGGCAAAGACGTTTCGCAAGCTCTTCGGCGACGAGCGAGAGGATTACGACGCCGCCCTCGCACGGCACCATATGGATGGGCCGCGTCCCGACTGGGCGCAGCAGTTCGTCTCCGCCTATGCTAGCGCGCATCCATGGGAGGACTGGGCCGAGACGTGGGCGCACTACCTGCATATCGTCGACGCCGTCGATACTGCAGAGGCCGAGGGCATGGAACCGCGCAGCCAGGGTTTGAGTTTCGGTGCTCTTTGGCCGTTCCGGAGAACAGACGTCTATCGCGACGAGACCTTCGCCACGCTGACGAGCCGTTGGATACCCCTGTCGGCGGCGTTGAACAGCCTCAGCCGATGCATGGGGCACGGAGATTTCTATCCCTTCGTCATTCCCGAGCCGGCCTACGCGAAGCTCAACTTCGTGCACGACGTCATTCGTGGCTCAGTTCGCAGTCACCACGCGTTGCGATTGCCATGACGTTCTGTGACTGGGATGCGATCGCTGATTTTTTTTCGGCCAAGATGGGGTTCTTGCTCGCATCTGAGCCGGTGCGACAGCTCATCATGATGTACATCGAGAAGTCGGATCGAGAATGCCACAGCGGCATAGCGATCGGTGCGCCGGCAGCAAACTTTGGCGTGGACCTGACATTCGCGGGACGACAATCCGGCATCCGCCGAACCCTCGCCCATGGGCATTCGGAACGGCTCAGCCGTTGATCCCCACTGCCGCCTTCACCACCCTTCGCCGGGGCCGGAATAGGCGGAGGAAGAACAAGACTAGGAACATCGCCATGACGCCAGCGGCACCGACGGCCGTCGGGTGGCGGTCCCACATCAGCAGCGGACTCACCCTGCCATCGAGCACAAGCTGCGTGTCGGCCCAGATCGCCTTCGGATCGAAACTGCTGGAACGCAGCATCATGTCCACCGCCGCGTTCTGGTCGCGGCTCGCGATAATGGCTTCACGCACACGTTCGGAGGCGAGCACCTGCATCGTGCGCGGCGCGGCGGCAACCGCGCGCAGCACACGCTCGCGCGGCTGCTGATGAAGCCCCGACAGATAGCGTGCCAGCGTGCCGAGTTCGGTGTCGGACAGACTCTTGGCCAATGATTTGAGCTCTGCCGCTTCAAGAGCAAAGAGCGTGTCGCGGGCCTCGCGCGTTACGGTTGCAAGCCGTGTGATCGCTTGCTTGTCGTCGACCGCGAACAACCGGATGAGCGAGGCCGTGGTGAAGGCGTCGGGCGGCGACCGCTTGTGCAACTCGTGCGCGATGACCGACCCGAGGTTCGGGCCCGCGAGCGTGCTCCACTTGATGGCGGCATCGACCGATCGGGTATCGCGTGCGATCTCCATCGCTGCCGCCGGCAAAACGTTCACCGCCAGGTTGAGGCTGCCGTCGTCGAGGCGCTTCAGGACGCCGGCTTCGCGTTCGGACGGAAGCAGCAGCCCGACCACCTCGTCCAATCGCGACAGACTGGCCGGCTTGACGCCGTCGACAAAACGTCTGAAAGGCTCGTTGCGCTCGGCGATATCGAGCACCTTGGCGTGATTACGGCGGAACTCTTGCCAAATCTCGACCACCCGATCGGCGGACTTGGTGCCGATTTCCTTGACGTGCTCGCCGATCTGCTCGGCAATGGTGACGGCCAATTCATCCTTGACCTTGGCTTTGTTGTCGGCGGCCTTCATCTCATTGGCGATGATTGGCATGACGCCGTGGCGCAGGTCCCAGATGTCCTTGGCGATCAGCACGAGACCGACCCCGCCGGCCGCAACCGAGACGAGCCGCGACAGCACGCTGCCGACCAGCCGAGCGCCGACCCTTTGGGCAAGACCGGCGAGCTGCCGCCGGACCAGCAGGATCGCAGCTCCGGTGATGCCGTCGCTCGACTGCCGGAGCATCGCCCCTGGCGACACGTCAACGCCGGCCTTCGAAGGATCGAGCCCGAATTCTGTGCCGGCGTCTGCTACCACCGCGCGTGAAACCGCAGTGCCGTAGCGCGGCCCGAGGAAGGCCTGCAAGCACATGAGGGCAGGACCAGCCGCATCGATACTCGCGAATTCGATGCTTTTGCCGACCGCATTGCCGACGCCGTTGGCCAGCCCCTCGATGCCCGACTTGATCGCGTCCGACCGGTAGACCCGCTCGGCGACGGCGACCGCCAGCTTTTGGGCTTGCTCTGTATCGGCAAGCGAGGACAACAGATTGGACCAACTGGTTTCCGCGCGCACTTCGGCCACTGCGAGGTCGACACGTTTGTCGATGATGTCGTCAAGGCCGCCTTTGCGCCACTCGTCGGCGACGAGCGCCTTGTAGTCGATGGTGGACGCGCCCTTTTGCAGCGCTCTTACGGTAATGGCCTCGATAGCCACACGGAACGCAGGCTCGTCTTGAGCGCGGCACGTGTCATAATCGGCGCGCGAGATCAGCTCACCGGCCATCGCGGGTGTCGAGGCGGTCAGTACCGGCACCAGAGGCTGAACGAGAAGCGCGGCCGTGGCCGCAAAGGTTACGATGGCATGGGTCGGGTGTCGCGGTGACGATTGGACCAGCTTGTTCAAGACGCGTCTCACTAATCTCGGGGGCCTGGGACGTGGTGGCGTGCTCGATGTCGTCGCGCGGGTCCGCCGAGCCCGCCTCGTGATTTCGCCCGGACTATAGTGCAGCAAATACGCGTGACCAGTGACGCGTTCGCCTCAAGTTCGAACAAAGCTTCGTGGATCGCGTGTCTGGAATAGCCACGCGCGGCAAGCGCCAATAGATTGCGCAAACAGCAATAGCCGTCCGGTAACATCCAGCGGTGGGGGCACCATGAACATCGTGCTGTTGGGTGTGCTGGCCTACATCCTCGTCCAGTTCGCCGTCGGCTTCTGGGTGTCGCGACGGATTTCGACCGAGAGCGACTACATCAATGCCGGCCGCAGGCTGGGCCTCGGACTCGGAGCTTTCACCGTCTTCGCCACCTGGTTCGGAGCCGAAGCCGTCGTCGGCACGGCGGGGCAGGTCTACGAAAAGGGGCTCGCCGGGGCGGGGGCGGACCCGTTCGGCTATGCCATCGCGCTGGTGGTCGCCGGGATCTTTTTCGCAGCCACTCTCTGGCGCCGCGGGCTCGTCACCTTCGCCGATTTCTTCCGCCAGCGCTTCGGCCCGGGTGTCGAGTGGCTCGTGGTGATGGCGCTGCTGCCGGGGTCGATCTTCTGGGCGGCGGCGCAGATCCGCGCCTTCGGGCAGGTGGTGAGTTCGGTGTCCGACATCAATGTTCCCGTGGCGATCACGGTCGCGACGATCGTCGTGGTCGCCTACACGGCGCTCGGCGGGCTCTTGGCCGATGCCATCACCGATCTTGTCCAAGGCATCGCCATCATCGTGGGGCTTGCCGTGCTCGCGGTGCTGGCCGCGACGTCGGCCGGAGGTTTCGGCGCAAGCTTGGCCGCCGTTCCCGCGGACCGCATGGCCCTCGTCGACGCCCCTCTCATCGAGATGATCGAGCGGCTCGCGGTGCCGATCTGCGGCACGATCGTCGCGGTCGAGCTGGTCTCGCGCATGCTCGGCTGCCGCAGCGCGGCGACGGCGCGCAACGCGAC
Source organism: Hyphomicrobium sp. (assembly GCA_002928395.1). Taxonomy (GTDB): domain Bacteria; phylum Pseudomonadota; class Alphaproteobacteria; order Rhizobiales; family Hyphomicrobiaceae; genus JAKAML01. The sequence continues at coordinate 17,982 of PEQZ01000016.1, forward strand.
CGTCACCGGCGGGCTGCTCTATCTCGTGGCCGGGCTCATTCCCGTCTACCTCGGATTGGTCGGCCCTGCGCTGGTGCCCGGACTTACCGGTGACGCCGCCGAACAGGTGGTGCCGCAGATCGCCCAAAAACTCATGCCGGGCGCGCTGTTCATACTGTTCGTCGGCGCGATGATGTCGGCCATTCTTTCGACCGTCGATTCGGCACTCCTGGCCTCGGCCGCCCAGATTTCCCACAATATCCTGTTGCGGATCGTTCCCGAAGCGAGCGAAGCCGCCAAGGTCCGCTATGCGCGGGCATCCGTCATTGCGCTCGCGCTGGTTGCATCGATACTGGCGCTGACAGCCACGTCTATCCGCGGTCTGGTCGAGGTCGCATCTTCCGCCGGCAGCACGGGCATTTTCGTCGCGCTCCTGTTTGGGCTCCATTCCAGTTTCGGAGGCGCCGCGAGCGCTGCCGCCGCGATCGTGACAGGCGCGCTCGTGTGGCCAATCGGACACATCACGGGGGTCACTTCGACGCCCTACCTCGTCGCGCTGGCCGCTGCAAGTCTCGCCTACGTCGCTACAGCGGTCTTCTTTCCGTCGCACAGGGGTGAGCGAACACATCAAAGTGCACTTGAATTTTTGCCGGTTGGCACGGTTGTGAAAGCGTGCGCCGGCTAAAGTCCCTATTGTGTTCGCAGCAACAATTAACCGTATCTGGTCAACACACGAGAACGCAAAGAACTTGTTCCCTAGTTTCAAGTATCTGATCAGTGATCTTCATGTGTTGTCCGTTGTGTCGCATGCGCGGGGCTGAAGCGTGCTTTGGAAGACCAGTTCGATGGCCGTACTGACGGCCGACCGCCCGCGGACGCCACGGGCGGCCATGCCCATTGGTCTTGGCTACGACCCACAATTCAAAGGACCCTTAGCCACAATTTCGCCGCGCCGGTCGACGACCCAGCCCGCCTCGTGGCGGTCGGGCCAATGGCGGCTCGGGCTAAACCGGTCATACAACACGGGTTGCGGCTGGTTGCCGCAGCGCCACCACGTTCAATTGGCTTCAGAGGTTGCCGTAGCTAAACGGAGTAAGGTGTTGTCGGGGCGAGCGCCTCTCCCCGGGGCGTCAATAGAATTCCCGAAGGAATTCAACGTTCACTCGACAAACCGAAGAACGGGCGAACGCTCAACCTGCCCGCTTATGGACTGCCAACCAACGAGATGTCGGGCGCTTCCGCGCACTGGCATCCGCCGAAAGGAAACGTCACGGATTGATTCGAGGTGCTTGAATTGCCCAGGCAACAAATGTCTTGGCAGTGAGGGCGCATGTGACGTAACAGGATTTGTACAGCGTACGAGCGAGTGTGATCAGAGCCATGAATAAGAAAGAAAAAACAAGATCATTGCCCGGCAGCATATCGATCCCGGGCGGGCCTGTCGGAGTCCTTCTCATTCACAGTCTCGGAGGGACGCCACTCGAGCTTCGCTATGTGGCACAGTCGCTTGCACGGTTGGGATACACCGTTCATTGCCCACTATTGCCCGGACTCGGGGGCGGGACCGACATCTCCGGCCTGTCGACATGGCAGGATTGGCATCGCAACGTCGAGATGGCCCACGACGATCTCCGCGAGACCTGCGAAACGGTGCTGATCGGCGGACTGTCCGCAGGGGCCATGCTCGCTCTCAAGCTCGCAGCGGACCGGCCGCGGGACGTGCACGGCCTGATGCTGTTCGCGCCCACGATCTGGCCCAACGGTTGGGCGATACCGAAGGCGATTCATCTGTTCAAACTGGTCCGCGAAAAATACTTGGCCCGGATGTTCCACTTCCGCCAGCGTCCGCCCTACGGCATCAAGGACGACCGCATCCGCAATTTCATGCTGGACAGCTTCAACAAGGGTGACGGCCGGTCACTCGACGACCTGGTCGGCCGCAGCGGCAACGCCGTTCTCGAATTCCGCCGATTGGTTCAGCACGTCAAGAAACAGCTGGGCTCGATCACCCAGCACACGATCATTTTCCATCCGCGCTTCGACGATCAGAGCGATCTCAAGAACACGATACTGCTGCAGCGGAAGCTTGGCGGCCTGGTCGAAGTTTCGGTCTTGGACGACAGCTACCACATGGTGACGCTGGACCGGCAGCGGACCTATGTCGTCGAGCGCGCGATGGAGTTCTCTCGCCGCATCGTGCGTCGCATCGAAGAGCAGGCCGAGATCGAGCGCATCAAGTCACGGGTGCCCACTGGTGGAGCACCCGCAACCGGGGCGACGACGCCGAAGCCGGCACTCAAGGCCGCAACGCTGGCTGCTGAATAGGGACCGTCGCACGCTGAGTGGCAGTCGGCGGCGTCGATTTCGCGACCGGCGCCGCGCCAGCCCCTGGGCTTCTTGATGGCGTGCTTCTTGATGGCGTGCTTGGGGGCAACGGAGGCAGGTTGCTCACCACTCCGTCGCATCGCGGCAGCGGCACGTTGGCCCTGGTCCAAAGGAACGTCTTGCTCAAAAACTTCACACCCTTGTAACCCGTGACCTTCAACCGGTCCTTGGCATCGAGAGCGAATGCGACATCGAACGACTTGCCGACCTTCGGATCGTAGACCCAGCCTCGGTCCCAGGTGCCGTCAGGCTGAGGCATGACATCGCCCAGCACTTGCAGGCCGCAAACCGGTTGATTGCGCTTGGCCTTGTCGGGGTTGTAGCCGTCGTTTTGGAGTAACCCGTCCGCGCCGAGTGGTTGCGCCATCCACACGATGTTGCCGCAAAGGTTAGCACCGCACGGCTTGATTTCGACGGCACCCTTGCCGGTGTCGTCAAACCATATGCCGATCGGCCCAACGGGAGTGCTCGGAGCGACATTGGCGGCAGGCTGATTTGGACCAGGCTGTTTCGGCTGAGCGGCAGTCGCAGGTCGAGGCCCTGGGTTCTGACTACCTGCTTTCTGACTACCTGGGTTCTGACTACCTGGGTTCTGGCTAACAGGGTTCTGGCTACCTGGGTTCTGGCCGGCCGCACTTTGGGCATCGGCGGGCGCTGACGCGACGACGTTCGCCATGGCGGCAAAAACGCCGAGAAGTGCGACACCAACGCCCGGCCTTAGCGTAGCAAACGGAGCCAACTGCATGACAAACCTTCGAACTTTTGCGATTACTCGAAGCGGTGTAAGGGCGAAATGCGGCGAAACCCAAGCACGCCGACGCCAAAACGCGTTCCGATCCGGAACGGCGGATGCGACGATTGCACGCGCGAGGCGCCCTCTTCGCGCCGCTGTATAGTGTGCTTTACCGAAAGCCGGGATCAAACATGGCGCGGATATCCTCCAAAGCCTATATACCGTTCGCAGAAAGGCGCGCCGAGCGGTCCGGCCACGCGGCGAGACCGGCATCGCGCAGCGCTTATTTCCGAACTTGGAAAGCGGGCGACAGCTGGGCGTGTCACGCGGGCCGACTTGCAGTCCTAGTGCGCTATTTGTTCGATTGGTCGGGAAATGATCTTCACGCTCGCGTTCCGAAATCTTTTTCATGACCGCATCCGGCTCGCGGTGACTCTCGTCGGGATTCTGTTCTCGATCGTCTTGGTGGCGTCCAACTCGGGCTGTACTTCGGTGCCAGCCGCATGATTACCGGCAACATCGATCAAGCCCAAGGCGATCTCTGGATTACGACGTTCGGCGCCAAGAGTTTCGAGGACGGCGGCATTCTGCTGACCCCGCGCGAGCGTCATCAGGCGCTGGCCACACAGGGCGTGGCCAACGTCATACCGCTGGTCGTTGCCTTTGCCGAGTGGCGGAAGCCGGGTGGCGGGTCATCGCGGGTCGTGGTCGTCGGCGCCGATGCCGAGGATGGTGGATTGGCCCCCTGGAACCTCGTGCAGGGAACATGGGAAGACATCAAGGCGCCCGAAGGCATCGGTATCGATCGCACGTACTTCAGCGAACTCGGTATCGGCGGTATGGGCGCCACCGCCCAGATCGCCCAGGGCCGCGTCCGCGTGCGCGCCCTGACCGACGGCGTCCGCTCGTTCACGCAATCACCGTATGCGTTCACCACGCTCAATCGCGCCCGCAGTCTGCTTGGCGTCGAGGGCGAGCGCGCGACCTTCTACCTGGTTCAGACAGAGCCGGGCGCCAACCCGGAATTGATCCGCGACGAGCTTCGGCAGCGGCTGGAAAGCGCCGAGGTTCTGACCAAGGCCGAGTTCCGAGACCGCAGCCTGAAACAGTGGCTGTTCCGAACCGGCGCCGGCATCGCGCTGATCGGCGGGGCGCTGCTCGGCATCCTGGTCGGCACGGTGATTGTGGCGCAGACGCTCTACTCCAGCACCAAGGACCATCTGAACGAGTTCGCCACGCTGCGCGCGCTCGGGTCATCGTCGGGCTATATTCACAAGGTGATCCTGACCCAGGCAGGCCTCAGCGCGGTGTTTGGGTATCTGCTCGGCATGGCCATCGCGATTCTGATCGTGGCCGCCAGCCAAGGATCGGCGTTGCCCATCGTGATGACGCCGGCACTGGCATTCGGATTGTTCGTACTTACCTTGTTCATGTGTGCGATCTCGGCACTCTCCGCAATCGTCAAAGTCACCAAGATCGACCCGGCAACGGTGTTCAGCAGATGAAGGCGGGCGTTCAGAAAATGGCGGCGGAACCGGTTCTCGAAGCCAAGGATGTCGTGAAAGAACTCGGTCAAGGCGCGGCCAAGGTGGTGGCGCTGAAGGGCGTCAGCTTGTCGCTGATTCCCGGCGAGCTCACGCTGCTCATGGGTCCCTCGGGCAGCGGCAAGACGACCCTGCTGTCGATACTCGGCTGCATTCTTTCCTCGACCTCGGGCTCTGTGGAGATCCGCGGTGTTCCCATAACAGGGTTGAGCCCCGAGGAATTAGCCGAGGTCAGGCGCAAGAATCTCGGATTCATTTTCCAGTCCTACAATCTTTTTCCAACCCTCTCGGCGCTCGAAAACGTGCGTATCGCCTTGGACGTGCGCGGCGAGACCGGTTACCCGGCGGCGGCGCGGGCGGAGGAAGTGCTGCGTGACGTGGGCCTCTCCAACCGGATGCGAAACTACCCTGGCAATCTCTCGGGCGGAGAGCAGCAGCGCGTGGCCGTGGCCCGCGCCATCGTCACATCGCCTGCGATCGTTCTCGCCGACGAGCCCACTGCCGCACTCGACAGCGAGAACGGGCACGCCGTCATGGCGCTGTTGTCGCGCATCGCCAAGGAGCAGAACCGCTCCGTGCTCGCCGTCACGCACGACCCGCGCACACTGAGTTATGCCGACCGCGTCATCAAAATCGAGGACGGGCTCATCGTCGGCGAGGATCGCCGCCCGCCTGGAATCGACGGCCCTCATATCACCGATCTCACCAAGAGGCGCAAAGCTCATGCCTAAAGTCGATTCCATGCTCGTAACCCTGCTTGTCGCCAGTGTTGCCGCCCTCGGCGTCGCCATTGCCTTGAAGCCGGGTCCGGCAACGAACGTGTCTACGGCCGAGGCCGGCTTGGCGACAGCCGCAAAGCCGCAAGACGGGTCGGCGGCTCATGCGCGTGCCGACGCCACCGGCCAACGTGCGCAGTGGGCTGCCTCGGCAACCGGGCGAATCGAACCGCGCAATGGCGAAATCCGGCTCGCGGCTCAGATTTCCGGCCGCATCGTGGATGTTCCGGTCAAGTCGGCTGATCGGGTCAAGAAGGGCGAAGTTCTAGTTCGCCTCGACGACGAGGACTATTGGATCCGTCATGCCGCGGCCGAATCCGAGGCTCACGTCAGGAAGCGAGAGCGCGACGAGGATACCGAGATCAAGAGCGGCCAGGAGCGCCGGCGCCTCGAGGATTCGTCGTTCGACGCCGAGCGGGCACTGTTCCGAACGCGAATGGCGTTCGACGAGGCCGCAAACGCACTGCGTGCTGGCAAGTCGGGTACGCCGCAATCGGTTGAAGAATTCCGTGCGATGATCCAGCCGGCCGAGGAAAAGGCGCTCGCGGATCGTGCGGCGCTCGCGCGACACGTTGCACTGGGGGCGCCGTTGCCGACCCGGCTCGAAGCTTCGCTGGCGGCTGCCCGGTCGGATCAGGCGCTTGCCGAGCAGGCGATCGAGCGCACCCGCATCCGCGCGCCGTTCGACGGCACCGTGCTCAGCGTCCCGGCGCGCGCGGGCGAATTGACGGCTGCGTCGGCAGAAGCTGTCTTGGTGACGTTCGGCGATCTCTCGGGTCTCCGCGTGCGCGCCGAAGTCGAGGAGCGGGACGCGACAAAGGTCAAGATCGGCCAGCGCGTCGTCGTGCGCGCGGACGCCTATCCTGATCGCGACTTCGAGGGCAAGGTGACGTCGATCGCCTCCGCGCTGGGTGCGCCGCGCATCAACACGCGTGGGCCACGCCGTCCGAACGACGTCGAGGTGCTGGAGGTGCAGGCCATGCTCGACGGCGATCCGCCGCTGTTGACTGGAATGCGCGTCGACGTGTTCTTCCGGAATGAGACGGCGGTCTCCGCAGCGCCTGCCGAGCCACCGGCTGCCACCAAGCCGTAAATCGAACGGTTTTGGCAAAAAAAAGAGGTCCGCATCGTTGGGTGCGAACCTCTTTCTGTTGCGAGGCGTCGAAGTGTCGAATCAGGCAGTCGCGCTTCGGGCCGCTCCGTCGACGTGGGCGGCCAGATTGTCGTCGATGCCGAGGCCTTGGGCCAGCTCCGAAAGGAAGTTCTGCTCACCACGGGTATCGGGTTCGATTGCGATGCGCGCGGCCGTATAGACCTGGACCGCCTGTTCGGGCGTCTGGACGGCTGCGATGAGGTCCTGCGCCGTCGCGGGATTGTTGAGTTCGCCAGCCAGGAATTCTTCCGCCGCAGCGTCGATGCCGGCCTGTTTCAACGAGCCGACGATCTTCTGTTGCTCGGCGGCATCGATGCGCCCGTCGGCAGCTGCAGCGCCGATCATGGCGCGGATATAGAGTGTGGCCGTCTCGTTGGTGACGGCAGCTGGCTCGAAGCCCGAACCACCGGGCGCGGCTTCCGGCGCGAAGTTGCCGCCGATGACAGGGCGACCGGCGGCGTAGTTCTGGTAGGCCTTGTAGGCGAGACCGCCGATAAGCGCGAGGGCGCCGAGCTTGGCGGCGGTGGCCGCTGCCGAACGTCCTGTGCGCGTGCCGAGCACAACCGCGCCGAGACCGCCGAGTGCCGCGCCTGCACCGACCTGGTTCTTGGCGATCAAGTCCTGCAGCTGCCTCATCAGGTCGTCGGGCGAGCTGCCCGTGGCCTTGCCGACGGCATCCCGCATCCGCCCGCCGACGCCGGTCGCGTCCTCGATGCGGCCCGCGCCTTCCTTCACGCCTTGAGTTGCCTGACCAAGCACCTGGCCGAGAATGTCCATCAAGTTGCCACCACCCGGGCCCGCCCCGCCGGCAACTCCGCCACCTTGGCCCATCTGCTGCTGCAACTTGCCCAGGATGTCGCCGAGGCCGCCACCTCCGGCACCAGGGGCCGCATGACCCCCGCTCTGCTGCCCACCGGCACCCGGCAGCATCTGCCGCAACAGGTCTTCGAGGCCGCCCCCACCGGCACCGGCGCCGGGGGCCGCACTGCCGCCATGCTGCTGCGGAGCACCGCCAGGCAACATGTTGCGCAGCATGCCTTCCAGTGCGCCAGCGCCGCCCGCGCCACCGCCGCCCTTCTGCATCATCTGTCCGAGGATATCACCCAAGCCGCCGAGACCGCCGCCCTGCTGCGACGGAGATTGCGGCGCGATGGCGCCCTTCACAAGAGTTTCAAGCAGGCTTCTGGCGTCGAACATGTCGGCATCCTCCAAGCGGGGCGAATTTTTGCGACCGTAAGTCGTCTGTTCTGGAGCCGCAACCCGATTGTGGCGGACTTCTCCTATTCCGCCGCCAGCGGACGCTCGGCGACCCGCCCCTGCTCAGACCGATCCAATTGAGATGCGGCTGGTTGCGATGTCTCACGCATGGCCCGCTGCTCGGCCAGTTGACTGGCCAGTTGTTTGGTATAGGCCGGGCTCTCGTCGACCGGTCCCACGAAGCGCCCGAACACGCGGCCGGCGAGCCACGAAAGGTCGTCCATCACGGTGAAAAACGAGGGCACGAACACCAAGGACAGCACGGTCGATACGAGCAGGCCGCCGATCACCGCAATGGCCATGGGCGCGCGAAACTCCCCGCCGTCGCCGATTGCGAACGCGCTCGGCAACATACCGGCTGCCATCGCCAGCGTCGTCATCACGATGGGTCGTGCGCGCTTGCGGCCGGCGTCGATCAGCGCTTCCGTCCGGCCGACGCCGTGCTTCATCTCCTCGACCGCGAAATCGACGAGCATGATCGCGTTCTTGGTCACGATGCCCATCAGCATCAACAATCCGATGTAGACCGGCATGCTCACCGGGTTGTTGGTGGCCAACAACCCTACGACGACGCCGCCGAACGACAACGGCAGCGACAGCAACACGGTGATCGGCTGGAACAGGCTCGCGAACAGAAGGACCAGAACGCCGAGCACGATCAACAGGCCGGTGCCCATGGCCCTGATGAAGCCGCTCGCCACCTCGTCCTGGATTTCGGCATCGCCCGAAGGCTGCAGGCCGACGCCAGCCGGCAGCTTGACCTCGTCCACGACCTTCAGGAACTCGTCACGCGCGGTGCCGAGCGGCAGCCCGGGGGCGAGATCGACGCCGAGGTTCGCGCGCCGCTGCCGGTCGTAGCGTTCTATGGCGCTTGGGCCGCGTCCGAACGATACGGTCGCCACCGCGCTCAAGGGGATTGCCGCGCCCGATTGCGACGTCACCCGCAGCGCTTCGATTTTGCTCAAGTCGGTGCGCGCATTCTCTTCGATCTGAACCCGGATCGGAACGAGACGGTCGCCGGCGTTGAACTTGGCAAGATTGGCGGCCGCGTCGCCGATGGTTGCGACCCTGACCGTCTCGGCGATGGCATCGGGGCTGACGCCGGCTTTGGCCGCTTCCTCGAACTTCGGCACGACGCGGATTTCCGGCCGGTCGAGCGCTGCGTTGGCCGCGACGTTGGAAAACCCTGGTACGCGCCTCAACGCCGCCTCGAGCTTGCCGACCGCGGTGTCGAGCGCCGCCCCGTCGTTGGACAGCAGCGCGAACGACAGCTCGCGTTCGCCGCGCTCGTTGACGTACCAGGCGCGCGTGTCCGGGATGCCGGCGAGCTTCTCTGAGATCACCGATTTGAGCAGCTTCTGCTTGCGCGTCCGCTCGCTCTTGGGAACCAGCCGCACGATGACCGCCGCGCGCCGGATCTCGCGGCTGCCGGTCGGCGATGTTCCGCCGATGACGAAGGTCGTCTTGACCTCGGGAATGGTGCGCAGCGCGGCCACGATCCGATCCGTGGCCAGGCGCGTGTCGTCGAGGGTGGCGCCCGGCGGCAGCTCGGCCGATACGACGACCCGGCTCGTGTCCTCGTCCGGGATGAAGGCTGTCGGCAACACCGAGGTGGCGTAGATTGACCCCACGAACATCCCGAGTCCGACGACCAGCGTCACGTAGCGCCAGCGCAGCGTCATCGCCAGGAACCGCGCGTATGTCGTCAGCACGAAGCCGGTTCCATGCTCCTCGGCAGGCAACGGCCGCATGAAATAGGCGGTCATCATGGGTGTTATGAGCCGCGCGACCAACAGCGAGAACATCACCGCGACCGCGACCGTCAGGCCGAACTGTTTGAAGTACTGCCCCGCCACGCCACCCATGAACGAAACTGGAGCGAAGATCGCGACGATGGTGAAGGTGATGGCGATGACCGCGAGCCCGATCTCGTCGGCGGCTTCCAGCGACGCGCGATAGGGCGATTTGCCCATTCGCATGTGGCGGACGATGTTCTCGATCTCGACGATGGCGTCGTCGACGAGAATGCCGGTGACAAGAGTAATGGCCAACAGGCTCACGAGGTTCAGCGAGAACCCCATCAGGTCCATGGCCCAGAATGTCGGGATAGCCGACAGCGGAAGCGCTACGGCCGCGATGAGCGTAGCCCGCCAGTTCTTGAGGAAAATCAGAACGACGAGAACGGCCAGCACCGAGCCCTCGATCAGCGTCTCCATCGCCGAGTGGTAGTTGCCGATGGTGTAGGCGACCGCGTCGTCGATCTTCACAACGGAAACGTCGGGGTGGGTCTTGGCCAGTTCGGCGAGCTTTTTCTCGACGACTTTGGCAACCGAGAGCTCGCTCGCGCCCTTCGAGCGAAAGACCGCGAACGACACCACTGGCTGGCCGTCGAGGCGGGCGAACGAGCGCGCTTCCGTCGCATCGTCGATCACCTTGCCGAGCTCGGACAACCGTACCTCGCGCCCGCCGGGCAGCAGGATCTTGGTCCCCGCCAGCTCGTCGACCGTCCGCGCGCCCGCCAAAATGCGGATCGCCTGTTCCTGCCCGCCGACCTCGCCGCGGCCAGAGCCGAGATCGACATTGGTCGATCGCACCTGGCGGTTGATCTCGACCGCGGTGACGCCGAACGACAACAGCCGGTCGGGGTCGAGCAGGATCCGGATTTCGCGCTCGACACCGCCGTTGCGTTCGACGCGGCCGACGCCCTTCAGGCCCAGCAGCGCCCGCTTGATCACGTCGTCGACGTGCCATGACAGCTGTTCGAGCGTCATGGCCGGCGAAATGGCGGCATAGGTCACGATCGACTGGCCTTCGACGTCGAGCTTCTGCACGATCGGCTCGTCGATCGAACGCGGCAGCTCGGTGCGAATTTTGTCGATCGCATCCTTGACGTCAGCCTTGGCTTGCTCCGCATTGATCTCGAGGCGGAATTCGATCGCGGTTGTCGATGAACCATCGGTCAGCGTGGACAGTACGTGCTTCACACCGGTGATGTTGGCGACCGCGTCCTCGACGATCTTGGTCACCTGTGTTTCGAGTTCAGCCGGTGAAGCACCCGATTGCGTGACGTTGACGCTGATCACCGGCACGTCGATGTTGGGGAACCGCGTAACCGGCAGCTTGAGAAAACTCAACACGCCCAGCAGCGCGAGCACGGCGAACAGAACGATGCCGGGCACCGGGTTGCGAATAGACCACGACGAAATGTTCCAGTTCATTTTGTCGCCTCGCTGAGTTTGGGGTCGGGCGCGACGGTTCGCACGGTATCACCGTCTCTCAGGAAGCTGCCCGCGCGGGCGACGATAGTCTCGCCTTCGGCAATTCCGGATTTCACCTCGACGAGCCCTCCAGAAATGAGGCCGGTCTCGATGCGCCGGGTCTGGACCTTGCCATCGATGACGATCTGCAGGCTGGCGCTCTGCTCCGAGTAGAGAATGGCAGAGGCGGGAACCGCCAAGCCGCGGCTCTTCCGGGTTTCGATGTTGCCGCGGCCGAACAGTCCGAGCTTCAGAGCCGGGTTCTTGCCGACGAAAATGCGGACGCGACCGAGCCGGCTGATCTTGTCGACCTCGGGCGAAACGAGCCGCAGCGTGCCTGTGACCTCGCCGACCCCGGCCACCTCGATGCGCGCGAGCTGTCCGATCTTGAGCTTTCCGATGCGGGTTTCTGGAACTTCGGCGTCGAGTTCGAATTCGCCGTTCGAAATGAGGCGGAACATCGGGTCGCCGATGGCGGTCGCCATGGAACCGATCCGCGCGTTGCGGCGACTGACGATACCGTCGGCCGGCGCCCTTATCTCGGTTCGCTCGCGCCGAAACGCCAGCTCCCGGCGCTGCGCCTCGACGACCCCCTTATCGGATTCGGCGAGCTTGAGGCCGTCACGGGCGCTAACGAGTTGGGCTTCCGCCGTGCGAGCGGCGCTTTCGCGCTGGTCGAACGTGCTTTCCGACAAATATCCCGATTGCTTGAGCGGTTTGGCGCGATCGAACTGAGCTTTCGATTCCTGCAGCCGTGCCTGGGCCTGGGCGATCCCGCTATGGGCTTGCGCGATCGCAGCGTTGGACCGGGCGAGCTGGGCCGTGTTCTGGGCAAGCTGCGCGTCCAGCGTCTCCTGCTCGACGCGGGCGAGCACGTCACCTTTGGTGACGGCCTGTCCTTCGTCGGCATTCAGCTCAAGCACCCGGAATCCCTCGATTTCGGGCGCCACCATGATCTCCTCACGTGGCACGATCGAGCCGGTTACGAGAACTGTTTCGGCGAAGTCCGCCATCTCGGCCTTGATCACCGACACCGCCGGCGCCGCCATGGTCGTCCGGTTGGGCGCCTTCACAGCGGCGCGGTCGCCGATCGATTTCGCGATCCCACCAGCGGGGTTGAAGCCGGTCCAAATCAGACCTGCCGCGGTAAGTCCCGCCACGCCAAGCCCCATGAACAGAAAGGTCCGTTTCATACGTTCGCCTTTTGAATAGCGGGCGCTGCCGATCGGGCGTTCGCCGTGAGAGGTGGGATCGGATTGAGCAGCGCGGCCACGAGGTCGACCATCACGGGAAGCACGGCCTTGGCGTCGAAATCGGGATAAATCGCGCGGCGCCAGAACAATCCATCACCCATGACGTGGAACACACGCGCGATAGTCGGGATGTCGGCCGCAGGTGCAATACGCCCTTCGTCCTTCAGCCGCTGGAACAACTGCTCGAAGCTGTCCAGACAGAAGGCGTCGGCGGCGCGGCAGATCTCTGCGACGCGCGGGTTGCGCGTGGACTCGATGCCCATGTCGATCGCGACCCGCTGTTTGTCGACCGGATCGTCGAAAAAGTAATGCTGGCTCAGCGCCTGCAGCGCTTCGATGAAGTCAGGAGCCGACGCGAGAACGGCGAAGCGTTGCGCGAATTCGTTGCGATCACGCTCGCATAGGCCGGCGATCAGGGCCTCCTTGCTATCAAAATAGATGTAAAGTGCACCGGGGCTCAGCTCGCTTCGCGGCAGATGTCTTGGATCGTGGTGCGGTGGAAGCCCTGCCGCGCGAAGCAGGCGCCTGCGGCATCCAGAATATGCTCACGGCGGGCGCGTTGGGTATCGGGTTTGAGTTTCGGCACGGCGGATGTTCCTGTTGGCGGTGGCTTTGCCGTCGGGATGCACGCCGACACGATGAACTCACCGTAGGCAAAACGAATACTCGTATTTTTTGGATCACGATCGTGTCGCAGTCAAGGCGAATGGGCGTTCGCTTTGCTGCCGCTTATCGATTTTTCTTTCAGAACGACAGATCGTTTCTTCGGCAAACGGCAACGACCTTTGCGAATAGGACACCACCCTTGGGCGGCCGCGGTTCCGGGCGAAACCGCTCGGCGGGCAATGGCCGCAGTTGCCGATAAACTTTAGGCCGAGACCGAAGGGTCGGGCCCGATCGCCGCTGAGGTCAGGGGCTAGAACTGGATGATCCAGTTGAGCGTGGCGTAGGGTCTCGTCCCCTCGTCGGGTGACGACGACACACCGCCTGCCAATGACACCTCGCCGCCGAACCATTCATAACGAATGAATGCGCCACCGCGGCGATTGAGGTGCTCTAGTTCGGGGGCCTCGACGAGTGCGCCGACGTCAAATCGCCGGTCTCCATTCACGATCGCCTCGGCGCCGAGCGAGACGGTTGGCCATGGACGGTACGCGCCGCGCCAGCGGGCGGCGAAGGTGTCGTGGGCGTCGGTCCAGTTGACATCGAGTGACGACCAGGCCCTCGACCCAAGGTTGAGCCAGAGTTCCAAGGCCAGCTTGACGCCAATTTCCCCTCCGGAGATCGGTTCTTCGCCAGGGTCGAAGCCGGTGCCATTCGGCAGCACGAGGTCGCGAATGCTGTGGCTGGATAACGTGAGGCCGGCAAAAGCCTTGGCGGTGAGCGGGCCGTACCGCTTCAGGTATCCGACGAGGCCGTCCACGTAAGTGAAATCGCCGGAGCCGCGGGCCCGCGCGCCATCCGCCGTCGTCGTCTTGCCTTGCCAGCGATATTGCCCGTAACCGCTGGCGAACCGGAACCGCAGACCGTCGTCATGGATGGCGCTGTAGGGCGCGATCGTCATGCCGGAATAGACGAGCCAGGAGCGGGACGTGGCGTCGGCACCAATCCAGACCTCACGCCACAGCGGCGGTGGCGGCTCCACGGCCGGGAGCCAAGTCGCGAGGTGGCCGGCGTCGCTGCCATCTTCGGCATCGGAGGCAACGCTTGTGGCAACCGTTGACGAAAGGGCCGCGACGAGAGCAAGAACAGCGGCCAAAAGTTTGAAGCGGCGCAACCCGTTAGGGCCCGCAATGTAAATGGCATCCAGGTCCCGCCAACCCAGCACAGCTTACTCGAACAACAACGCAACATGACCAAGTCAGTCGGCAAAGTCCTTTGCCGTCCGCATGCGTCTATTTTCCGAGATAAGCTCTACGAAGTCTTTCGAGATGAGCTTTCAAGTTTGAATAATGGCTTAACTAATACCTGAATTTACTATCTAAGGTGGCATGAAGTCGGATTTGTACTACCGAAGATTGCGGTCGTATGGACTGCACACATCGACATGAAGGCTTTGCGTATGCCTCATGGGCACGCAATGGGCGACCGAGCCCAACGCTCCGGGTACCTCCGTACCTGCCGGCCAGCATTTCGTGGCACGGCTTCTCGGTAGTTGTTGCGATGCTGCTCGTCAGGTCTTTGCGTCTTGTATGGATTGAAGTCGAATTGCAGCGTTTGCCACCGTTGTCTATAGGTTGTTGTAGAAGAGGCGTGTATGATGATCCCCCGACCTCATTGCCTCCCGGAGTTTGCGTGTCCATGGCCAGCCCACCGCCTTTCAATCCGTTCGCATTCAATCCCTTCCAGGACATGATGCAGGCCTACTTCTCCGGGCTTGATGCTTTGGCCCAATCGGCCGGGTCCATGGCGAGCGGGGGCAAGCCGGATTCGGGCGCAGGCTTTGGAGCAATGCCCGGCTTCCAGCAGATGCCCGCCATGAACCCGATGGCCGCGATGGAGCCCATGCTCAAGGGCATGGCGCGCTGCCAGCTCGAAACCATAGGCTTCGCCGCCAAACGCGCCCAAGCCTACATGGAGATCCCGTCGCGCCTTGCGCTCGTCCGTACCCCGCAAGATCTCATGAACGAGCAGATGCGGTTCTGGCAGACGGCCGTGCAGCAATACCAGGACGGATCGCGCCGGATCATGGCATCGGTGACCTCGATGTCGCCGCACCAAGGGTTCGCAGCCAGCAATGCAAGCCCGAAGTCTCGACGACGCGATTACATGAACTTGGACGATCCCGCCCCGGCCCGTGGCGCGAACGGCACATCGTCTTCATCGCAGGGTCCGTCGCACGCTCCTTCCAAGACCCCGACGCACGGTTCCCCGCTCCGCGTGGCGTAAGCGCTCGACCGAAAAAATGGGGGCGTCGTCATGCAGCAGCCACGACTTCAACCCCGCGGCGTGAGTCCCGGCGCATCCGAGTTTGCGGGCAAGGTCGCGCTCGTCACCGGCTCCACCAGTGGCATCGGGCTCGGCATCGCAGAGGCGTTCGCAGCCGTTGGACTGAAGGTCGCGATCAACGGCTCGGGGGCGACGCCCGCCAAGATCGCCGAGGGTGAGAAGCTGGCGGCCGGGCTCGCGGCCCGCTATGAGACCGACGTCGTTTTCCTCAAGGCGGATCTCCGTCAGCCGGCCGAAGCGCCACGCCTCGTTTCAGAGGTCTCCCGCGCACTCGGGCCCGTCGACGTCCTCGTCAATAACGCCGGCGTTCAGCACGTGGCGCCGGTAGAAGACTTTCCGGCCGACAAGTGGGACGAGATCATCGCGCTCAATCTCTCCGCCGCCTTCCATGCCACCAAGGCCGTGGTGCCCGGCATGAAGGCGCGGAAATGGGGCCGCATCGTCAACGTGGCGTCCGCGCACTCGCTCGTCGCTTCGCCGATGAAGTCGGCCTACGTAGCGGCCAAGCACGGGCTCAATGGCTTGACCAAGACGGTGGCGCTCGAAGTCGCCGAGCACGGCATCACGGTCAACGCACTATGTCCGGGTTACGTGCTGACGCCGCTGGTCGAAAGACAGATCCCCGACACAGCAAAGGCACGCGGCATGACCGAGATGGAAGTGGTGCGCGACGTTCTGTTGAAGGCGCAGCCGACGCGGCAGTTCGTGACCGCGGAGGAGGTGGCGGCGGCCGCCGTGTTCCTGTGTTCGGACGGCGCGCGCTCCATCACCGGCATCGCACTGCCCTTGGACGGCGGCTGGACAGC
>PEQZ01000017.1 GCA_002928395.1 Hyphomicrobium sp.
GCCATGCCGACCACCATGTTGCGCGGCAGGCCGCTCGACTTCTGCAGGGCCCACACCATGGCGTCGAGCGGATTGGTGATGACGATGACGAAGGCGTTGGGCGCGTACTTCTTGATGCCGGCACCGACCTGCTCCATCACCTTCAAGTTGATGCCGATCAGGTCATCGCGGCTCATGCCGGGCTTCCTCGGCACGCCGGCGGTGACGATGCAGACCTGCGCACCCTCGATGTCGGCGTAGGCGTTGGTGCCCTTCAGCGTGCAATCGAAGCCTTCGACCGCGCCCGATTGCGCGAGATCGAGCGACTTGCCCTGCGGTGTGCCCTCGGAAATGTCGAACAAGATGACGTCGCCAAGCTCTTTCATCGCCACGAGGTGAGCCAGCGTACCGCCGATCATGCCTGCGCCGATCAGGGCGATCTTGGTGCGCGCCATGCGGAAACTCCTTGTTTGATATCCATTGGGAAGGTTGGGTCTACCATCAGCCTGCTACGCGGTCGCGGCGTTCCCGCTTGTGCCCAGCACAGCAATGATTGGTTGGTTAGCGGGAAACATGCGCCATCTCAAGTGAATGCGACACAATACGAACCAAAGTCGGGGCGCGGAACGGTTGGCCGGTATGAGCCATCATAATCGCCAGGCATTGCAGTCAAGCCGGCATCTTGGGGGCCGACAGGATGCCAACCGCCGACCGGCGCGACGCGAGGTAGCCCTCGCTGCGCATTTCGGTCAAACGTGAGGCCGTGCGCTCGAAAAGATCGGACCCGGCGCCCTGCCGATAGAGGTCGCCGGGCTCGCCCTCGGCCGACGCGATCAGACACACGCGGTTGTCGTAAAGCGTGTCGATCAAATTGATGAAGCGGCGGGCGGTGTCGCGGCGACTGGAATCGAGCAGCGGAATACCGTCGATCAGTATGGTGTGGAATACCTGAGTGAGCCCCAGATAGTCGACCGCACCCAAGGGTTTTTCGCAGAGATCGGCGAAACTGAAGCGCGCCACCCCCATCTCGGGTGCGGCCTGCGGCACGACGATTTTGCGGCCCTTGACTTGGATTTCCATCCCCGCGCCCCCGGATTTTCCGGCCAGTCGCAGCCAGTGGCGGTCCATCTCGCCCCGCGCACTGCCATCGGCCGGTGTGAAATAGAGTGGCCGGCCAGACAGCTTCTCGAGCCGGAAGTCCTTGGCCGCTGCGATCTCGCGCACATCGAGGTGGTCCTCGAGTTGGTCGATGAACGGAAGGAACAATTGCCGGTTGAGACCATTGCGGTAGAGATCGGAAGGGTGTGCGTTGGATGTCGCCACGATCACCACACCGCGCTGGAACACCACCTTGAAGAAACGGCCGAGGATCATCGCGTCGGCGATGTCGGTCACATGCAATTCGTCGAAACACAACAGGCCCGGATCGCCCGCCATCTCCAGCGCCACGTGCGGAATCGGATCGCCGTCCACCGTCTTTCGCGCCACCGCTATGCGCTCGTGAGCTTCAGCCATGAAAGCGTGGAAGTGGCTGCGGCGCTTGGGCTTGAAATCGACCGCCTCGTAGAACAGGTCCATGAGCATCGTTTTGCCGCGCCCGACACCGCCATGCAGGTAGAGCCCACGCGGGCGCACCCCTGTCTCGCGGCTGAAGTAAGAGAACATACTCGGCTTATGCGGCCGCCAACCCTTCAGCGCTCGGGCCAGTTCGTCGAGTTCGGTCACGACCTCACGCTGTGCGACATCGGGCTCGATCTGGCCGAGCCGGACCCGCTCATCATAACGATTGAAGACGACGCCACTCATCCCCGCCCCAAGCTCACCGACCGAAACAACGTGCCACTCCAGATCTTGCTCATGCCGGCCCATCTCGTCTCAGTTGCGGCTTTCGCCGCATAAATGGGATGGCCGCCTGCGCGCCACTTGCCACGCGATGCAACCATGTGCCGCAGGATTGAGCCGCGAGCCATCAATACTTCTGCCGCAATGCACAACTCTCATGCAAGCTACGCGTGGATTTCGCGCGTTGTGTAAGTGTTTTCCGAACATTGAGGATTTTGTGCGGTGCATTAATTTAATCAGCCTGACATGTCAGCCGTGATAGTGTGAGGCCCGACTGCCGAACCGGTCGCAGGTCGCCAAAGAGCGAGCAGGCCCTGCAGTCAGACGAACGTGAACAAACCCGAGCGGAGGTTCCAGTCATGAGTGAGCACCGATTGCCGGGAGGAAGCATCAGAAAACTGTGGCCGACGGAAACCGACAAGTTCCGCGACCATCTTCTGCGTCTCGACAAGGACAGCCGGCGGATGCGCTTCGCCCATGGCGTGTCGGACAGTTTCATCGAGGACTACGCGAGCCGCATGGCCGAGATGGGCTCGATTGTCTTCGGCTACGTCCTCGATGGCGAGGTGCACGCGGTCGCCGAGCTCAGAAAGCTGGGCGACACCTGGGGCCACGAAGCCGAGGCAGCGTTCTCGGTCGAGAAGGCCTATCAGGAAAGAGGCATCGGCTCAGACCTGATGGGCCGTGTCATCCGTGCCGCGCGCAATCGCGGTGTCCAGATGCTTTACATGAGCTGCTTGGCTGAGAACGGCAAGATGCAGGCGATCGCACGCAAGCACGAGGCGGAGCTTCGCTTCGAGTTCGGCGAGGTTGTCGGCGAGATCGTCCCGCAGGACTCGAACTACTTCTCGCTTCTCACAGAAGCAGTCCAGGATCGCGTCGGCTACATGATGGCCGTTCTCGATCTCCAACAGCAGGCCGTGAAGCGCGCCCGTTCGGCCGCGTGACTGATGACCGATCGCGCTTCGACGGTCCCACACGAATGACAAGGGCTGCGATACACGCGCGAAATCGCGACGATCGCAGCCCTGAAAACCGACCGAGAGGAACTGACCCGCCTGACCACGCGATACCGTTACGCCACTGGCTGCGATCAACCTCTCGTAGGCTCCAAAAAGCACTTTGGCGTGACAGCGGAATGACGCTCGTCGCAAGAATATTCCACCACCAAACACATTGGGTTCGATGCGCGCGTTAATCCGTAATCGTGCGGCATTCGGCTATTCCACTCCAAATATTAAGAAAAATGAGGATTTCACGCAACACCGGGCGATCAATACTACTGTTTCTGCCGTCAGGATTTGATTTGCCTGTCAACAAATTCCGCGAACTTGCTCATCTTTTTTCTGCGACCGAACTGATTCGTTCGCGAGAGAGAGACAGAGAGAGAAAACACCATGGCTAAGACGATTGCGAAGAAGGCCCCTGCAAAGGCCAAGGCCCCCGCCGCCAAGAAGCCGGCCGCCCGCAAGGCTGCTGCTCCTGCCGCGAAGCGCAAGGCTGCTCCGAAGGCCGCACCAAAGGCTGCTGCCAAGAAGACGAAGAAGGCCGCCTAAGGCACTCCGCCGCTGCGCGCTCCCGGAATTGGGCGCCAGGGGCGTCGGCGGTGGTGCATCCTGAAGCGACTGAAACTTCAAAGGCCGGTGGATGCGAAATGCACCACCGGCCTTGTTCGTTTCAAATCATCAATTCGGGCGGCTGTTCGGGGTTTGATCAAACCCGCCGTTCGACCATCAGCTTCTTCAACTCGGCGATGGCTTTGGCCGGAGAAAGTCCCTTTGGACAAGCCTTCGCGCAATTCATGATCGTATGGCAGCGATAGAGCCGGAATGGGTCTTCGAGATTGTCCAGCCGCTCCCCGGTCGCCTCGTCGCGGCTGTCGATTACCCAGCGATAGGCCTGTAGCAGCACGGCGGGACCGAGATAGCGGTCGGAATTCCACCAGTAGCTCGGGCAAGACGTCGAACAGCACGCGCACAGGATGCACTCGTAGAGACCATCGAGCTGTTCGCGGTCCTCGCGGCTTTGTTTCCACTCCCTGGGCGGTGCCGGCGTATCGGTCTTGAGCCACGGCTCGATCGACTGGTGCTGGGCGTAGAAGTTGGTCATGTCCGGGACGAGGTCTTTGATCACTTGCATGTGCGGCAGCGGGTAGATCTTGACCGCGCCCGAGACGTCGCTGCAACCCTTTAGACAAGCGAGTGTATTCGTGCCATCGATGTTCATGGCGCACGACCCGCAGATGCCTTCGCGGCACGACCTGCGGAACGTCAGCGTCGGATCGATCTCATTCTTGATCTTCATGAGGGCGTCGAGAACCATCGGGCCGCACTGTTTGCGGTCCACCCAATAGGTATCGACCCGCGGATTGTCGCCGTCATCCGGGTTCCAGCGGTAGATCAGGAACTTTTTCCAGTCGCCGGCGCCGACGGGCTTGTTCCAGGTCTTTCCGGCGGTATTGACTTTCGAGTTCTTCGGCAGGGTTAGCTGGACCATGGGACCTCAGTCGTGTTGTCGGCAATCGCCCTTAGAATAGCAGTTGCATTGCCGTCTCGGCGTCACGGCTTTGCGATCGGCGACGGCCACGGCCGAGCCTCGCTGTTGGAATGCGGCCCCGAAGCCACGCTGTCAACGCTACGTTAGAAAGAGAGCGGCCGGTTCATCGCACGGTCACTCCAGCCGGTGGGCCTTCAGTTCGCGCACCAGCCCCGTCAGCCGCTCCGCCACGGCCGCACAGGTGTCTACGGTCGTTTTCAAGGTCGCCCGGTCCTGGATCAGTTTGTTCAGCCGCTCCTGCTCAGCCCCGAAGCCATAGAACAGCTCTTCGGGTGCGACGATTTCGCCATCCTCGACGGCGCACATCACGTCGAACGCATTTTGCGAGGCCAGCACCAGCATCGACGCCACGTCGTTGACGAGTTGCTGGTAGAGCCGACACGATTCCGCGCTCGCCCGTTGACCGTGCACACCGAACTTGAGCGGCGACGAGCCCTGTCCGCCCTCGCCTGCAAACAGGTGAGGATTGCGCTGGAACCGTTTGAAAATCTCGGTAAGCCCGAGGCAGCAATTTTCGAGATCGCGCAACGCGGCCGAAGCTTTCCGCTTCGCCTTGGCGCGATCAGGCGTCCTTTCCTGGCCGACCCAGTTGATGGCCGCGATCGATGCGATGGCGCCAAGTGCTGCCAGTCCGGGGAGCACGGCGGCGAAGGGGTCCGGCGCGATCCGCATATCCGACTCTGGCATCGAGCCGGGCTTCTCTCTCGGCTTGGTGCCCGGTGGTCCGGCGGACGGCTTCGGAACTTTGGCCACTGGTCCGTCCTCGGCTGAAGGAACAGGCTCGCGGGTGCAGCAGCGCACGTCGGGCCGAATCTATGCCGCAAGTGTCGTACAGGCCGCATAGGGCAAGCAAGCGGCATACGGCTGCGCACCGGACCAAAGATACACGTAAATGGGCGGACCAGTATTCCGGTTCACACCTTTGCTTCCCCTCGTGGCGCGCTCCAGGGCGAATGCCGACCGATCACGAGTGGCCCTCATGTCGCGCCGAAATCGAACCGGGTCGCGGCCATGATGCGATTTCGGCCCGACGCGACACTAGAATTATGGGGTTACTCGTGTTCCTCATGTTTCGGACATTTGCTCGGAACCGAGCTGCAACGGGAAGCAAATGTCTGAGACGGGCCTAGATCGGTCTGGATCGAGATCCTGGCGCAGGCCGTTCCAGCACGGTGTTATTGGAAGTCCTGAACCGGATATCATAGCCCCGCGCCTCGGCATCGGCGATGCAATCGATCGCCCAACTGCCCCGCGCCAAATGTTCGATGATGATGAGGCGGGGCCGCAGTTCGGGCGCAGCAGTCGCGAGAAACGGCGGCAGCACCTTGTCTTCGTGGCCCTCGACGTCGATCTTCATCACGTCGATGCGCGTGAGACCATGCTCGACCACGAGCGCGGACAGCGGACGCAGTGGAACGGCCTTGCCGCTGCCCTTGCCTTCCAGCGAGCGCGAACCCTCGTCAGTGCCCCCCACCAGCACGCCCGTGCCCTCGCGATCGCTGATCGCCACGGGCACGGCCGTCAGCTTGACATCCGCGCGCACCCGGCCGTCAGCTCGCGCCGTAGCGAGATTGAACGCAAGCCGTTCGAGCAATTCAGGATTGGGGTCGATCGACAGGATGTGCGCGCCCCGGCCGCCGTGCAGCGCCGCATCCAAACTGTAGAGACCGGCGTTCGCCCCGATGTCGACGAACACCGCCCCGTCCCGCGCCATCCGCTGGCCAAGGAGCGCGTGCTCTGCGGGGTCCATGCGATCCGGCCGCATCAGGGCTTTGCGCTCGGACACATTGTGCGCCGGATGCAGTCGAACACGCGTGCCGAACAGCTCCGTATCGACCGGACCAGGATTGATCGCCTCGAAGGCCTTGTAGAGCAGCTTCCGCGGCGCACCCCGCCCGAGTGGCGTCGACCGGGAGACCCATAACAAAACCAACCCGGCAATACCCGGCTGGTGGGCACCCCACACTCCGGTGGCCGTCGTGCCACTCTCCATACCACCCGTGCTTCCACTCACCGCGTGGTCTCCCGACAATGACGCTACGCTCCGTTCAATAGACCCGGGCCTTGGGCTCGATGTACTTGACCTCGTTGGTCAGCGTGTTGGTGTGCACTGGCCGGACGTCCAGACGGACGGTTTTCTTGGCGTCGTCTGCGAACACCAGCGTGTGCTTCATCCAGTTGACGTCGTCGCGCTTCGGGAAATCCTCGCGCGCATGGGCGCCACGGCTTTCTTTGCGGTTCTCGGCACTGACCACGGTGACTGCCGCCTGCGATATCAGATTGTCGTATTCAAGTGTCTCGATCAGGTCCGAGTTCCAGATCAGCGAACGGTCCGTGACGCTGATATCGTCGCTGTCTTTCCAGATATCGGCGATCTTCTTGACGCCCTCGGTCAGAATCGGTCCATCACGGAACACGGCGCAGTTGGTCTGCATGACCTTCTGCATCCTGAGCCGCAGCGATGCCGTCGTCGTCTTGCCGCTGGCGTGACGGAAGCGATCGAGGCGGGAGAGGGCGAAATCGGCGCCGTCGCTCGGCAGTTCGGCCTGCCGCTGGCCACGCTCGATCTTTTCCGAGCAGCGAAGACCCGCCGCACGCCCGAACACCACGAGATCGATCAGCGAATTGGAGCCCAGCCGGTTGGCGCCGTGAACCGACACGCACGCCGCCTCGCCGATCGCCATCAGGCCCGGCACGACGGTATCCGGGTTGCCGCCCTTCAGCGTCAGAACCTCGCCGTGATAGTTGGTCGGGATGCCGCCCATGTTGTAGTGCACGGTCGGGATGACCGGGATCGGCATCCGGCGCAAATCGACGCCTGCGAACACACTGGCGTTCTCGGTGATGCCGGGAAGCCGCTCGGCCAGGATCTTCGGGTCCAGATGGTCGAGATGCAGATAGATGTGGTCCTTTTCCTTACCCACTCCGCGGCCCTCGCGTATCTCGACGGTCATCGAGCGCGAGACGACATCACGGGAGGCCAGATCCTTGGCGTGGGGCGCATAGCGCTCCATGAACCGCTCGCCTTCCGAATTGGTGAGATAGCCGCCTTCGCCGCGCGCCCCCTCGGTGATGAGCACGCCCGCGCCATAAATACCGGTCGGATGGAACTGGATGAACTCCATATCCTGCAAAGGCAGACCTGCCCGCAGTACCATGGCATTTCCGTCGCCGGTGCAGGTATGCGCGGAGGTACACGAAAAATAAGCGCGGCCGTAGCCGCCGGTGGCCAGGATCGTGCGTTGCGCGCGGAAGCGATGGATCGTGCCGTCTTCCAGGCACATGGCCATCACGCCGCGGCAGGCGCCGTCCTGGTCCATGATGAGGTCGAGCGCGAAGTACTCGATGAAGAATTCGGCCGCATGCCGCAGCGACTGCCCATAGAGCGTGTGCAGCATGGCGTGGCCAGTGCGGTCGGCGGCGGCGCATGTGCGCTGAGCCGGCGGACCTTCGCCGAACTCGGTCGTCATCCCGCCGAACGGACGCTGGTAGATGCGGCCATCCTCGGTTCGCGAGAACGGCACGCCGTAATGTTCGAGCTCGTAGACGGCGTCAGGAGCGTTGCGACAAAGATACTCGATGGCATCCTGGTCGCCCAGCCAGTCGGCGCCCTTGACGGTGTCGTACATGTGCCAGCGCCAATTGTCCGGACCCATGTTGCCGAGGGCCGCCGCCACGCCACCCTGTGCCGCGACAGTGTGCGACCGCGTCGGGAAAACCTTCGTGATGCAAGCGGTCCTGAGGCCGGCCTCGGCCGCCCCCAGCGTCGCCCGCAGGCCCGCGCCGCCGGCGCCCACCACCACCACGTCGTAGGTGTGATCGACAATAGTGTAGGCCTTGCCGTTTACGGCCGGCGCTGGACGGGCCTTCGATGTTTGAACTGCCATGGCTTTCAAGCTCCGAAAGTGAGACGCAGGACCGCAAACACGCTCGCCACGCCGACGAGGATCGTGAAAAAGGTGTTGAGCATCAGGCAGACGAGCTTTGGCCCTTCGCTCGCAACGTAGTCCTCGATAATGGTCTGCATGCCAAGACGCATGTGCACCATGGCCGACAGGATCAGCAGCAGCAGCGGAATCGATACGAGTGGGCTGGCGAGAGCGGATTTCACTTGCGCATGTCCTGCGCCGCCCAGTGACACCAGAAGCCACACGAGAAAGACCGCCAGGAACAGATTTGCCACGCCGGTCATGCGCTGCTTCCAGAAGTGGTCAGCCCCCTCTTTGGCCGAGCCCAGCCGGCGGACATTCTTCAAAGGCGTGCGCATCTTTGTGCTTCTGGTCATGTTTCAGAACCTCACTTGAGCCACATCACGGCCGCCCAGACCAGCGCGGTCAGCAGGATCGATACGACAATCGATCCCCATGACAGCAGGTCGATCGTCTTCAGGTCGTAGCCACGGCCGGTATCCCAGAGGAAATGGCGTAGTCCGCCCACCGCGTGATGAATAAGAGCCCAGGTAAACCCGACCAGCACCAGCTTGCCCGGCACGCTGCCGAACAGAAACATGACGTAGCCGAAGTATTGAGGCCCGGACGCCGCTGCGATCAGCCACCAGGCCAGGAGCAGAGACCCAAAATACAATGCGGCGCCTGTGATCCGGTGCAGGATCGACATCACCATGTTGATCAGTGGCGAGTAAATCTGCAGGTGCGGCGACAGCGGCCGAGCTATTTTTGCCCCGCCGCGAACGGACTTCGCGTCTGCCATTCGAAATGTTCCCTGGTTGCCTTGCTGCCGCTTCTAGCGCGCCGGGCGCTCGCCCGCAATTCGACAAATGACAAGGAGCGTTGCGGGCTCCCGCGCTGAAGTCGCGGCTGCGGCGATGGGCTAAACCAGCGAGGCCACGATGGCGCGGCCGAGGCTCGTGCCGCTGTCGAATGCGTGCTCCGCGAGCCGGCCGAGACACCAGTCACCGGCCACGCCGACCCGATGCTCGCTGGAATAGATGTAGGATTCGCCGAGCGAACTGTCGACCAGCCCGTGCCGCCAGAGGTGAGCAACCATGCGCGACGGCCGCACCGGAGGCAGCCCAAGAACGTGGCTGACCTCCGCCCACAATTCCTCGGCAACCACTTCTGGGTCGGCTTCCTCGGTTTCGCGGCTCCATGCCGGCGATGCATGCACCAGAATGCATTCGCCGCGCGCATTGCGGCCTGGCTTCGTGCTGTTGCGCGCGATCCAACGAACCACCTCGGACATATCCGAGAATACATCCTGATCGGGCAAGGTCCGCTCTTCGAGCTTGACCATCAGCGCCCAACAGGGCGACATCCGCACGCGCGAAAGCGGATCGGCGAGACTGTCGAGCCGCCCGAGCAGCAGTTGGGCCTGGGGGGCCGGAACAGCAATGGCGATGGCGGCGAATGGACCGATCGATGTTTCGTCGTCCATCCAGACATCCCAGCCCTTTTCGGACCGGACGATGGTGTGGACCTTACAACCCGCATGAATTCGCACACTTTCGGCGAGCGGCCGCACGATCGACGACATGCCCGGCGTGCCGACATACCACGGCATCATCTGCCCGCCACCTTCCTCGCCGGTCGAGGATCGCGGCTTCCACCGCGCGGCATAGCCACTCGAGGCCAACTCCGTAATGTACGTCTTGAATTGCGTAGAGCGGGCGGTCAGATACTGGGAGCCATGGTCGAAGGACTCCAGCCCGAGCCGCGTCGTCGCCATGCGGCCGCCGATGATGCGATCCTGCTCGAACACCTCGACGTACAGCCCTGCCCGCCGGAGGACTCTGGCGCAAGCCAACCCCGCCAGTCCAGCTCCGATTACGGCGGCACGCCTAGTCAAGGCACCTTATCCAATTTTCTCTGGGCAATCGAACCCCCTCACGCTCCGCGCGTCGACGACGATATCTCGTACGTCGGCAAAGCGTGCTCGCAGCGACGGCTCGGGCAGTCGTCGGCACATCAGGTGCGTCGGCTGCGGACAGCTCACAAACTGCGAATCAGGCAGCCCATCTGTGATAGAATCATTACATTGAATCTTGGTTAAGAAATTATAGACTTGTCAAATACAAGGCGAAACTGCTGCTACTTTGCTGGAACAATGACACCGCAAGCGATGCGCTGGCCACCGTTGCCCTCCGGATCGGTCTGATGATCGTCAGCCTTTTCGAATATGACGACCGATGATCCATCGGCATCGAACAGCGACTCTTCGGCTGCCTTGTTGAGCGTCACGAACGGGCTCAGCAGTTCGGCCTCGACGTCCCCGCCGGCACCAACGATCAAATTGTTGAGATCACCCGCCATCGGACCTTCCTCGTTCAGGTAGCCGTGTCTGGCGCCAAGTGGATTATATATGGCTCCCGCACTCTTGAAGTCGCCTTCGCACTTGCCGGTCTCGTGAATATGGAACCCATGCGAGCCCGGCGTGAGCCCCTTGAGCTTTACGGTCAGAAGCACGCCAGCCATCGTCTCGATGATGCCGATGGTCCCGATGTCCTTGCCGTCGCGGCCCTTCACATCAGCATTCGCGCGCTCGCCAAGCGCAAGGCCCGGCTGCGACAACACCAGCCCCGTCGCGAACGATGCAACGGCAAACGCGACAACATGACGGATCATTGTGATCTGAGGCCCCTCGAACAGGCAACGGACGCGGCTCAAGCAAAGAACCGGCGCGTCTCCCCCCGGGGACGCGGCTGCACTATACCCAACTCGTCGCGCACTGGAACCCTTGCCGCGCTAATATCAGAAGACACGGTCTGGTCGGGATGCACACGGCCGACTTATCGGGGAATCACGAGCCAGGTGTCGAGGTCGAGGATCACCCCGTCGTCGTATTCGCCGGCCGCGGTCTTGAGCGGGAACTCGCGGGCGTCGCGGTTCTTCAGCGCGACGAGGCGAGTGCGCAATGCGCCGACATCGCTGCGGCCAGGCACCTCCGAGACTTCGAGGATTTCCGACCATGCATAGACAGTGTCGCCCGCAAACAGAGGTGCGACGTGCCGCCCGGCGTTGATCGCGGCCATGTGGAAGGCGTTGCCGAGCCCATTGTAGGAGAGCGCCCGCGCCATCGAAATCACGACGCCGCCATAAATGATGCGCTTGCCGAAACGGCCCTTGGCCTCGGTATGCTGATTGAAGTGGACCTTGGCGGTATTCTGATAGAGGCGCGCCGCCATCTGGTGCTCGGCTTCCTCCACCGTCATGCCGTCGACGTGGTCGATCTTCTCGCCCGGGGCATAATCGCCCCAGCGATGGCGGGAGCCGGCGAGCGCCATGTCGTAAGACTGGGCTTCGAGAACCGGTATCGCCGTGGCAAGCAGCGACGAATCGACACGCTCGGCGAGCTTCGGCACCACGGCGTCAGCCGCCGACGCCGACTTATCGCGCTTACGCACCATCACCCAGCGCACGTATTGGATCACAACCTCGCCACGCTGGTTGCGGCCGCTGGAGCGAACATAGACCGTACCGGTCTCCCGGTTTGAATTCTCCTTGAGGCCGATCACCTCGGACACGGTGGCCAGCGTGTCGCCGGGGTAGACGGCCCGCTCGAAACGGCATTCGGCATAACCGAGGTTGGCGATCGCGTTCAGCGAGATGTCGGGAACCGTCTTCCCGAACACGATGTGGAACGCGAGCAGATCGTCGACCGGGGCGGCGGGATAGCCGATGGCGCGGGCAAACGCGTCGGACGATTGCACTGCGAAACGCGGGCCGTAGAGGCTCATGTACAGTGCCACGTCGCCAGCCGTGACCGTCCTTGGGGTGGCGTGAACGATGATCTGTCCGAGTCGGAAATCCTCGAAATAGTTGCCTGGATTGGTCTTCATCGCGGTTGCGTTCATGCCTGCTCCGAATCTTTCATAACGTCACGCGATTCATACTGCCTTTTGCATATCGTCGATGGCTTCCGCGATCGAAACCGTCCGCTCTGCCATCACGAGGTGCAGCCGCTCCACCATGCGGCCGTCGACGGTGATGACGCCTTTCTTCACGTTTTCGGGGAGCGTGAAGGCGGCCATGATCTTGCGCGACCACGAAACCTCTTCGTCACTCGGTGAGAAGATGTCGTTGCACGGCCCCACTTGCGAGGGATGGATCAGCGTCTTTCCGTCCATGCCGAGTGTCTTGCCCTGCTCGCATTCCTCTCGGAAACCCGAGTTGTCCTTGAAATCGTTGTAGACGCCGTCGATGACTTCGAGGCCATAGGCGCGCGCCGCGACGATGGTCATCGCCAACCACGGCACCACCGCGAACCGGTTGTGCAGGATGCGAGCACGGCTTTCCTTGGCGAGATCGTTGGTACCCATGATCAGGCACGACAGCCGATGCTCCGGCTCGGTTCCCACCGCCGCGATGTCGTGCACATTGATGATCGACATCGGCGTTTCCATCATCGCCCACAGCTTGATGCGTTCCGGCGTGTTCTGAGATTTGAGAACCTTGGCGGCACTGATGATATCGCCGGGCCGCGCGACCTTCGGCACCAGGATCGCGTCGGGACGGGCCGCGCAGGCCGCCATGAGATCCTCGGCGCCCCAGGGCGTCTCGAGCGCATTGACGCGGATGACGATCTCCCGGCGCCCGTAGCCGCCCGCCTTCACCGCCGCGCACACTTTCTCGCGGGCCGAAACCTTGGCATCCGGCGCAACGGCGTCTTCGAGATCGAGTATCAGCGCATCAGCGGCGATCGATTTCGCCTTTTCCAGCGCCCGTTCGTTGGAACCTGGCATGTACAGCACGCTGCGGCGCGGGCGGATGGACATTTTTGACACCTCTCGTCTGGGGCCCGTTTTTTTGTTGCACTGCGACAATAGTCATCTCGTGGCCCCACGACAAACCGACGTTCGGTGGAGAAAAATCCACGCCAAGGGGCGCTCGGCGGAACAGCGCGAGCTGATCGCCCCCTCTTGGCCGACGCGACGGGAAAGTTCAAATCCTATTCTGGTCCATTGATAGGGAACGGTGCCATCGTCGTGTTGTTGAGATGGACCGCGCGAGAATACTGTGGGAAACGATCACTCCCTCGGATGTCCAGAAGGACGCCACTATGGCCCGCATTCTCGCTATTTCCAGCCAAGTCGCCTTCGGCCATGTCGGCCTGTCGGCCATCGTGCCCGCGCTCCAAGGACTAGGCCATGAAGTGATCGCCGTCCCGACCGTCATGCTATCCAACCACTACGGCTACGAGACGGTGGGCGGTGTCGACATCGAGCCATCGGCCATGGCCTCGATCTTGGCGGCGCTCCAGTCCAACGGCTGGCTCGAGGGGCTGGACGCGCTGATCACGGGCTACATGCCAAGTGTCCAGCACGTTGAAGTGGTGGCACGCGGGCTCACGCGGCTGGCTGACGAGATGCCCGACCTCATCTATCTCTGCGATCCCGTCTTCGGCGACGATCCCGATGGCCTCTTTGTCACGGAAGAGGTGGCTGCTGCGATCCGCGATCAGCTGGTTCCGCTTGCCGACATCGTGACGCCGAACCGGATGGAGCTCGGATGGCTGACCGGGCAGCCGGTCACCGATTGCGCGTCCGCGGATACGGCGTGCGACCTGCTGGGCGGCGATCTCGTCGTCGCTGCGACATCGATCCCGGCCGGCGCGGGTCAACTCGCCAATCTGCTCAGCACGGAGGACGAGGCGTGCTTTGCAAGAACGGCCAAGCGGGGCGGGGTGCCCCATGGCACCGGCGACCTGTTCTCGGCCCTGTTGCTCGGCCACATGCTGAACGGTGCCGACGATCGTGAAGCATTGGCGAGGGCGGCCGCCGGTCTGAGTACGGTCATCCTGGCCAGTATCGGCGCGACCGAACTGAAACTCATGGACAAGATCGACGCGGCGGTTGCGGCGAGCCCGCTGCCGCTATTTGAAGTGGATGACGACAACGACGACCCAGAACCGGGCACGGAGCCCAATCGCGAACCAGAGCCCGATCCGTCACCCGATTGGGAACCGGGCTCGGGTCAGGGGCCGGCTCGAACTTGACCCTTGTCTTGGCCGGCGTCGACGGCTGCCCTGGTGGCTGGATCGCCGTGTTGCGCGCGCAGGACTCGGCCGCCACGGCCCACGCGGTTTTTTGCCCGGCCTTCCGCGATATCCTCGACCTGGCACCCGCGCCGGGCATCATCGCCGTCGACATGCCGATCGGACTGCCCGAACGCGGCGGCATCGGCGGCCGACAGGCCGATATCGAAGCCCGCGCGAATCTTGGCTACAGGCAGTCGGCGGTATTTGCCGTGCCTGCGCGTGCCGCTGTCATGGAAACCGACTACCGCGCGGCGTGCGACGCTGCGCTTCGAGCGTCCGATCCCCCGCGCAAGGTCTCCAAGCAGACCTTCAACATTTTCCCTAAGATCCGCGAACTCGACGCGCTCATGACGCCGACGCTGCAAGATCGCGTGGTCGAATGTCATCCCGAAGTTGCGTTCTGGGCGCTGAATGGCGCGACACCACTCGACTTGCCGAAGAAGGTCAAATCCCGCGCCCACCCGCCCGGTCTCGCACTCCGCCGCGGACTCCTCGAGTCGGCTGGCTACCCGGCGGCACTGTTCGAGCACCATCCGTGGCCACTCTCGGTCGCCGGGCCCGACGACCTCCTCGACGCGGCTGTCAATTCCTGGAGTGCGGCCCGCATTGCCCGTGGCGAGGCCCGCCGCTTCCCTGCTGATCCGCCCCGCGACGGTCGCGGCCTGCGCATGGAGATCTTCGGGTGAGGCTTGCACAGCCATTTGCGCCAGGACTGCTCCGCCCCGGCTTGGTTCATGGGGTGCGCGCGAAGGCGCCGTCGACCGGACCTGAGAGCTGTCCTCGAAGTCCTTCGGCGGCCGTGCTTTCGATCCGAGAACGATCGAAGCGGAACTGGAGTTCGAACTGATGCAACGCCTTGCGCTCGACGTGCCGGACCAGCTGATTTGATCGCACGTCGCCAGGCCGCTCGACCTGGTCTCGAACCCTAACCGTTGCAGCGGCATCTCTACAATCGCCATGGGAATTGAACCCGGTGGCGAGCCGCACGTGTTGCGGGCAGCACCTGTTGCGGGCGAGTGCCCAAGTGACTATCACTCGGGGAACCGTAGCCGACGTGCCCTCGAATGGCCTGACGATCACCATGATCGTTGGCCAGGGCGCACCCGCTTCCGTAGAAGGGCACCGACGACATGACGGCTGCAACGACGACGCCTCCGGCCGCAACCAAGGCTTTCGGCCGGGATCTGCTCGCCTCCGTAGTCGTTTTCCTTGTGGCGTTGCCGTTGTGCATGGGCGTCGCGATCGCGTCTGGCCTGCCGCCGACGGCCGGAATCATTACCGGCATCATCGGCGGCATCATCGTCGGCTTCTTCGCGGGATCGCCCCTGCAGGTGAGTGGCCCGGCGGCAGGGTTGACCGTACTGGTGCTCGAACTCGTCAAGAGCCACGGCGTCGAAATGCTCGGCGTCATCGTGCTGTTCGCCGGCATCATCCAGATCGTTGCGGGCCAGTTGAAGCTCGGCCAGTGGTTCCGCGCGGTCTCTCCGGCCGTCATCCATGGCATGCTCGCCGGCATTGGCATCTTGATCCTCGCCGCACAATTCCACGTCATGCTCGACAACGCGCCGCTCGGCTCGGGCATCCAAAACTTGCTTGCAATACCAGGCGCCCTCGCCTCGGCCATCCGCCTCGGTGATTCCCACCTGACCGCCGGTGAGATAGGCGTGTTGACCATCGCAACCATCGTGGCTTGGACGTCGCTCGTGCCGAAAGCCTTGCGCATCGTGCCGGCGCCCCTCGTCGGCGTGCTGGTCGCAATGGCCGCGGCCGCCCTGTTCAAGCTCAGCGCGATCCACTACGTCGACGTCCCGAGCAACATATGGTCGGTCACGATCTTCCCTACCCCCGACAAACTGTTGCGGATCGCCGAACCTGCCATTCTGATCGGCGCCATCTCGATCGCGTTCATTGCCAGCGCCGAGACCCTGCTGTGCGCCACCGCCGTTGACCAGATGCACACTGGTCCACGCACCCACTACAACAAGGAGCTGACGGCCCAGGGATTCGGCAATACGCTGTGCGGCCTGCTCGGCGTGCTGCCGCTGACCGGCGTCATCGTCCGCTCGGGTGCCAACGTCGAAGCCGGCGCCCAGACCCGCAATTCGGCGATGCTGCACGGCGTCTGGCTCTTGGTGTTCGCAAGCGCCCTGCCGTTCACGCTGCGTTATGTGCCGGTTTCGGCGCTTGCCGCGGTCTTGGTCTACACCGGCTACAAGCTGGCCTACCCCAAGATCGTGCCGACGCTCATGAAATACGGCAAGAGCGAGGTGGTCATCTACGCCACCACGATCGTTGGCATCGTCACCACCGATCTGTTGAAGGGCGTGCTGATTGGCCTCGGGCTGTCGATCGTCAAGCTGCTTCACGTGTTCTCGCATCTGGACGTGCGCCAGGAAAAGAACGCCGCGACCAACCGCATCGACGTCTATCTTTCCGGCTCGGCGACGATGATCCGACTGCCGACGCTGGCGACGCTGCTCGAAGAGCTTGAGCCGGGCTCACAGGTTCACGTCCACATCGAGAACCTCGACTACATCGACCACGCATGCATCGATCTCCTGACCAACTGGGACCGCCAGCACAAGGCGTCCGGCGGTTCGTTGACGATCGAGTGGGAGGCGCTCGCAAAAAAATACAAGAGTGGCGGTGCCACAAGCCCAAGCACACCTGCCGCAAAGCCTTAGTCTAGCGCTCGAGCCCAAATGTCGGAACCATCAGGTACACGGCATCATTCAAAATTGAAGCCTCAGATTGCCGTGTCCGGCCTCGGTCATTGAAAAGGGAAAAAAGTGCAACGCCGGCTCGAAGGTGCATTGGAGTTCATCCGTCACGAGGCGGCAGGCGGCACTATTCTACTCGCGGCCGCCCTGCTCGCGTTGCTGCTCGCGAACTCGCCGCTATCGTGGATGTATGACGGATTTCTCGACACACCCGTCAAGGTCCAGATTGGCGCGCTTAAACTCGACAAGCCGCTGCTGCTCTGGATCAATGATGGCCTGATGGCCGTCTTTTTCTTTCTCGTCGGGCTCGAAGTGAAGCGGGAGCTCATCGTCGGCGAACTGTCGACGGTCAAGAAGGCAGCGCTGCCGGCCATTGCCGCATTGGGCGGCATGATCGTGCCGTCGCTGATCTATTTCGCGATCAATTGGTCGAACCCGGTCGGCTATCCTGGCTGGGCCATTCCCGCGGCCACCGACATCGCGTTCGCCGTGGGCGTCCTCGCCCTGCTGGGTCCCTCCGTTCCGATATCGCTGAAGATATTTCTTTTGGCGCTCGCCATCATCGACGACCTTGGCGCCATCGTCATCATCGCGATTTTCTACACCTCGGACCTGTCGGTCACGGCCCTCGGTCTCGCTGCCATCGGCATTGCGATTCTGGCCGCGCTGAACCGCCGGGGCGTAACGGCCATCCCGCCATACGTCTTGATCGGCATCTTCATCTGGGTGTGCGTCTTGAAATCCGGCGTCCACGCCACGCTGGCCGGCGTGGTCACTGCGCTGGCAATTCCACTCTCCGGCTATGATGGCGACCCGAAAACCGCGCACAGCCCCTTGGAGCAGCTGGAGCACCGCCTTCACCCTTGGGTCACCTACGCCATCTTGCCGCTGTTCGCCTTTGCCAATGCCGGCGTCAGCTTGTCGGGAATTACACTCGCCAAGATCCTGGGGCCCATTCCACTCGGCATCATGCTGGGCCTCGCCATCGGCAAGCCGCTTGGCATCTTTTGCTTCACCTGGGCCGCGGTCCGGCTGGGATTGGCCGATCGTCCCGAAGGCGCCTCATGGACCGCGGTCCTCGGCGTTGCAGCTCTTGGCGGAATAGGCTTCACCATGAGCCTGTTCATCGGCATGCTGGCGTTCCCTGATCCCGCCTACGCTGCCGACATCCGGATTGGCGTGTTGTTGGGTTCGATTGCGTCGGCGGCGACCGGGTATATCATACTGAAACGGACCTTGGACCGAGCGGCCCCTGAATAGTTTGCCACTAATTTATGCACACCCGTGCGGCACGGGTCCAGGTTCTGATCGGAATTGTCGAAGACCCAGGATCCGCACGACCGCCTCGTTGCAGGCTCGGGATCGCGCGTCTAATAGCTTATTGGCTTTTTGACCGTACAACATGAGGATCGGCTGACCGATGTCGCAACTACCCGACCACCTTTCCGATCGATTCCGACGGTTCAAGTTTCGACACTTCGCACCCAACCAGGATCACTACGAGGAACTTGCGACCTACGGGCAGAGCCCCGACACGATGGTCATCTCGTGCTGCGACAGCCGCGTCGACCCCGAGGTCATCTTCAACGCGATGCCAGGCGAACTGTTCGTCGTGCGCAACGTTGCGAA
This sequence comes from Hyphomicrobium sp., assembly GCA_002928395.1. Lineage (GTDB taxonomy): Bacteria > Pseudomonadota > Alphaproteobacteria > Rhizobiales > Hyphomicrobiaceae > JAKAML01. The sequence goes on from PEQZ01000017.1 coordinate 18,720, forward strand.
CCTCGTGCCGCCCTACGAGACCGGCGGCCGCTATCACGGCGTCAGCACGGCCATCGAGTTCGCGGTCATGAACCTGCGCGTGAAGCATCTTTTGGTGATGGGTCACTCGGGCTGCGGCGGCATCAAAGCCGCGCTGAACAAGTCGGCCGCGATCGAAACCGAAGCGCAGTTCATCTCACGGTGGATGTCGATGCTGGACGAGGCGCGACTGACCGTACTGGCAGCCCATCAATTGACGTCCGAAGCGGAACGGGTGACGGCACTGGAGCGTGAGGGAATAAAGAACTCGATCAAAAACCTGCGCTCGTTCCCGTTCGTCAAAGACCTCGAGGACAAGGGCCGGTTGAGCCTCCATGGCGCCCACTTCGATATCGCAAGCGGTACGCTGGCTGTGTTCAACCAGGCCACCGGCAAGTACTACGACGTCTAGTGACCCCGTCGCGCCCAAAAACGCATCGTGGCCGCGGCCCGGCTCGATTTTGGCGCGACATAAGGGTCACTCGCACCATCATTGGCACGAGCAACCCGATGATTCTGATGCAATTCAGATTTCGAAGTCCGCTTCGTTCTCGCAGCTCCCACGCGAGCGGACTTCGAAATCGTCACGCTCGTCAGGGCTTGGCCGCGGACGATTTGCGAGCTGCCTCGATCGCTGGCACAATTTTCTGCAAGAGGCTCTCGGGGCTGATTGGCCCGACGTGCTTATAGACGATCTCACCGCGGCCATTGACCACGAACGTTTCGGGCATTCCATAGACGCCCCACTCGATCGCGTTGCGGCCGGTGACGTCGGAGCCTGCTCGCACGAATGGGTTGCCGAAGCGACCGATGAAACGTCGCGCGGCGGTCGGATCATCCTTGTAGTTGACGCCGAAGAGATCCACACCTGCCTTCAGCCTGAGCTCGATGAGAAGCGGGTGTTCCTGCACGCACGGCACGCACCAGGATGCCCAGAAGTTCACGACCGTCACGGTGCCCTTTGAAAGATCCGCGCTGGTGAAGCCGGCAACGGATTGCCCGTTGTCGAGAAGTCCCGCAATTGCCGGAAACTCTGTCTTTGGCACCGGTTTGCCGATCAACGTCGAAGGCAGCTTGGACGGATCGCCCGTCTTCAGCGCGAACGCGAACAACATGGCGAGCGCGACGAACAGAAACAGCGGCAATGCGACCAGCCGGAAGCGGTTGCGCGGGATCTCCGGCACACCGCGCGGCGGCTCGAGAGGTTCGTTTGCCGTCTTCTGCATGAAGGGTCCGCCACTGTTCAAGGCCATTCACGCGCCACGCGACCGTCGCTTCACGCCGCGCGCTTCCAACGCATCGAGCGCCTTTCGTTGCCGTTGGCCATCCACGACCAGCCAACCGATGAGACCGGCGAGTACGGCCGCGGCCGCGCCGTAGGAGGCTAGAATGAACGCTGCGTGGGGTCCGAGTGCCATGGCGCTACTCCGCCGCCGCTGCTGATGCGTGCGAACCCTGCGCGCGGTCGACCTCGGCCATCCGCAGGGCCTTCACCCGCCGCCGCAGGATCTCGTTGCGCATGGCCTTCAGGTGCAATGTAAAAAACAACAGCGAGAAGCCGAGCGCCGAGACCAGGAGCGGGATGCGGATACTCGCATGCACAGTCGTGGTCAGTCCGGTCGACGGCTGATGCAGCGTGTTCCACCAGTCGACCGAGAACTTGATGATCGGCAGCAGCACCACCCCAACCAGCGCCAACACGGCTGTCAGCTTGGCGGCGAGCGCCTCGTCCTCGATCGACGATCGCAAGGCCATCAGCCCGAGATAGAGGAAGAACAGCAGAAGTACCGACGTCAGCCGCGCGTCCCACACCCAATAGGTGCCCCACATCGGCTTGCCCCACAGCGACCCCGTGATCAGTGCCAGCAAGGTGAATGCGGCACCGATGGGCGCGGCAGCCTTCGCCGAGACGTCGGCCAGCGGGTGACGGAACACCAGTAGCCCAAAGCTCGAGATCGCGATCAGCACATAGGCCATCATGGCGAGCCACGCACTCGGGACGTGGATGAACATGATCTTGACCGTATGGCCCTGCTGGTAGTCGGGCGGTGCGACGAAAAACGCGAGGTACATCGCATAGCCGATGATCGCAGCACTCGCACCCGCGAGCCATGGCAGCAGTTGGCCCGAAAGCCCCATGAACCGGGTCGGGTTGGCGAGCTTTTGGGTGATCGACTGGTTTGTCATGCTCTCGATTTAGGCCCTTAGCCGTCAGGGCGCAACCGACGCGCCCAAATTGGCCTGGTTACTCTGCTATTGCAGTTGAAGTCTCACCGCTGCCGCCGCTGCCACCGGCCCCAGCACCGTGGCCCCCATAGATAACGCGACCAGCATGGCGAAAGATTGCCAGAACCCGTCACTGCCGAGCGCCACCGCATTGATCGCGGTGATTCCGAAGATCAATGTGGGCACGTAGAGCGGTAGTACCAGCAGGGCCAGCAGCAGCCCGCCGCGCCGCGCTTTCAAGGTGAGCGCCGCGCCGATCGCGCCGAGAAAACTGATGGCCGGCGTGCCCGCCACCATCGTTCCGATCAGCGCCGGTGCGCTGCCGATATCGAGATTGAGCAGGATGCCGAGCGCCGGCGCCATCAGCGCGAGCGGGATGCCGGTCGAGATCCAGTGCGCGAGGCTCTTGGCGGCGGCCACCAGCTCGAGCGGCAGATCGGCCGTCGCCATCACTTCGAGGGCGCCGTCCTCGTAGTCGGCCTCGAAAATGCGGGGCAACGACAGAAGTGCGGCCAGCAGCAGCGCGATCCACAAGACGCCGGCCGCGATCCGCGACAGCAGGTTGAGATCCGGTCCGAGCCCGAGCGGCATCAGTGCGACCACGATGAGATAGAATCCGAGCGCCGTGCCGATTGCGCCGCCCTCGCGCACCGCGAGTTGTAAATCCCGCCGGACCAGGACCCAGAACCCTGACATCATGCCGCCACCACACGCGGCCCGAGCCGTAATTCATCGGCCCGTTCGAGCCCGAGATCGAGATGGGTCGCCGCAACCACGATGCCGCCGGCTGCGGTATGCGCGTTGACGAGCGCCGCGACGAGACCGGCCGAGCGCGTATCGAGAGAGACTGTGGGCTCGTCGAGCAGCCACACCGGGCGCTCCGCCACCAACAGGCGTGCAAGCCCGAGCCGCCGCTTCTGGCCGGCGGAGAGATAACCGGCGGGAATGTCCGAAAGGGGTTCGAGATCGAACCGCGTGAGAGCGGCCCCAACCCGTTCGGGCGGCTCCACCCCCGAACCCGCCCCCGGCGCACGCAGAAAATCCGCCCAGAACAGCAGATTTTCCTCCACCGTCAGGCTCGACTTCATCCCATTCAGATGGCCCACGTAGTGGCATTGCTCGGCCGGCGTGCGATCCGCAGACCCGCCTTCGAGTACAATCTGGCCTTCGACCGGAAGTAGAAAACCGGCCAGTGCTCGGATCAATGTGGTTTTCCCCGCGCCGTTGGCCCCGCTCAGGACCAATGCACGGCCGGCATCGACGGCGAACGATAGCCGATCGACGACGGTCCGTCCGCCGCGGGCGAGTACCAGGGTGTCGGCCACGAGTTTCAAGAGAATGTGCGTTTCAAGCGGTTGAGAATGACGACGATTGAGTGCAGCTTGGCACCGAGACCAGCCCAAGCCGCGTTACGAGACAACCTCGACAGCATCGCGCGGCTCCCCTGCGCGACCGCAACAGCGCGACCACACCAGAACCACACCAGAAGTCGGTGTGGTTCTCCACCAAGGCGGCCTATATAAGGGGCTCGTTCCAGATGAGGCTAGCGCAAAAAGGGGAGTTGGGCCGGGGCCGTTCGAATGGACACGGTTTAGCCGAACTTGGAACCTCCGCGGGCACACCCGCGGCGCGGCATCGAGACTCGCAACGGAGGATTGAACGTGAGCGCATTGACCCCCCTCTCCTTGGACAGCTTCAAATGCCGGATGACACTCGAAATCGACGGTAAGTCCTACGTCTACTACTCCCTGCCCGAAGCCGAGAAGAACGGACTCACGGGGGTCTCGAAGCTTCCGTTTTCGATGAAGGTTCTGCTCGAGAACCTGCTCCGTCACGAGGATGGCCGTACCGTCACCCGCGACGACATCATCGCGCTCGCCGCCTGGACCGAAGACAGGGGCAAGGCCGGCAAGGAAATCGGATTCCGCCCGGCGCGCGTGCTCATGCAGGATTTCACGGGCGTGCCCGCCGTCGTCGATCTTGCCGCGATGCGCGACGGCATGACCGCGCTCGGCGGCGACCCGAAAAAGATCAATCCGTTGGTGCCGGTCGACCTCGTCATCGACCATTCGGTGATCGTCGACGCCTTCGGCACTCCGAAGTCGCTGGCCCAGAATGTGGCGCTGGAATACGAGCGCAACGGCGAGCGTTACAACTTCCTCAAGTGGGGCCAGGGCGCCTTCGAGAACTTCCGTGTGGTTCCGCCCGGCACCGGCATCTGCCACCAGGTCAACCTCGAATACCTGGCCCAGACCGTTTGGACCAACACCATGGCCGACGGCTCGACAGTCGCCTACCCCGACACACTCGTCGGCACCGACAGCCACACCACGATGGTCAATGGCCTCGCCGTGCTGGGCTGGGGCGTCGGCGGCATCGAGGCCGAAGCGGCCATGCTCGGCCAGCCACAGTCGATGCTGATCCCCGAGGTCATCGGGTTCAAGCTCACGGGCCGCCTCAAGGAGGGCGTTACCGCCACCGATCTCGTGCTCACCGTCACGCAGATGTTGCGCAAGAAGGGCGTGGTCAACAAGTTCGTCGAATTCTATGGCCCCGGCCTCGACACCATGACGTTGGCCGACCGCGCGACCATCGCCAACATGGCTCCCGAGTACGGCGCCACTTGCGGCTTCTTCCCCGTCGACGACGAGACGGTCCGCTATCTCACCATTTCGGGCCGCGACGCCCACCGCATCGCGCTCGTCTCGGCCTACTGCAAAGTTCAAGGGTTGTGGCGCGTGGCATCGAGCCCCGATCCCGTGTTCACCGACACGATTTCGCTGGATCTCGCGTCCGTCGTGCCGTCGATGGCCGGCCCGAAGCGTCCCGAGGGCCGCATTGCGCTCGAGAACATCAAGTCCGGCTTCGCCACGGCACTCGACGGCGAGTACAAAAAGCCCGGCGTGCTGTCGAACCGCTACAAGGTCGACGGCCACGACTTCGACCTCGGCCATGGCGACGTCGTCATCGCTGCGATTACGAGCTGCACGAATACCTCGAACCCGAGCGTGCTGATCGCAGCCGGCCTCCTTGCTCGCAACGCCGTCGCAAAAGGCCTTGCCGTCAAGCCATGGGTGAAAACCTCGCTGGCACCGGGATCGCAAGTTGTTGCCGCCTACCTCGAAAAGGCCGGTCTGCAGAAATCGCTCGACGCCATCGGCTTCAATCTGGTCGGCTTCGGCTGCACCACCTGCATCGGCAATTCCGGTCCACTGCCGGCACCGATCTCCAAGTCCATCAACGATAACGGCCTCGTCGCCGCCGCGGTCCTTTCCGGCAACCGCAACTTCGAGGGCCGCGTCTCGCCGGACGTGCAGGCCAACTATCTCGCTTCACCGCCGCTGGTCGTCGCCTATGCGTTGGCCGGTTCGGTGCAAAAGGACCTGACCACCGAGCCGCTCGGCACCGGATCGGACGGCAAGCCCGTGTTCCTCAAGGACATCTGGCCGTCGTCGCAGGAGGTGCAGACGTTCATCGCCGACAACATCACCCGCGATCTTTTTACCTCGAAGTACGCCGATGTGTTCCTCGGCGACGAGAACTGGCAAGGCATCGCCACCGGCACCGGGCTCACCTATGGCTGGGACAGCGGCTCGACCTATGTTCAGAACCCACCGTACTTCCGCAACATTTCGAAGACGCCCCGGCCGGTGGTCGAACTGCGGAACGCGCGCATCCTCGGCCTGTTCGGCGACAAGATCACCACCGACCACATCTCGCCCGCCGGGTCGATCAAGGCTGCGAGTCCGGCCGGCAAGTACCTGCTCGACAACGGGGTAACTTCGGCCGACTTCAACCAGTACGGCACCCGCCGCGGCAATCACGAAGTAATGATGCGCGGCACCTTCGCCAACATCCGCATCAAGAATCACATGGTCAAGGACGCGGCGGGCAACGTCAAAGAAGGCGGCCTCACGGTCCATCATCCGTCGGGTGAGACCATGGCCATCTACGATGCGGCCATGCGCTATGCCGCGGACGACGTGCCGCTCGTCGTCTTCGCCGGCGTCGAGTACGGCAACGGCTCGTCGCGCGACTGGGCAGCGAAGGGTACCAACCTGCTCGGCGTGAAGGCGGTGATCGCGCAATCGTTCGAACGCATCCACCGCTCGAACCTGGTCGGCATGGGCATCGTACCGTTTACCTTGGAAGACGGCACCACTTGGCAATCGCTCGGGCTCACCGGCGAAGAAGTCGTGTCGATCCAAGGGCTAACCACCATCAAGCCGCGCCAGCGGCTGATCGCCGAGATCAAGTTCCGCGATGGCTCGATGATGCCGGTCCCGATCCTTTGCCGCATCGATACGCTCGACGAGCTCGAATACTTCCGTAACGGCGGTATTCTGCAGTACGTGCTGCGCAATCTCGCGGCCGCCTGACAAGGCGCCGCGGCACCGTGACGGCGGCCTGGTTGATCCCGGGCCGCCCCAATATTGGTGAACGTGATCCGCTAAGCGTTGCCACGCCTGTGGGTCTGCTCCGGAGGCGCGCGCTGACGCACCACCCACCCGAAGCGGCCCGTTTACCAACTCATCATGCCGTCAGGTAATGACGTCACCCTTTCGTGACTCGCGTTTCGCCGTGGTTGTTGAATAGTTCTTAGGAAGCACGTGCGCCCTAAGGCCCGACCAATGCGACGCGAACCGTTGAGGGAACGTCATGCCCAGCCTACTCGTATCGCTGATCGTCGCGGGCTTCACGGCAATTGCCGCTGCAGGTCTCGCCCCGACGATGGCGACCGCCCAGGCTGTTGTCGAAGGCGGGGGTCCGAACCTTGCCGGCACACCTAGAGACGTGTCGAGACCCATCCGCGGCGTTGTCGAGTTGTTCACGTCACAGGGCTGCTCGTCCTGCCCCCCGGCCGACGCCCTGCTCAAGCGTTATGCCGATAGCCCCGACATCGTTGCGCTGTCATTTCCTATCGACTACTGGGACTACCTCGGCTGGAAGGATTCGCTGGCCACGCCACGCAATACCGACCGCCAGCGGGCCTATGCCAAGACCCGTGGCGACGGGGCTGTCTACACGCCGCAGGTCGTCGTCAATGGCGTCAGTCATGTCAACGGTGCCAGCCAGCGCGATATCGACACCGCTCTCGAGCGCGGCCAGCGGAAGCTCGTGGACGACCATGTCCCGGTCCGATTCTGGCTCGAGCAGGGCACTGTGGTGATCGAGACCGGTCTAGCACCCGACAAGATGTCCCACCCCGAGGCAACCATCTGGCTTGCCCACGTCACCAAGGTGGCAACCGTCTCGATCCAGCGCGGCGAGAACGGCGGCAGATCCGTTGTCTACACCAACGTCGTGCGCGAAATCGCCCCCGTGGGCATGTGGAGCGGCAAGCCCACCCAGATCCGCCTCGCGCGTTCGTCGATCATGCGACCACAGTCCGAAGCATCAGCGATCCTGGTGCAAGCGGGCGACGGCGGGCCCATCATTGGCGCCGCCTGGATGGGGTTCTAGTGGCGGGCCCTGTCTTGCGGCTTTGCGAATCGTCTGCTGCCTGGTGAACTGCCCGCATCGACAACTCGACCAGTTCCGACGACAGCCGTGGCGCCATCCAGTCGACGAAGGCCCGGACCTTGCCAGCCATCAGCCGTGAATGGGGATAAACGATCTGAACGGGTGACGACGCCGGCCAGTAGGGCTCGAGAACGGGCACCAGTTCCCCCGACGCCATCATTCTGCCGGTCATGTAACTGAACAGCCTGGTGATCCCGTAACCGGCTGCCGCCGCCGCCATCGCGGTTTCGGCGTCGTTGACTTCGAGCCGCGGCGTGAGCCCGACTTCCTTCATCCTTCCGCCTTCGAGATAATGAAGCGACCGGTTCGGCATCGACCCGGTGAATCCGATGATCGAATGAGACTTGAGATCGGCTGGATGCTGTGGCGCACCACGCGCGGCGATGTAGCCCGGGCTTGCCACGAGCACACGCCGAACCTCACCCAAGCGACGGGCAACCAGGCTCGAATCCGGCAGTTGGCCGATCCGGATAGCAACGTCGACGTTGTCCTCGACCAGATTGACCACTCGGTCGTAGAGCATGAGGGACACGGTCACGCGCGGGTATGCGCCAAGAAAGCCGCCCATCATCGGCGCCACGGCAATCCTTCCGAACGTCAACGAAGCCGTGACTGACAGATGTCCGTGCGGCGTGGCCGTTTCTCCTGAAGCCTCGTGCTCGGCAGCCTCTACTTCCGCCAACAGGCGCTGACAACTTGCCAGGAAGCGTGTTCCTGCCTCTGTGACGCTGAGGCTGCGCGTCGTCCGGTTCAACAATCGCGTTCCAAGCCGTGCCTCGAGGCCGGCGATGGTGCGGGTCACGGCCGGCGCCGACAACCGCAAGCGGCGTCCGGCTTCGGCGAGGCTGCCCGCCTCCACGACCGCCACGAACACCTCCATTTCATGCAGACGGTCCATTTATCATTCCATATTACGGAATAATGTGTTGCATATTTCGCCAATTCTTTCAACGGGCTGGCGGTGGCAATTTGCGGTGGCGGTCGATGCCGGCCAGCATACAGCCCGAGCATTCCGCCGCCGAACCCATCACTGCTTATTTTAGGAGTTTCACCGTGACCTATATTTCCCGACGAGCCTTCGGCCTTAGTCTGGCCGGAGCATCTGCCGCCGCTCTGCCGCTGGCCGCCGCCTTGAGCCGAGGCGCTGCCGCGCGCACCACGCCCGCCGCAAAATCCGTCCCTCCGCTGGCCCAGATCCGCGTCGGCCGCTTCGAGGTCACCGCTCTGTCGGACGGATATGCCGACATGCCGTTCGGCTATTTCACCGGCCGCTCGCCGGCGGACATCGAAACTGCGGCAACGGCTGCATTCGCCGCGCGCAAGGGCAACATCCGCCTCGCGTTCAATCAGTTCCTTGTCCGCGATGGCGGTATGTCGATCCTCATCGACGCGGGTCCCAATGGACAGGTGGGTCAGTCGGGCCGCTTGCCCGAAGGGCTCAATGCGCTCGGCGTCAAGCGCAGCGACATCGACGCGGTAATCCTGACCCATCTCCACGTCGACCATATCGCCGGTCTGGTCGCCGGCGGCCGCAAGGTCTTCCCGAACGCCGAAATCTACGCCGACCGCCGCGACGTCGCTCACTGGACCGACGCGGCCAAGCGCGCCGCGGCGCCGGACTTCCTGAAGTCGAGTTTTGACACGGCGGCTCTGGTCATGCGCCTTTACCCGAAGCTCAACCGCATCGATGGCGAACGGGAGATCTCGCGCGGCATATCCATCGTCGATCTCACGGGCCACACGCCCGGCCACATCGGCGTTCGCATTGCCGATGGCGCCGACAGCCTGACCATGGTGTCCGACATGATGTTTCACCCCACCCTGCATCCTGGCGCTGCCGATATCGGCTTCGTCTTCGAGCAGGACCCCGCCGCGGCACGGGCGATGCGCGAGCGCTTTTTCCCCCGCGCGCTCGAGGATAAGACGTTGATCGCGGCGACGCACATGCCGTTCCCAGGGCTCGGGCGGATCGTGCGTGATGGCGATCGCAACCGCTGGCTGCCGACCGAATGGGGCTTCCGCGCTTGACGCAGCCAGTCTTCGATCATCGTTCTCCGAACCAAAAGGACAACAATCGCCATGACCAGCCCCGAAACCCGCCCGCCGCTGCCGCCTTTCACCCGCCAAACCGCCATCCAAAAGGTCCGGATGGCGGAGGACGCCTGGAACACGCGCGATCCGGCCCTTGTCGCCGCCGCATACACGGTCGACAGCCGGTGGCGCAACCGTGCCGAGTTCCCCGTTGGCCGCGAGGCAATCAAAGACTTCCTGACCCGCAAATGGGCGCGTGAACTCGACTACCGCCTGATCAAGGAGCTGTGGGCCTTCGCGGACAACCGCATCGCCGTGCGCTTTGCCTACGAATGGCGCGACGACGCCGGCAACTGGTTCCGATCGTACGGCAACGAGAACTGGGAGTTCGACGCGCACGGCCTGATGCGGCTCCGCTTCGCCAGCATCAACGATCTGCCGATCGAGGTGACGGATCGCAGATATCTCTGGCCGCAGGGGCGCCGACCGGACGATCACCCCGGACTTTCCGATCTCGGGCTGTGACAGGAGGGCAACCACGATGGGCCACAAGTACCAGGAACTCGCCTTCACCGAACGGGTCAGGGCGGAGCAGACGACCATGGGCAGCCGCGCCACCTATGCGCGTCGCGAGGGCGGCGACGCGGACGTCAACGACCGGCTGGGGCCGAGCGAAGCCGACTTCATCGGCAGACGCGATAGTTTCTACATGGCAACCGTCGGCGAGACCGGGTGGCCCTATATCCAGCACCGCGGTGGGCCCGAAGGCTTCGTCCGCATCCTGGATGAGAAAACGCTCGGGTTCGCCGATTTTGCCGGCAACCGCCAGTACATCAGCGTCGGCAATCTGGCAGGCGACGACCGCGTCTCGTTGTTTTTCATGGACTACGCGAACCGCACACGACTGAAGCTGCTCGGTCGCGCCCGCACGATCGGTCGCGATGACGGCGATGTCATCGACACGCTCGTGATGCCCGGCTACAAGGCGCGGGTCGAGCGCGGGCTTCTGATCACGGTCGAGGCCTTCGATTGGAATTGTTCGCAGCACATCACGCCGCGCTTCACGGCCGCCGATGTCGAACACGCCGTCGCACCGTTGAGACAGCGCCTGGCCGAGTTGGAAGCGCTGCTCGGTGCGACCCCTACAGGACGACGTTAGCCTACGAAATCGGCCATGGTCAGCAGCGGACGCAAATCGAGCCCCGCTGCCGCGAACGCCGCGTCTGCGCCTTCCTGGCGATCGACGATGGTGATCACACGCACCACATTCCCGCCTTCCGCGCGCACCGCATCCGCGGCCTTGATCGCCGAGCCGCCGGTGGTCGTCACATCTTCCACGATCACCACGCGCTTGCCCACCAGCGATTCATCTTGCCCGAGGCCCTCGATGAGGCTCTTGGTTCCGTGTTCTTTCGCCTGCTTTCGCACCAGGAACGCGCTGATCGGCTGGCCCACGCGATGGCTGACCGCGCAAACGCTCGACGCGATCGGCACCGCGCCGAGTTCGAGCCCGCCGACCATATCGGCGTTCACACCATCCGCCGCCAGCTGATTAAGGATCAGCGTCGAAATCAGATAGGCGCCCTCGGGATCGAGCATCGTGGGCTTCATGTTGAAATAGAACGTCGACGTGCGCCCCGAGGCCAGCTTCATCTCGGGCCCGACCTGGAACGACCGCGCCCGCACGATCTCGATCAGGCGCGCCCGCGCGGCTGCTCCGCTCAGCTCAGCGCCCAGAACATCCACCATTTGTCGCGTCCTCCTTGCTCCATCGGCTTGCGCAATCGCCCGGTTTCGCGCGAAGTGTCAAGGCCGCGACGGGATGGCGGTGTCAAAGCCATGTGGACGCTGAACGGGTGGGCTGGCCGGGAATGAGCACGAACAACACCCCGACGGGGGCTGCGCGCGGCCACCCGTCCGCCGTCATTGACGCCTTCGACCGCATCGCGCGCCGCGGCATCGCACCCTATCTGGCGCTCCTTGCACTCACACTGGTGGTGTACCTCCCCGGTGTCCTCCGGCTCCCGGCCGTCGACCGCACCGAGATCGTATTCGCGGAGACCACCCGTGACATGGTCGGACGCGGCACGTGGGCCGATCCGCGCTATGGCGACATCATCCACCCATTCCGTCCCATTGGCACATTCTGGGCGCAGGGACTCTCAGCCTCCGTGGCCGGATCGGCCCACGCGCGCGACATCACCGTCTACAGGCTGCCGTCTCTCATTGCCGTCACACTCTCTGTCCTCGCGCTGTTCTGGCTCGCCGCCCCGCGCGTCGGGGGTCACACGGCACTCATTGCGGCTGGGCTTTTCGCGATAGCGCCGCTCACCGTTCTCGTCTCACAGCTCGCCATCGCCGATGGCCTTGCGCTGTTGCCCGCCACCGTCGCCATGCTGTGCCTGATGCGGCTTTACGATCCGGAAGCCGCACACCCGCAACGACCGCTCGCGCTGCTGTTCTGGGTGGCAATGGGCGTGGGCATGCTGGTCAACGCGCTGCACACGCCGATCCTTGTCGGGGTCACGATTCTCGCCCTGCTGGTCTTCGATCGCGATCTCACCTGGCTCCGCCGCACCCGGCCACTGATCGGCCTACCCATTGCCCTCGTCCTGGCCGCGCCGTGGATCTACGTGCGTTTCCAGCAAGACGGCATCCCGTTCAGCGGCACCGGCTGGATGGAGTTCCTTGCCGCTCTCGGCGGCGCGCAGGACATGAAGCTGCGCGCGTTCCCTGGCACGTTTCTCGCGGCTGCACTCCTCGGCTTCCTGCCGGGTGTCGCGCTGTTGCCGCCTGCGCTCAAACTGCTGTGGGACGACCGCGCAGACAAACTGCCGCGCTTCCTGCTGGCGTGGGTGATCGGCTACATCGTCTACCTCGAACTCCTGTCGTCGAAGCCCGGCACCTACACCGTGCAGGTGCTGTTCCCGGCCTTCGCGCTTGCCGTCGCGCTGCTGGTTGGCCAGTCCCCCACTCACGACACGTGCGCCACTGTCCCCCCTCCCCCTCGCGGGGAGGGGTCGGGGGTGGGGGAGCGAACCGAGCTACACCTACGTTGGTCGCTCATTCCCTGGCCGCCGCTCGCCGCCCTTTTCGCGCTATCGCTATTCGCCGGCGTCTACGCCTTCGCCCGCGAGATGCCGTCGCCGCTCGCCGTTGCACTGATCGCCGCCGTCGCCCTCTTGTTCGCTTACAGCGCCCACCTCGGCCGCAGCCGTGATCCTCTCGGCTGGGCACTCACCGGCATCGCCTCGCTCGCGCTTTTTGCGATCACGCTGTTAGGTGTCGTGTTCCCAGGCGTGCAGCACATCTGGCCGGCGCGTGAGATCGCAGACGTCATCCAGGATAGTTGCGGTCCAAATCGGCGCGTGGCGATCCTGGGCTTTCGCGAGCCGTCGGCAGCGTTCGTGCTCGGCGTGCCGAAGACGGCGCCGACGCCCGAATCCATGGCCGATGCGCCGGGCACGTTGCACGTCGTAGAAAGCCGCTGGCACGAGAGGTATCTCGTTGCCGTAGCCGGCAAATTCCCGAAACTGGCACAGATCGATTGCGTTGCCGCCTACAACGTCATGCGCGGCTGCCCGATGACCTTTACCATCTACTCGACCGACAATTCCGACTTGGCCTGCTATCGGGAACGCGTTGACAATCCCACGGGCAATGGTTGTGTTGCCCTGTTGTCCACAATCTCGCGCCCATCTACTCGCGGCTGCGACTGAACCACCCGCACCATCCTGCAGCGAGCGTGCTATACGATTTCTGAAATTTTCGGCCGAAGGACCCCACGCCCATGTTCAACCCAGAAAGCCCGCCCGCCCTCAGCGCCTCCCGCTGGTTCAACACCGACGGTCCGAAGCGCGGCGTCGACACCAAGGGCAAGGTGGCGCTGGTCGCCGTGTTCCAGATGCACTGCCCGGCGTGCATCAAACACGGCTTACCGCAGGCGCAGCGCATCGCCGCGGGCTTCAACGACGATCAGGTGGCGGTCATCGGGTTGCATTCGGTGTTTGAGGATCACGACAAGCAGACGCCCGAGAAGCTCGAGCCCTTCATTGCCGAGCGGGGGTTTTCGTTCGCAATCGCCGTCGACGATCCGAGTGGCGTCGACAATCTGCCCAAGACCTTCGCCGCTTACGAGTTGCAAGGCACGCCCACCGTCTTGCTGTTCGACCGCCAGGGCCGCCTGCGCCGTCACTATCTCGGCGCTGTCGACGATGTGCGCCTATCCGCCGAGATCATGGCGCTGACCATGGAGCCGGCCGACGCCCCCCGCGAGGTCTCGCTCGCCCTCGAGCGCCGTTTGGCCATCGCGCTGGTCGATCCCGACGCCCACCAGCACGCCCACGACGGCGGTTGCTGCGGCGGACACGGTCATGACCACAGCCATGACCACGCGCACTCCCATGATCACGGGCACCACCACCACGACAACGACGATCACAGCCACGCCCACAAAGGCGCCCCGAAAGCCGCCGCCAAAGCCGGTGGCTGCGACGACGAAGGCTGCGGCTGCAAGCACTGAGACGTGCTGCGGCGGTACCTCGACGGGACTTTTGGCAGCGGACCGGTTTGCTGTTAGACTTCGGGTATGTCGATCAACCTGACACCCGCTCAGATTGCATGGCTCGGTGGCATCGCTGCCGAGCGAGGCTACGCGTCGCTCGATGAGGCTGCCCAGGCCGTGATCGCCGAGGCGATGGCCGGCTTGCCAACTGGTTTCGAGGAACCGCAGGACGAACTCGTTATTCCTCTGCTGGACGAGGCGCGAAATCACCTTCGAAACGGTGGCGACATCCCGTTGGCCGCGTTCTCCGCGGCGATGGATCAGCACATGGCAAAGCTCAAGAACCAATGACGCTGGTCGTCATCTCTCCGCGCGCGTTGTCCGACCTGATCGACATCACGACTTACCTGGATACGGCGGCTGGCTTCGCCGTTGCTTATCGCTACGAACAAAGAATTCGATACAAGATCGAAAGACTGGCCGAGTTCCCTGGGTTGGGAACTCCGCGTCCGCGACTTGGCCCGCATGTGCGCCTATTGGTCGAGCGACCCTACCTCATCTACTACCAGTGGGATGAGCGCGTCGAAGTGCTCCGCATCCTCGATGGGCGCCGGTTGATCACCCGCAAACTCATCCGCGGTTGACCCCCTTTTCCACAGCCCCGCCTTTGTCCCGCCCACCGAATCAGCCGATTGTCGCAGCTGCAAGTCGGTCTTGCTTGGCGCTTCGGATGCCCAGTACCATCCGCGCCGTGTTTGTTGGCGCTTCGGATGCCCAGTACCATCCGCGCCGATACCAGGGGGTGAGCGACATGGCCGAGCGTGTTGGATCGAAGAGCCGCGACAGGGCCGCTCCGTCCCCCTCCCCCGTCGATGCGGAGCATCGCTCCGCGAAGGCGCGGGGAGGGGTCAGGCGTGGGGGGAGGAATGTGAGGTCATTGAAAACCGCCCCTCCCGCCACCCCCCCGAAGCCCGGCTTCGACAAGAAAA
>PEQZ01000018.1 GCA_002928395.1 Hyphomicrobium sp.
GTTCTGTGTCAAACGCCTCAGGATCGGCGACACCTGCTCTGGCCGTATCGAGAGTTCGAGCGCGGCAAACCCGTCGTCGCGAAATGGGATGAGCGATCCCTCCGCCTCCGGTAGCTTGTTGGGATCGAGGTCAATGCCCTGGCGGGTGACCTTGGCGTTCGCCGCAATCGCTGCGGCAATGATCTCACCCTGGGTCTTGAGTGCATCCTGCTTCGCCCCGATCAGCCACGTATGATACTGGGTGAGGTAAAGAATGCCGACCAGCAACAGAACCAGAGCTGCGAGGTTCGACAGCAGGATGCGACGCAACAGGTTGGCCGAGAGAAAGTGGACCAAAGGCTGCCGCGACCACCAGATCTTGGTCAACCTCCATCGATTGGCAGGTTTCTGCGGCGAATGATCCAAGGCATCAGTGTCGACGATGCCCGTCGCCAGCTGGGCATGGAATTGGCCAGCTTGACCAGCCCCGGCCTGAAGGGCCTGAGCCTCACCAGCCCGTGTTTCCAGCCCCGTGTCGAGCGCCATTCTGCCTCCCAACGCATAATCGCTGGCCACTGCAGGCTATCACGCCCGCCGCCGCTCGAAAGCATCCTCGGGCGACGCGGCGATCAGGCTTCCTTGAAGCGGTAACCTACCCCGTAGAGCGTCTCGATCACGTCGAAATCGTCGTCGACCTGCTTGAACTTTTTCCGCAGCCGCTTGATGTGGCTGTCGATTGTTCTGTCGTCGACGTAGACCTGATCGTCGTAGGCCGCATCCATGAGCGCGTCTCGGGTCTTGACCACTCCGGGCCGGGTGGCGAGCGCTTGCAGGATCAGGAATTCCGTAACCGTCAGTGTCACCGGCTTGTTGTCCCAGTGGCAAGTGTGCCGCTCGGGATCGAGCTTGAGCTTGCCGCGTTCGAGGATGCGGGCCGCCTCCGCCGCCGACGGCGCCGCGTCCTTGGGCTGGAAGCGGCGCAGGATAGCGCGCACGCGTTCGACGATGAGCCGCTGGGAGAAGGGCTTGGCAATGTAATCGTCGGCGCCCATCTTAAGCCCGAACAACTCGTCGATCTCCTCGTCCTTGGACGTTAGGAAGATAACCGGCATGTCCGACTGTTGGCGAACGCGGCGCAAAAGCTCCATTCCGTCCATGCGCGGCATCTTGATGTCGAATATACCGAGGTCAGCCGGTTCCTCGGTGAGTGCCTCAAGTGCCTCCTGGCCGTCGTTGTATGTCCGCACCTTGTAACCTTCGGCTTCGAGTGCAAGACGCAGCGATGATAGGATGTTGCGCTCGTCGTCAACCAGCGCGATCGTGCTTTTCTCTTTCATTGCCGTCTTTAGCCCCTCGGATCCAATCCAACCGCTCGCTATGTGCGGCGCGATGACGTTACGATCTTGATGCGGACACCGTTGCAGCCGTGAGCTGAATAGCACTTGAATAAGCGACCACCCAGGAGCGAGCAAGCGTCATGGCGCCCGACAATACGCCCGACCATGCGGCAACGCCAGCATCACGGGCTGCCCTTCCTGGCACCAGTGGAAACCCCGATCGCAACCGTCCGCAGCCCATGGAACTTTCGCCGTCTGCACTAGCAGCTCGCCTGGTGCGACAAGCATTCAAGGCTGCCCTCGGCACGCTCGACCGAACCACGGGACACCCTTACGCCTCGTTGGTGACTGTTGCAACCGAGCCGGACGGCTCGCCTGTGCTCCTGATTTCGGGATTGGCGCTGCATACCCGCAATCTACAAGCTGATCAGCGCGCAAGTCTGATGATCGATGGCACCGCGCCAGACGGCGATCCGCTGGCCGGCGGGCGGGTGACGCTCGTGGGCCGATGTATGCCGAGCGAGAGTGTAACCGCTCCCGGCCGCTTTATCTCTCGGCATCCCACGGCCGCAGTCTACGCGGGCTTTGCCGACTTCCGGTTCTACCGATTTGACGTGGAAAGAGCCCATTTTATCGGCGGGTTTGGGCGTATTGTCGATCTTGAGCCTGCGGCAATCGTCACGTCATCGGCACGGAGCGAGACACTGGCCGCTGCCGAAGCCATGATCGTCGCAAAGGTCAATGCGGAATTCGCCCTTTCGCTTCGGCGCATTGCCGACGCCCATGGTGGCGCAACCGTCGGGAACTGGCGCGTCAGCGGCTTGGATGGCGAGGGCATCGATCTCGTGGGGACGGCCGCTGCCCTTCGGGTGCCATTCGCGCAGCCTGTCGCATCACCCGAGGCGGCCTGGCAGGCGATCGAGCGACTTGCACGAGAAGCGGGTCAGGATAAAATGCAAGAGTAGCGCAGAATCGGCTCGGATCGAGCGTTGTGCTATGCGGAAAATGCATGGCTTTATGCCGACAATCGAAGCGGATATGTGTTTTCGACTTTGTGACGGATTGTCGAAGCGCGGTTAGTTGCTTAGTGCAGCAGCCAGCGCGAGTGGGCCGTAACGTCCGCTGTTCTCGATACTGCGCCGTGAGCGTCGTGTGTCTCGGCAATCGCAAGGCACGCTCACTACCCGAACCCTCTAGACGGGACTGCGACGAACCCTATGAAACACCTCATGTTTCCAATCGAAACTGCGCGCGATGTGCAATCCAACCTCCGTGAGGCCGATCTCGTCGAGCTCGCGATTCGCCGCAAAGAGGGACGGCTGGCCTCGACGGGCGCTCTGGTGGTCGAGACGGGTCAGCACACGGGTCGGTCGGCGCAGGACAAGTACGTCGTGCGGGATGCCGAGAGCGAGAGCCAGATTTGGTGGGACAACTCCAAGCCGATGACGGAGGAGCAGTTCGACCGCCTCTACGCCGACTTTGTGAGCTTCGCCAAACACAAAGACCTGTTCGTCCAGGATCTTTACGCAGGAGCTGATCTCGGCCACCGCCTGCCATGCCGGATCGTGACTGAATATGCATGGCACGCGCTGTTCATTCGCCATCTGTTGCGCCGACCGGAGCAAGCAGAGCTTGCCGGCTTTGCACCTGAGTTTACGGTGGTCAACCTGCCGAGCTTCCGCGCCGCCCCAGAACACATCGGCGTGCGCAGCGAGACCGTCATCGCATGTAACTTTACCAAGCGCATCGTGCTGATCGGCGGCACAAGCTATGCCGGTGAGACCAAGAAGAGCGTGTTCTCGTTCCTCAACTATCTGTTGCCGTTGAAGGGCGTCATGCCAATGCACTGCTCGGCCAACGTCGGCCCCAAGGGCGACTCGGCCGTGTTTTTCGGCCTTTCCGGGACCGGCAAAACGACCCTTTCGGCGGATCCCAGCCGCACGCTTTTGGGCGATGACGAGCATGGCTGGTCCGAAGACGGTGTCTTCAACTTCGAGGGCGGCTGCTACGCCAAGACCATCCGGCTCTCACGCGATGCGGAGCCCGAGATCTGGGATGCGTCAAACCGCTTCGGCACCGTTCTCGAGAACGTCGTCCTGAAGGGGCCCGAGCACGCGCCGGACTTCGATGACAACAAGCTCGCGGAGAACGCGCGCTCGGCATATCCGCTGCACTATATCGCAAACGCCAGTTCGACCGGGCGGGCCGGCCACCCGAACAACATCGTGATGTTGACCGCCGACGCTTTCGGCGTCATGCCGCCGATCGCCAAGCTGACGCCGTCGCAGGCGATGTATCACTTCCTGTCGGGCTACACGGCAAAGGTCGCGGGTACTGAAAAGGGCATGGGCAACGAGCCGTCGGCGACCTTTTCGACCTGCTTCGGCGCTCCATTCATGCCGCGTCACCCGACTGTCTACGGAAATCTGCTAAGGGCGCTCATCGCCGAGCACAAAGTCGACTGCTGGCTGGTCAACACCGGCTGGACGGGCGGGAAATTCGGGACCGGGTCACGGATGCCCATCAAGGCAACTCGCGCACTGTTGAACGCCGCGTTGTCGGGAAATCTCGCGACGCAGCCGATGCGGACCGATCCCGTGTTCGGCTTCCAAGTGCCGCTGTCGCTCGCGGGCGTCGACGCGAAAATTCTCACTCCGCGGGACACCTGGGCTGATCCGGTGGCCTACGACAAGCAGGCTCAGGCGCTGGTCGACATGTTCACCAGGAACTTCGCGAAGTTCGAAGCCCACGTCGATGCGGACGTGCGGGCCGCCGGCCCACTGGTCGGGAAGTTGGCAGCGGAGTGACGTGACGATCGTGTTCGTCCAATCTCAGCCACCATCGGTGTATTCGAGGCGCCGTCACCACTGGCGGGTAGCGGCTCCTTTGCGCCGCTACTTCACCTCATCGAGCAGGTAGTTTTTCATCAGGTAGTTGAGCGAGGCGCGCCAGCCTTCGTCGGTATTGCCCCGCAGGTCCACACTCTTCACGAACGTCAGCTTGCCTGTGTCGACGTCGCCCCAGTAAATGTTGAGGTTCAGGATGAGGTTCGACACCTTCTGAATCTCGCCGTAGACGAGCCGTTTCGCGCCGAGAGCCTTTGAAAAATCGAGCTCACAGCCGTTGCACTCGCCGATATTCGGGCGTGCGGCGATGTCTTTCTGCATGGCGGCGTCGGGCTGGACCACCACGAAGCGGCCGCTGCCACTCAACTTCTCGATGAAGAAGTCGTCGGCCTGCTTGATGCGGAGGACCTCGTCGGGGCGGGTCGGCTCTTGCGACGTATTGTTGAACCGGATGCCGAAGAACGCAACCTTCAGGGGCTCTGCGGTGGCGGCCGCGGTCGATGCTATGCAACTGAACAAGAACATGACGATAGCGGCTGAGCTACGGTGGCGCATCTTGGATCCCAAAAGTTGAAGCTCCCGGCGAGGGCGTTTTGCAACCAGCAAAAGCGAGCGTCCAGTCTACTTCATTCGTCCGGCGGCTGCATACAAGCGTCGTTCCCCGAGGAAGCGAAGGGCGGCCGGAGTGGGCAACACGCGCGTCAATCCTTTTCGGTCCACTTGGCCATCGACAGGTCTTCGAGCCGGGCCGCTCAGGCCGAACGGGTCCTTCGGCCAATTGCCACCCGGCGCGACGGAACGCGGCGGCCATGGGCCGTGAAAAGCGCGGACTCGATGTTTGCCAGGAACATGCGCGCCGTGTTGTCCCAGCTGTAGTTCGACGCTTCGTCGCGGACCTTCGAGCGGTCGAGTTCCAGCGCGGCAAGGGCTGCCTGCCGCAGGTCGTCGGACAGCACGCCCGTCTGCCCCTGTGTGACCAGATCCACAGGACCGGTCACCGGGAAAGCGGCAATGGGAAGCCCTGACGCCATCGCTTCGAGCAGCACGATCCCGAACGTGTCGGTGCGACTCGGGAAGACGAACACGTCAGATGAGGCATAGCATTCGGCCAAGTCTTCCCCGTGCTTGCGCCCGGTGAACAGAACCTCAGGGAAAAGCGTCTGCAACTCGGCGAGCTGCGGGCCGTGGCCGACCACAACCTTGCGACCAGGCAGATCGAGCGCCAGGAATGCCTCGAGGTTTTTTTCGACCGCGACCCGGCCGACGTAGAGGAACACCGGGCCATCGCCGAATAGTCGCACGGGGCGCGGGCGGAACAACGCCGTATCCGCTGCTCGGGTCCACGGAAGGATACGCTGGAACCCGCGTTCTTCGAGTTCGTTGGCGAGGCTACGCGTCGCGACCATCACCCCGGCGCCGGAATTGTGGAAACGCCGGACAACGGCCCAGCTCCAACTGGCAGGAATCCCGAACCGGCGCTCGACGTATTCGGGAAAGCGGGTGTGGAAGCTCGTTGTGAAAGGAATGTTGCGGTGTAGGCAGTAGTTGCGGGTCATCCATCCGACCGGGCCCTCGGTGGCGATATGCACGGCGACTGGATTGACGGCCTTGAAGCGTGCGGCCACGTAGGATCGCCCCGGCAGCGCGAGCCTGATTTCCGGATAGGTCGGGCAGGGTAGAGTGGTAAATTCAGAGGGGGTCAGAAAAACAGGATCTGCCCCAAGGCCCGTCAACTCTGATGCGAGCCGCTCATAGGTGCGCACAACGCCATTGACTTGAGGGTGCCAAGCGTCGGTGGCGATGAGGATGCGCATCAGGCCGCCTTGAGCTGGGGAACCGCGCGCGTAGCGGCTTCCCGTGCTCGCATGACCTCAAGCCAACGGATCACCTGCAACTCGCCGCCGAGCGTTTCGCCCACCGCTGTGCAGCTCTCGACCCAATCACCGGTATTGACGTAGTGGACGCCATGAATTTCGCGCGAGGCCGCGTGGTGAATGTGACCGCAGACGATGCCTTCCACCTGCCGCCGCTTGGCTTCCTCGGCCAGCGAGTTCTCGAACTCGCCGATGAAGTTGACCGCGGTCTTGACCCGCTGCTTGAGGTAGCTCGACAGCGACCAGTAATCCAGGCCGAGGCGCTTGCGCACGAAGTTCAACGGCGCGTTGGTCGCGAGCGCCAGCTCGTAGCCGCGGTCGCCGAGGAACGCCAGCCACTTCGCATAGCGCACCACGACGTCGAACTCGTCACCGTGGATGATCAGATAGCGCCGACCATCAGCCGTGGTGTGGATCGCCTGGCGCTCGATCTCGATGCCGCCGAACCGTTGGCCGCAGTATTGACGCAGCCCGTCGTCGTGGTTGCCAGGAATAAAGACCACCCGCGTGCCCTTGCGGACCTTGCGCAGGATCTTCTGAAGCACGTCGTTGTGGGACTGCGGCCAGATCGCGCCACGGCGGATGCGCCAGAAATCGACGATGTCGCCGACCAGATAAATCGTCTCGGCGTCGTTGTGTCTGAGGAAGTCGATCAGCATGTCGGCCTGCGACGCCCGCGTGCCGAGGTGCAAGTCGGAAATGAATAGTGTGCGATAAGTCGTCATGTCCCCCATCCCATCTTGGTCATACCCAGGGCACAGCCTCGAATGCCCAACATCTTGACGAGATTCAAGTTTCAGCTGTGTGACAAGTGACGCTCGCTCCCCCGCCCCCTGCCCAAATAGTGAACGGGGCGCAGGCCGTCGCATACTTGGAGGTCTTGATCCGGGCCCAGCATTGCGGGTTCCAGACACGCGGCCAACGGTTCAAGTTGGATTTGGGCCGGTGTCATATTACGCTGCAATATACTGTTTTTGCAGTGGGAATAAATCATTCTGCACGCATGTGCGGCGGCACTCGCCATGGTTAATACACCTTGAGCGGGAAATATCTCTGCACGAGTTCCTCCAGGCGGCCGCTTTGGCGAACCCTTCTCAACGCTGTGTTCAGCAGGGGGCGGATCTGGGGGTCCGAACGTGAAACGGCGATCGCAATTCCATCGCCAAAGAATTTGGGCTCGAAGAATGGACCGCCCCTGAACTCGCAGCACTGCTTGGAAAGCGTGCCATTGAGCCAGAACGACAACCCGACGCCGTCGTCGAACAAGAAATCGGCCTTGCCTTCGACCAGTGCATCGCGGGCGAGGTCGGCGTTCTCGAATGCCTGGATCGCGCTGTCCCGGAAAAACGCCCGCAGAAACGCCTCGTGCGCCGTGCCGCGGGCGACCGCGATCCGCTTCCCGTCGAGCCCCTCCGGCGTGATGTCGATCTGCCGCTTGTCCCGTTGTCCGGCGAAGCGGCCGGGCGTGTGAAGGTAGCGGTCGGTGAACTCGAACTCGGCGAGCGCTTGGGCGGTAATGGTATGGCCCGCCACGACGGCGTCAGCCTCGCCGCGCTTCAACGCCAACATCAATTCAGCCCACGGCCGCATTTTGATGTCGCATGTGGCCTGCAGCTCGAGACAAATGGCCCGCGCCAGATCGACGTTGAAACCGGTCAGCGCGCCATCCTCGTCGAGAAAATTGAACGGCGGATAATCGTTGTCGGTGACGAATCGCAGCACCACACGGCGTGGCAGATCAGACGCGTCGGCCGGCGCGGCCGCGGTGGGCGGGCGGCCACGTTGGGTCTGAGCCACCGCAGGAAGCGCAACGGCGGTCATCACCATTGCCAGAACCATGGCCAAGCAAAAAATGGCCACGGGCACGGTGTTCTGCAGGGCCGTGCAACGTCGCAGCATGTTGTCTCCGGTCAAAAACCGTTAGTGCGTCGGGTGAGACGGCGATTTGGGCCGAACAAACCCAATAACATCTACCGCGCCCGCGCCGGTCGTGCCACAAATAGTAGTGCTCCGCAGGCGGACCACAGTCACTTGGGTGCCCCTCGCCTCCTCGATGCCCTCCTAACGCGCTGCCTGGATAAAGCCCCAATGGTGGCTCGGTTTCAGAATCTGCGACCACGTGCCGACCGTCCGGCTCGCGGAGGCGTGGAGGCGGCGCGACCCATTGGGGCAGACCATCGCGCGAACCACAAGGAGCCGGGAGCGCTGGTAGACGGGTTTTCCGAAGAACGGTTGCTCGACGAGGCGGTCAACGGGCTTGGTCGCTCCGATCCTGATGCCTCCGCGGCCCGCCCCACGGCACCATGGATCAGTCGGTCGTTTGCTGCGATCGGACTTTTGATCATGGTCGAATTCATCGTTGGCTCGCGCTTTGCCCTCACAGCATTGTTCGGGCTGTCAACGCTCTTGTCGTTCGCAATGCTGGCGCTGCGGCTCATGTCCTTCCGCGAGCTTGCCTTGCCTGTCGCAGCGGCAGGTGTTCCGGTCACACCCGATCCATTGCCGGTCTTCACGATCCTCGTGCCGCTCTACCACGAAGCCACAGTGGTCAGGCAACTGCTCGACGCGCTGGACGCGATCGACTATCCCAAGCAACGGCTCGACGTTCTGCTGATTGTCGAGGTAACAGATGCCGAGACTGCGGGTGCGATCGCGTGCGCTGCCAGAGGTCCGCACGTGCGCACGATCGTTGTTCCGGACGGGCAGCCCCGCACCAAGCCCCGAGCGCTCAATTTTGGAATGGCGTTCGCGCGCGGCCAATTCGTGGTGGTTTTCGACGCTGAGGATCACCCGGAGCCCGACCAGCTCAAGAAAGCACTGGCTGCTTTCCGTGCGGGTCCGCCGGAGCTGGGATGCATTCAGGCGCGGCTCAACATCTACAACCCCTCAGACAGCTGGCTGACGCGACAGTTCACGATCGAGTACACCGCCCAATTCGATGGCCTGTTGCCAGCCGTCGAGCGGGCTCGACTGCCGATCCTGCTCGGGGGCACGTCGAACTATTTCCGGCGCGAAGCGCTCGACGCGGTTCATGGCTGGGACCCATTCAACGTGACAGAGGACGCCGATCTGGGTTTGCGGCTGGCGCGAGCCGGCTATGAGGTGATGGTGCTCGACTCGACGACATGGGAGGAAGCTCCGTCGCGCTTCGGCGTGTGGTATGGTCAGCGGACGCGCTGGTTGAAAGGCTGGATGCAGACTTGGCTGGTGCACATGCGGCGCCCGCGGCGGCTGTGGCGCGAGTTGGGCGCACGCCGGTTTCTCGGCTTCCAGGCGCAAACGGGGGGCGTCATTCTGTCGGCCCTGGTGCATCCGCTGTTTCTCGCCATCGTCGCCATCGATGCGGCTGCCGGCACTCTGTTCACGAGCGGCGATGGGATCGGCGCCGCGATTCTCCGGTGGCTGGCGCTGCTGAACCTCATCGCCAGCTACGGCGTCACGATGGCTCTCGGCGGGGCAGCGGTGGCAGCCCGCGGACGGACCCGACTCGCCATTCATGTCGTGCTGCTGCCGGTCTACTGGCTGGCGATATCGTTCGCGGCCTATCGCGCACTGTGGCAGCTTTTTCGCGCCCCATTCTATTGGGAAAAGACGATGCACAACATGCGGGCCGCCGCGTTGCCGTTGACCCGTCGTCAGTGATTTGGTTTGCCGATCGATCAGGCCCGGCGGTGGAGCGGGCGAAGGGAATCGAACCCTCGTCAACAGCATGGGAAGCTGCCGCATTACCATTATGCTACGCCCGCCTAGCGTCGAGGTTAGCATGCCGCGGTGCCTCGCGGAAGGGCGCCCCACCCCGATGTTGTCGAGACGCGGGCAACCTCCGTCGATGGACATCAATTGGCCGTCAAGAGGTTGTGACTTCGTCTCGTCGGGACGATTATGCTAGGGCTCGATTTCGGAGGGTTGCGCCGAGATGGTCGCGGCCCGAAGAACCTCGCCTCGAGTTTTGCCAATCCTTGTCTCCTGATGCGCCAACCGCAGAGTAAATACTTTGAACATCGCAACCTCGCACCTTGCCAACCCGTCGCCGCGCGCCAAATTCCAGGATCCCGACAGCACTCTTAAAGGCGAGGAGCGGGCGCGGGTGCCGCTCGATCGGCTCGAAACGTTGTGGATCAATACCGGTACACTCTGCAACATCACATGCCGCAACTGCTATATCGAATCGAGCCCGTCCAACGACCGGCTGGTCTATATCTCGGCTGCCGAGACGCGGGCTTTTCTCGACGAGGCCAAGTCACTCTCGACACGCGAGATCGGGTTCACAGGCGGCGAGCCGTTTCTCAATCCTGATATGCTCGAAATGCTCGGCGATGCACTGGATCGTGGATTCGAGGTGCTGGTGCTGACCAACGCGATGCTGCCGATGCAACGGCCAGCGATCAAGAAAGCGCTTTTGGCTCTGAACGCGGCGCATCCTGGCCGCCTGACACTGCGCATCAGTCTCGACCACTATACGCAGGAGCTGCACGAGACCGAGCGTGGCGCGCGGACGTTCGCGGTCACCCTCACGGGGCTCGACTGGCTGGCGGCGAACGGGTTCCGGATGGCGATTGCCGGCCGGACCTGCTGGAACGAAAGCGAGCGCGTGTCGCGCGACGGGTACGCAGCACTTATCGTAGGGCGTGGCTGGTCGATTGATCCCGAAGACACTCAGCAGCTGTTGCTGCTGCCGGAAATGGACGGCCAGCATGACGTGCCCGAAGTGAGCACGGGTTGCTGGAAAATTCTGAACCGGAAGCCGTCCGACATGATGTGCGCGTCGTCCCGCATGATCGTCAAGCGCAAGGGCGCTGAGCGGCCCGTCGTACTGCCGTGCACGCTTCTGCCCTACGAACAGGCCTTCGAGATGGGGTCCACGCTGGCGGCGTCGGCGGTGGCGGACGGCGGCATGTTCGACCACGGCGCGGTGAAGCTCTGCCATTCTCATTGCGCGAAATTTTGTGTGCTGGGCGGGGGCAGTTGCTCATGATGCCAGTCGTCGCATTGATCTCGAAACATGAAAAAGCCCCCGCATAGATTCTATGCGAGGGCTTCATCAGTCGACGGTCGACCTTACCTTTTGACCAGCGCGTCGCGGATTTCCTTGAGGTAGACCTCGGAGGCCGGCGGCGGCGGCGGGGCGGCGGCAGGAGCTGGCTTCTTCAGTGAGTTGAGCGCCTTGATCATCATGAAGATGCAGAAAGCGATAATGATAAAGTCGAAGACCGACTGAATGAAGCTGCCGTACTTGAGCTCAGCCGCTCCGATTTTGACGGAGAGCTTGTTGAAGTCGACACCGCCGACAAGCAGTCCGATGACCGGCATCAGAACGTTGTCGACCAGCGACGAGACAATCTTGCCGAAGGCGCCGCCGATGATCACGCCAACGGCGAGATCCATGACGTTGCCCTTCATCGCAAAGTCCTTGAATTCTTGTGCAAGGCTCATTGTTGATATCTTCCCCGTTCCACTGTGTGCTTGTTTTGCAGCCTGATCGTGCTGCAAAAGTTACTTTGCCGATCAGCAACGAGACGTTCCGTGCCCTATAGATGGGGCGGCGGCCGTCGCTGTGCGGTACGACCATCTCTAATCGAAACGCGAATCGGTACGTTGACGGTAAGTCAACAAGCACCTGAGAACAATCTGCCGAAATCGGCGCATCAGTTGCTCCAAAAACTGGATTGAACGGCAGTCAGTTCCAGCTTGGTGTTCTCCGACCCGGGGTGCCGGTCGTGAGATTAGCGGCCGTTGACAGTGGTTTGCCGTTGGACACCCTGCCTGCCGATTGTGCATGATGCGTCCCGGCGGCGGTACTGAACGACCCGCTTGCTACACCAGGCCAAATGACCGGCGTCAAATTCGGTTCATTGTCTCATTCGGTTGACGTGCAATGTTTGAAGGCTGGTCGATCATCGCTGTTGCGCTCGGCTATGTGAGCGCACTCTTCGCCCTCGCCTGGATCGGCGATCGCAAAACTCGGTCTCGCAAGGGGGACGGCGGCCGTCCGCTCATCTATTCGCTATCAATCGCCGTCTACTGCACGTCGTGGACGTTCTTCGGCAGCGTCGGGCTCGCTGCTGCAACCGGCTACGACTTCATGCCGGTCTATCTCGGCCCAATCATCATGTTCACGTTGGGCTGGCCGATCTTGCTGCGTGTCGTGCGGCTTGCAAAGAGCCAGAACATCACCTCGGTCGCGGATTTCCTGGCGGCCCGCTACGGCAAAAGCCCGGCGGTGGCAGCAATCGTGACGATCGTCGCCGTGATTGGTGTGCTGCCCTATATCGCCTTGCAGTTGAAGGCAATAGCGGTCTCCATTGAGACCCTCCTTGGTGCGAGTTTGCTGGTCTCGATCGAGGTGCCACGCGTCGCATTCATGGACACGGCTTTTGTCATCACATTGACGCTCGCAACGTTCGCCGTCCTGTTTGGTACGCGCCACATCGACGCCACCGAGCATCAGGACGGGCTGATGATGGCGATTGCGGCGGAATCCCTTGTCAAGCTTGCAGCGTTCATCGCAGTTGGCCTGTTTGTGATATTCGGCATGTTTGGTGGCGTTGGCGATTTCGTCGCACAGGCGACCAAGAGTCCGGTCGTCGAGAGCGTTTTTGGTCAGAACTCCAACGGCGGGAAGTGGCTGACAGTCACGTTTCTGAGCTTCGTCTGTATCATCTTGCTGCCGCGCCAGTTCCACGTGACCGTGGTCGAGAACAATTCCGAGGTCGAGTTGCGGCGCGCGGCGTGGATGTTTCCCGCCTATCTCGTCCTCATCAATCTGTTCGTGGTTCCGATCGCCGTGGCGGGACTTTTGACGCTGCCCGCCGGCACGACCGATCCCGACTTCTACGTACTCAAGCTGCCGTTGACGGCGAACGCAACGACGATGTCGCTGATCGCCTTTGTTGGCGGACTTTCGGCGGCCACGGCCATGGTCATCGTCGAATCGATCGCGCTTGCGATCATGGTCAGCAACGGCTTGGTGATCCCCCTTCTGTTGCGTCATCGCCTGACGGACACCGTGCCCCAGGAGGACATGGGCGGTCTGTTGCTGATGATCCGGCGAGTCGCCATCTTTTGCATTTTGCTGCTGGGCTATGGCGTCTACCAGGCGCTAGGTGAATCCCAAGGCCTGGCGGCGATCGGCCTGATCTCGTTCGCCGCGATCGCGCAGCTGGCGCCGGCGTTCTTCGGCGGTCTGGTCTGGCGGCGCGGCACGGCGCGCGGCGCCATCGCCGGCATCGTGGTTGGCTTTTTGGTGTGGAGCTACACGCTGCTGCTGCCGTGGGCTGCGAAGGCCGGCTGGGTCCCGCTCGGCTTGATCGAGGACGGCCCGTTCGGCCTCGCAATCCTGAGGCCGCAGGCACTCTTCTATTTGTCGTTCGAGCCACTGACGCATGGCGTGTTGTGGAGCGTTGCCGCCAATCTAGCCGCTTTTGTCGCTGTTTCGCTGATGCGCTTGCCGGAACCTGTCGAACGCCTGCAGGCGCAGATCTTCGTCCAGGAGAGTTCGCCGCGCTCGAGCCCGGCACCGTCGTTTCGGCTGTGGCGCACATCCATCACCCTCGGCGACCTTCAGTCGACCGCCGCACGGTATATGGGCGCCGAGCGCGCCGAACGCTCGTTTGCCGAGTACACATCGTCCCTCAATTTGCCGCACAACTCAGCGGCTGAGGCCGATGTGCAGGCCATTCGTTTCACCGAGCATCTGCTCACGAGCGCCATCGGCGCGGCCTCGTCGCGGCTCGTGCTGTCACTGCTTCTCAGGCGCGGCAACGTTTCGAGCCATTCGGCGCTGAAGCTGCTCGATGATGCATCTGAAGCACTCCAGTACAATCGCGATCTTCTGCAGTCGGCCCTCGATCAGGTGCGGCACGGCCTCAGCGTCTACGACAAGGAGTTGCGGCTCATCTGCTGGAACCGCCAGTTCCGTGAACTGCTGGATCTACCACCTGAAATCGGACGGGTTGGCGTGCCGCTCGAACACATTCTGCAAGTATGCGCGGCACGCGGGGATTTTGGCCCTGGGAACATCGACACACTGGTGGCCGATCGGCTGAGGCGGCTTGCGGTGACCAAGGAGACATTCCAGGAGCGGATCATCGGCGGCGAAAAGGTGCTCGAGATCCGCACCAGCTCCATGCCGCAGGGCGGCATCGTGACGACGTACTCCGACATCACCGATCGCGTCAGAGCCGCCAACGAACTTGCGCGCGCCAACGAAACGCTCGAGCGGCGTGTAAGGGAGCGGACGGCCGAGCTGCTCGACGTCAACGGTGCGCTCGCCATCGCCAAGGCCAAGGCCGACCAGGCCAATCTCGACAAGACGAGGTTCGTGGCGGCTGCCAGCCACGACATTCTGCAGCCACTCAACGCGGCGCGCCTCTATGCGGCGAGCCTCGTCGAGCGCCCTCTGGATCCAACCGATGCCTTGTTGGCCCGCAATGTCGACGCGTCATTGTCGGCGGTGGAGGAGATCTTTTCAACGCTGATCGAGATCAGCCGCATCGATGCCGGCCGCCTCGAACCCGAGACCAAAGATTTCCCCCTTTCCGAAATCTTCGATCAACTCAAAGTCGAGTTCGAGCCGATGGCCCACGAGCGGGGCCTCGCGTTGCGCGTGGTTGCGACCAACGCCTGGGTCCACTCCGATCGCCGGTTGCTGCGCCGCATCCTGCAAAATTTGGTCTCGAATGCCATAAAGTATACGCGCACGGGCGCCGTACTGCTCGGAGTAAGGCGAAATGGCGCGAACATCGAGATTCTGGTCTGCGATACGGGACCGGGCATCCCCGACGACAAGCGGTTGATCATTTTCAAGGAGTTCCAGCGCCTCGAGGGCCCGGGCAGCGGCGTGCGAGGTCTTGGCCTCGGGCTTTCCATCGTCGAACGACTGGGGCGTGTCTTAATGCATCCGATCGCGCTCAAGTCGGCCGCCCGCCGCGGTTCCACGTTCTCTGTGACCGTGCCGCAGGGCGTGGTGCGCTCGCTTACCGAAGTCGAGCCGCTGTCGTCGCCACTGCCAGGTAGCTTGGCCGGATGCTATCTCCTTTGCATCGACAACGAGCCCGCCGTGCTTGACGGAATGTCGTCATTGCTGTCGGGCTGGGGGTGCAAAGTGCGCACCGCTGAAAGCCGCCAGAAAGCCCTCCGCCTGATCGATTCGGACCGTGCCATTCCAGATGCCATTCTTGCGGACTATCATCTCGACAGCGGTACTGGCGTCGACGTCGTTCTGGCGCTGAGGGCGGGCCTCGGCGCGGATGTTCCAGCCGTGATCATCACCGCCGACAACACGGTCGAAGTGCAGCGGGAAGTGCGCCGGCTTGGCCTCGGTCTACTCAGAAAGCCGCTCAAGGCTGCATCGTTGCGCGCCGTGCTCTCGCAGGCCATTGTTAGGCGGCCGGCGGCGGCGGAATAGCGACGGTGTCATCGGTTGCGATCGATGATCTCAGCCGGCGATCTTCTTCCAGTCGCCGGCGTCGATCTTGTTGATCGCGATGACGGCCTGGGTGCGGCTGTCGACGCCGAGCTTCTGCAGAATCGCCGACACGTGCGCCTTGATCGTGGCCTCCGAGACGCCGAGTTTGAAAGCAATCTGCTTGTTGAGCAGGCCTTCGCCCAGCATCATCAACACGCGGACCTGTTGCGGTGTCAACAACGACAACCGGCCTGCCAGATCGACCGCTTCCGTGTCACCCCTGACAGAGAGGTCGATGTCGGCCGGAACCCAAATCTCGCCGTCGAGAACCTTCTTTACGGCACTTCGGATCTGTTCGACAGACTGTGACTTCGGCACGAACCCCGACGCTCCGAAGTCGATCGAGCGCTTGATGATCGTCGGGTCTTCGTTGGCGGAGACGATGACGACCGGGATCGCCGAGTACTGTGCTCTGAGATAGAGCAGCCCCGACAGCCCATGCACGCCAGGCATTGTCAGATCGAGCAGCACCAGATCGACGTCGCTGTTCTGGCCGAGCTTTTCGTTGAGTTCGTCGAGCGAGCCGGCCTCGATAATCTCAGCGGCCTCCAACGATGTCGTCAGGGCCTGTTTCAGCGCACCGCGGAACAAGGGATGATCATCAACGATGATGATGCGGCAATCCGCCATGCTGACCTCCATCTCAAAATGCCGCTCGACGCTCGTGTCGCGCACCTGACGTTTGGTACCCGCTCGCGGCTGCTCCAGAAACCAAGCGTCAGATGCAAAAGCCACACTAGAATCATTGAGTCGCTCGTGTTCCTCGTGGTCCCGACATTTGCTCCGAACGGCGCAGCTGAGGGAAGCAAATGTCGGAAACGGAACACGAGTGTTCCTGTTGTCTCAGACATTTGCTCGCAAACTGGCCGCACTGGGAGGCAAATGTCTGAGACGGAACACTAGTCCCTTCGCAACTTCCACACCCGCCCAGTTTCCAATCGCGAGCCGCTGAAGCGATCGTGTCGCAGCCGGAGCCAAACTGTGCCAGCGTGAGTCGAGACGACAACGATTTTAGACTTTAATGTGGGGGTTGTGAGTAGGTGAGGTTGAGAGATGACACAATTTTGGCAACATAGCTAACTCAGTTGCCTCCCAAGCGGTCTGACCGCACTCGGTTGGCCGACGATCGGTTTCCCGTTCGACGTGACCCGGATGAGGGTATTACAATTTGGTTGCGATGTGAAAGCCGTCTCCAGAGCATAGAGAGGTCTGGTCCGTGATTGAACGCAAGGAACGCAAGCCCTACTGGCGGCATACGAAATGGCAGATGATCGCTAGCCTGGTCCCGTTCCTGACCGTGATCATTCTGCTGCCGCTCTATGCCGACAGATTGAACGGCAGCCGTTTTCTAGGGTTTCCGCTCGGATACTTCCTCGCCGCGCACGGGCTGTTCTTCGTCGCCGTGATCACGGTCGCCGGGTTCGTGAACCGCCAGGACGCCATCGATCACTGGCATGGTGCAAACGAAGAACCCTGATCGCATCGCATCGCACGCTTGCCGAGAGTAGCGCATCTGACGTTTGGTCCCCACTCGCTGCTGGTCCAAAAAACCAAACGTCAGATGTAAAAGCGACACGAGCTGGCCACAGCCGTCCGTCCTATCAGGGTCTGGTTCATGTCCCATACGCACCGCGCGCGCCTGATCAATCCTCGGCTCGGCACCTACTTCGGGATTTTTGCGAGCGCGTTCACTGGCCTCGTGCTGATGCTGTTGATTGTCGAACAGCTCGGCGTTTCGGAGCCGACATTGGGCCTGCTGATGTGGCTTGGGCCGCTGGCGCTGTTCGCCGCAATCGGAGCGGCGTCCTACACGCGCGAGCCGCTCGACTACTTCGCCTCAGGCCGCCGCGTGCCTGCGGTCTACAACGGTGTCAGCCTCGCGCTTACAGCCATGGGCGCGACAGGCATAGTGAGCCTTACGGGCGCATTCTTCGTCGTCGGCTTCGACGCCCTGTGCATCGTCATCGGTGGGCTTGCGGGGTTTGTCGTGATGGCCGTGTTGCTGGCTCCTTTCTTTCGCAAGTTCGGGGCGTTCACGGTTCCGAGCTATCTCGGCCGCCGGTTCGAGAGCCGTGCCTTGCGTGTCCTGGCGGCGGTGCTGCTCACCGCTCCGATGCTGTTGGTCGTCGCGGCCGAACTCCGGATCGGGGCCTATGCCGCTGGCTGGCTGTCAGGCCATACGGCCCTCGCCATGCCCGCCCTGGTCATCGCGCTCGCACTGTCATTGGCGGCCGGCGGGATGCGTTCGCTGACCTGGGTCAATGTCGCACAGGCCATTGCGGCGATTCTCGCACTCGCGGTTCCAGTGTCAATCGTCGCCGTGTTCGTCACCAACACGCCGGTTCCGCAGCTCAGCCATGGGCCGCTGCTTCGGGGCCTGCTCAAGATCGAGGCGCAACAGGGGTTGCCGATCATCGTGCCGGCCATGCTCGGTTTTGAACTTCCGGGCGAAGGTCTGCAGCAGATGGCCAAACGGTTCACCTCGCCGTTTGGCCTTGTCGGGCCCGGTGGATTTGTCGTTGCGACCTTGTCGATACTGGCTGGCGTCGCTGCCTCTCCCTGGCTGCTGCCGCGGGTCGCGACCGCGCCCAGTGTCTATGAAGCGCGTAAGTCGCTCGGCTGGGCTACGTTCATGTTCGGCTTCATCATGCTGACGGTGTCGTCGGTGGCCGTTTTCATGCGCGACGCCGTCATGGATATCGTCACGGTCGAAGGTGCCAGGCAGGTGCCGGAGTGGCTGGCACGACTGGTTGCGATAGGGCACGCCGAAATAGAGGGTCGCTCAACGCGGTTGGCGGCCACCGGCATCAGCATCGAGCGTGACGCGGTGCTGTTTGCACTGCCGTCCGTTCTCGGAATGCCGTCTGTCATGACGCAGATGGCCCTGGCGGGCGCAGTGGCCGCGGCACTCGCTGGTGCCGGCGCTGCGACGGTGGCCATCGGCAACGTGCTCGCCGAAGACGTGTTCAACGGCCTGTCGTGGGAGCCAGTCCCACCTGTTGCCCGCCTGTGGGTCGGCCGTCTGTCTCTTGGTATGGCTTTGGGGCTTGGATGGTTGATCGCGGCCATGACCCCCACCGATCCCCTACGGCTCATGATATGGGCGTTTGCCATCACCGGATCGGCAGCTTTTCCTGTTCTGGTGCTTTCGATTTGGTGGAAGCGGTGCAACGCATTCGGTGCCATCGCGGGATTGGCCACGGGCTTCGCGGTCGCAGTCCTGGCCATCGTCGCCGGCGAAGCGAAATGGATAGAGATCGACAGTGCTTTGGCGGCGATGTTCGGCGTACCGGCTTCGGTACTCGCGACAATCGTCGTTGGCCTCGCGACACCATCGCCAAACCGCCATATGCTCGAACTTGTCCGCGATATTCGCGTGCCGGGAGGTGAAATCATCCAGGATCGAGAAACGCGGTTAGCCCGCCTGAAGCAACGCACCAAGTCTTGAAGAAACGGGGCGCGATCATGGCTTGCGTCGACAGCGTACCGGTCCTAACCGTTGAGGCAATGGAACAAGCGGGATCCTCTGCGCATGTCAGCACGAGAGCGGCTCGGCCTCTATCCGCCGATCGAGTCTTTCGCCCACGATCGGCTCGATGTTGGTGGCGGACACGAAGTCTACTTCGAGGAGTGCGGCAATCCCAACGGCGAGCCGGCGCTGCTGGTCCATGGCGGCCCCGGGGGCGGGTCTAACCCGACCATGCGCCGTTACCACGATCCGCGTCACTACCGCATCATATTGTTCGACCAGCGCGGTTGCGGCCGCTCCACGCCGAACGCCTCGCTCGTCGACAACACCACGTGGCATCTGGTCGAGGATATGGAGCGGCTGCGGCGCCACCTTGCCATCGAACGATGGCAACTGGTCGGCGGATCGTGGGGTTCCACCCTCGCTCTCGCCTACGCCCAGTCGTACCCTAACCGCGTCACAGCGCTCATTCTGCGTGGTATTTTTCTCCTGCGCCTCAGCGAACTCGAGTGGTTTTACCAGGAAGGTTGCAGCTGGCTGTTTCCAGACGCGTTCGAGGCCTACCAGCGGATCATTCCTGTCTCGGAGCGGTCGGACATGATCGCTGCATACTACCGCCGGCTGACCGGCACCGATCCGAGGATCCAGCTCGAAGCTGCCCGCGCCTGGAGCATCTGGGAGGGATCGACGCTATCGCTTCACCAGGATGTCGAGCGCATCAAGTTGTTCGCTGCCGAGACCTACGCGATCGCCTTCGCCCGCATCGAATGCCACTACTTCATGAACCGCGGTTTTTTCGAGCGCGACGACCATCTTCTGGCTCACGCCGACCGCATCAAGGACATTCCCGGTACCATTGTGCACGGCCGCTACGACGTGGTGACACCGCTCAAAGGCGCGTGGGACCTCAAGAAGGTATGGCCGCGAGCAGATCTCCGAATCGTTCCCGACGCCGGCCATGCCATGACCGAGCCGGGCATTGTTCACGAGTTGATCTCGGCCACCCGTTCGTACGCTCGCCTCGGTTCGTAAGCTGCACCGAACGCCAAGCGCGAAGGTACGAATTGGCTCATGTCGCTCATTACGCGTTTGCCCCCTCGCGGCGGGTCCAAGGATCAAATGACAGATCCAAAAGATACAGAATAATCATAGTGTTGATCGTGTTCGCTATGGTCTAGACATGTGTTGTGGAGCGCCCCACAGGGGCAAGAGAATGTCTGAACCGGAACGGTCTAGAGTGGCGTGCCGCCCTTGTCGCTGCCGGGCTTGTTGCCTTCTAATTCGCGCATTTTCTCCTGGAACTTCTTGAGCATGCGGGTCAGGTAGTCGAACGCCTGATCGACGTCCTTCTCGCTCGGCAATCCCGGACCACCCAGCGGCCGTTCGGCCTGCTTCGGGCCGGCCCCGCCCGGTTTCGTATCGCCGAGACCCATTATCTCCTCCATGCGCCGGATCTCTTCTTTCAGCGCCTTGTTGTCCGCTTCCAGCCGTTCGACATCGCGGCGCTGTGCGGCCTGCGCGTCGGGCATCGCATCGCAGGCCCATTGGTTGTCCTTCTTGGCGCACAGCGCCATTGCGCCCGTTTCCGTGTCGAGCCGCACGAATCCTCCGTCGGCCGGGGTCATCGTGTACCGGCCGGGTCGATCACCGCCGGCCTGGGCTGCCGAGGCCAACAGGGCAAGGCAGCCGATGGTTGCAACCAAGGACGACTTCAACATGACATGTCTCCCACCAAAGACCCGCGCGCACATCGCAGACTTTCCTCGTCTGATAAATGGTGAGTGTGGCGAAAAAGCTCAACTGGTTCGGATGTGGCCGCGCCAGCCCCGATTCGCGCAGACGCACCGACCGTTTTAGGGCGCGCAAACGCTATTGACGTTTGCAGAACAATGGGGCGCGGGAATGATTCGCTGGTTTTTTGCAACCAGCGCCAACCTTTAACCGAGCCATTAACCGAACGTTCACCGCGAAGCACGAGCTTCAACATCGAACGGTTCCTTCCTCGTTCCGCGTTGGGATACCGCACTGCCGCCTCGCGTCTGCTTTGATGCCTACCCGGCTCCAGCGGACGCGTCCCCATCCTCAAAAGGGTGGTTACACGAGGCGGCTCGAGAACACGATGAGCGGGGATCGACATGTCGAACATTGGCCGGACGGAAGCTCAGACCGCGCGCGGAAGCGATGGCGGCAATTCTGGGGCCAGTGACACTGGCGGATGTGCGGCAGAGAGCCTGAAATCGCTCATCTCCCATATCGCTGATCAAATCGCCGACGCTGACGTCCGGCATTCGGAAATGCTCCGCCAGATGCAGGCCCGCCTGCAAAGCCTGGGCGTCGAGGCCCACTCGATCCGCGACCGCGTGCCGGGCGAGTACGTCCCGGCCTTCGACCGTATCGAAGAGGGCATGCAACTCTTGGCCGATCGTATCGCCAGCACCCATGAAGGACGCTTCGAAACGCGACCCGCATCGGCAGCCGGGGCTCACGCCACACCGGTAGCCGTCGGCCCCGAGACCGCGGCCACCACGCCCGGCACCATCGCGGCCACTTCGCCTGCGGCCATGCCAACTGCTGCAGCACCTGCGACCGCGCTCGATCCCTGGGATCGCGACTCTGCCGAAGCTCTCGCCGACCTCTATCACGGCGCGGATCAGACGGCCGGCATGGGTGCCGCGGGCGGTTGGGCGGCGGGCATGTCGGACCCCGACGCTGACCGCTTCGACCCAGTCGACCGACTTGCCGCGGCCGCGGGCCATGTGGCATCGGGCTCCGATATCGAGCGCGAATGGCTCGAGGATCGCTTCGCAGAAATCGCGCAGCGGGTCGAGCAGTCGCTCGCTGAAATGCGGCCGGAAAGCTCGTTCCTGGCGCTCGGCGATCGTTTCGAGCAGTTTGAACAACGCATGGGCTCGGTGCTCGAGGACGTCGCGACCCGCGCCGACGTCGAAGGATTGCGGATCATCGAGGCGCACATCAACGAGCTGGCCCAGCACCTCGAGCAGGCGCAGATCCAGCTTGAGCGTCTCGACGGCATCGAACTGCAACTGGGCGCCGTCGTTGATCGCCTGTCTGACGAGCGGATGCCTTACGTCGGCGATGCCGGCGCCATTGCTACGGCGCAAATCGACGAGATCGTTGCCCAGGCGGTTGACCGCGTGGCCCATCAACTGTCCAGCATCAAAATGACGGAGACGCCGGCGGAGCCGAGCTTCGATTATCAGAACCTCGCCAACATGGCCGCGGCGCAAGCCGTCTCCCGTTATGCCGCCGATTTCAACCAACAGGCCCGAGGCACACTGCTTCACGAGAATGGGCACAACGAAGATCTGCGTGACATACTCGAAAGCTTCATTAGTGAGCGCAGGCACGGCGAAGCCCAGACCGCCTCGGTGCTCGATACCATGCAGCAGGCGATCGTGCGCGTTCTGGACCGCATCGATGCCATCGAGCTGTCTCAACACCATGCCCCGGTCCCGGCGGCGCCGAGAGAATACGTGCGCGAGCAGGTTCGCTTCACAACCGACCCTCGCGAATCTGCCGATCTCGGCTCGCTACGTGTTGCGGCCGATACGGGCAAGCAAGCCGCCGACGCCGCCGCCCACTTGACCTCACAGATGCAGGCGCGACCGCACAGCGCGGCCGCGCAATCACCGTTCGATCACGCGCCTGGCGCTCACCTCCACCCCAACACCGCGATTGGCGGCCATGGCATCGAGAGCGGTCGCAGGGCCGAGCCGTCCAAAGCCCCCCATCCGCTGCCGGCAGCGGCGGAAGGCCAGTCCGCTATCGGCCTATCGATGGATGCACCCGCCGACGCAGCGTCCGCCATCGGTGCGCGCGCAGCGCGTGTACCTATCGACAAGTTGCGCCAGGATTTCATCGCCGATGCCCAGCGAGCCAAGCTCAAGGCGCAATCGCAGGCCCCGGATGCCGCGAGGAACGGCCCGTCCGCCGAAGCCGGTGTCGCCACGCTGTCGGCACCCAAAGCGCCCGGCGCCCGCCTTGCCGCCGCATCCTCCGGCGCCGCCAAATCGGCATCGGTCGCCACTGCGGCGAAGGGATTGCCGATCAAAAAGATTCTCGTCGGCGCTTTAGGTCTTGTGATCCTCGTCCAGGGAGCGAACCTGCTGCTTGCCCGTCGCAAGGTCGAATCGACCAAGCCGACGGCGACCGCGAACCCGGCCACGATGCCACAGGCGAAGTCCGCGCCCGTCACCGGCAAGAGCACGCCGACCATCGTCAACCCGGCAGCGGCTCCCGCTGAGGACGCTCGCCAAAAGGACGCTCGTCAAAAGGACGCTGGCCAAGAGCCTGCCATCGACTTGGAGCGGGAGAGTGTTGAGCCCAGTCAGGACGAGGCTGGCACCGACCGTCGTTCGGAACTCCGGGCCCCGGCTCGGGTGCCGGTGGTGGCGCCGAAGAAGGACGACGGAAAGAAGTCCGCCACTGCGGATGCACCGAAGTTCACGCTTCCGAAGGTTCCTGCCGGACCATCGTCGATGCCCGAGACATTGATCGAGGAGCTCAACTACGAAAATACCGTGCCCTCGGGCCGGGTCGACCAGCGCATCTCGGACACCGCCATCGAGGCTCCTGGCGGCGTACCCATCGGCATCTCGCTGCAGACGTCGAACCGTCCCTTGACACCCTACGATCTCGCTCGCCTGCAACAGCAGCAGCACATGGCCAACATGTCGTCGAAGCTTGGCATCGCCGCAGCGAAAGCGAGCCCGGCATCGCTGATGCCGGATCGCATCTTGGAGCCCCAGTCGGCCGGCAACGTCGCCGCGGCACTGGCCGAACAGGCCAAGCCACAAAGGAGCGCGCTGGAACTCCCGCCGCTCACCGTCGGTCCATTGTCGCTGCGTCTGGCAGCGGCCAAGGGCGATCCATCAGCCGAATTCGAGGTCGCAACGCGTCTGGCAGAGGGCAAGGGCACCGAGCAGAGCTTCAAGGACGCGGTCAAGTGGTACACACGTTCCGCTACGCAGGGCTTCGCCCAAGCCCAGTATCGGCTCGGCACGCTCTACGAACGCGGCCTTGGCGCGAAACAGGACGTGGCGAGAGCGCGGGTCTGGTACAGCCGCGCGGCCGAGCAGGACAACGTCAAGGCAATGCACAACTTGGCCGTCCTCAACGCCGGTACGAAAACAAGTGCGCCGGACTATGCCGCAGCCGCCCACTGGTTCGGCGAGGCCGCAACGCGCGGTTTAGCCGACAGCCAGTTCAATCTCGCGGTTCTCCACGAGTCGGGACTCGGCGTCACCAAGGATCAGGGTCTGGCCTACCAGTGGTTCGCGCTCGCCGCTCGCTCCGGCGACAAGGAGGCCGTGCGTCGCCGTGATCTCTTGAAGTCGCAGCTTGCGGCCGCCGAGGCCGCCGAAATCGACCAGCGGCTGGCCGTCTGGGCCCCAAAGCAGACCGATCAGATGGCCAACGACGCCCACGCCGCAGGCGAGGCATGGAAAGCCCGCGAGAATGCTGAGACCAATGGCTAACTCGATCGACCGATCATCCATTGCGGGTTGACCTCGGGCGCGTTCCACTTGATGCTTGCGCCGAGCGGATTTCTAACAGGATCGGCGTGTGCATCGGCTTCGAGAGTGTCGAGTGAACTCATTTGGGTTGCTTGGCGCGGCGCTTCTTATGGCGCTGTGCTGCAGCCAGGGGTCCGTTTTGGCGGGCCAGCCTTCCGTCCGACCACACGCGGCGTCCGAACTGGCGCAAAATGTCGCGCCGGGTGCGACACCCCTCACGCTTCAAGCCGCCGCCAAAGTGGCAAGCGAGAGTGTCGAGGCAGACGTCTCGATGCGTAACGTCGCCATCACATCGAGCTTCACCGGCACCGAAATCGTCGTCTTCGGCTCAGTCGAGAACAGTCGTCAGCCGAGCGCTGAAAGCGGCCTCTACGACGTGGTCGTCGTTGTCGAAGGGGCCGACTCCGGTCCTGGTGCGCAAGAAGGGCAACGTCGCCGGTATTTGGGTCAATACCAAGTCGGTGCGTTTTGTGCCCATGCCGAGCTACTACGCGATCATCTCGACGCGGCCGATCGAAGACATCGCCGAAGCGGACCTGTTGGCCAAGAGCGGAATCGGGTTCGAGCACGTCGCCATTTTGCCGGCGCGCGGGTTCGTGCCCGGCTTGTCGGACGACGACATGAAAGGCTACCAGAAAGCCGTGATCCGGTTGAAGCAGAAGGACGGTCTCTACGTCCGCCAGGACTACGGGGTTGGCTTCATCGGCCGCAGTCTGTTCCGGTGCGCCGTTGAACTTCCAGCCAACGTGCCGGTTGGCCCACTCAAGGCCCGTGTCTACCTCTTTCGCGATGGCGGTCTGTTGGGCATCTACACAGCGCGCGTCAAAATCGAGCGTGCCGGTATCGAGCTGCTGCTCCATGACTTCTCGAAGAAGTTGCCCTTGCTGTACGGTCTATTTGCGGTCGCGATCGCTGTGGGTGCCGGACTTCTTGCATCCGTCGTGTTCCGCCGCAGCGGCGCACACTGATCGCGGGCGGCAACCAAGCGGGGCATCAGTCCTCTTTCAGGATCCGCGTCGCCACCGGATAAAGCCCTTCCTGTCCCAACAGCCATACCGACATCCCATCGTTGCCGAACAGCGGTTCGAATGCGTCGTCGAGAACATTGAGCCCGCCGGTGTAGCTGCCGAACGCCGGCATCACCAGCCGCCGCCCGTTGCCGACGAAGCATGGCCGCCGGATCGAATACCCGTTCAGATAAATCCGCGCCGCCGGATGCAGGTGTCCGGCGATCTCGTGGGTCACCCGGCCCGATCTCGGCTCGTGACGGAGCCTGATGCCCTCGACGTCGATCTCGGCCCTCGCGAGCCCGCCCAGCCGGCTCGATATGGACGGGTCGTGGTTGCCGGTGATCCAGATCCAATCACGGTCGGCCTGTATGATGCGCAGCGTCGCGAGTGCTTCGTCGCCGATGCGGTCCGCGGCGGCGACGTCGTGCAGGCTGTCGCCGAGAGCGATCACCGTCTCAGCGTCGTAGCGATCGATCGCGGCGGCAAGTTTCGCCAGTGTTTCGTGGGTATCGTAGGGTGGCAGCATCTGCCCATGGCGGGCGTAGGATGATCCCTTTTCGAGGTGGAGATCAGCCACGATGAGCGCGCGCTCCGACGGCCAGTAGAGCGCTCCCGACATGTCGGCAATGAAGGCTTTGCCCGCGATCGAGATCGGCTGATCCTTGAAATCGTCAGCGCCCAGCCGTTCCGGCTTCAGTTTCAGCATCGGCGTGGCCCCCTCGTCTTCACGATCGTCGAACGACGTCGCCTATTGTTCGCTGGTTCACTCACGAGCTCTGATCGATCAAGCAATTTGGTCGATCATGCCCCGCGCGTTGCGTCTCGCATCATTGCTTCGGCCGCCTCGCGCAGCGCGTCCTCCCGACCCAGTCCCGCTACCGGCTCCTTGCCCATTTCGAGCAGGATAGGTACCGACAGCGGCGACACGCACGAAAGCGCTTGATGCCTGATTTGACCCTTGATGCGACGCAGAAAATCTCCGAGCCGTGCGATATCGAGCAGCCCTGTTGCGGCATCTGCCCACGCCGCCTCGAGCAGGACGTGGCCAGGATCGTGCTTTTTGAGCACGTCATAGACAAGGTCTGTCGACATTGTCACTTGCCGGCCCGACTTTTCCCGCCCGGGGTGCCGTCGCTCGATCAGCCCGGCAATCACCGCCGCCAACCGGAACGTTCGCTTCATCAGGCTCGATTCGGCGAGCCACGCGTCGAGGTCGTCGCCGAGCATGTCCTCCTCGAATAGCTCGCCGAGCTCCAGTACGCCGCGGGAGATCATCACGTCGAGATCGCGGCCGCACCACACCGAAAGCCCATAATCGGTGGCAACAAAGCCCTGCGGGCGGGCACCCAGTCGATCGAGCCTTCGCGTCAGGAGCATTCCCAGTGTCTGATGAGCTAGCCGGCCCTCGAAGGGATAGCAGACGAGGTAGTACCGATCGCCGCGCGGGAAGGTTTCGACCAGCACCTCGTCGGCCAAGGGTATGCGCGAGTGCCGGGATTGCAGATCGAGCCACTCCCGAACCGGACCGGGCAGTACGCCCCAAGCGCCCCGGCTCGCCAATAGTTTCCTGACCCGCTCTGCAAGATGCGTCGACAACGGAAAGCGCCCCCCGGTGTAGCTTGGGATGATGGGATCGGAGGCTGCCGCGCGCGAGACGAACGCATCGGTCTCCCGCAGGCCTTCGAAGCGCAGCACTTCGCCCGCGAACACGAATGCGTCTCCGGGGCGAAGTTGCTCGATGAAGTATTCGTCGACCTCGCCGAGAACGCGCCCGCCGGCCATGACCTTTCGCGCCGAGCCGTCCGGCCTGGTCCGCCGCCCGCCCAGCCGCACCTTGATCATCGGCGTATCAACGATGGTGCCGACGTTGAGCCGGTACTGCTGGGCGAACTTCGGATGCGCCAGCCGCACATGGTCGTCGTCGGTTGCGACCAGCTTGGCGAACCGTTCGTAAGCTTTGAGCGCATATCCGCCGTTCGTAACGAAGTCGATGACCCGGTCGAACGTCGCCCGCGTCAACTCCATGTAGGGAGCGGCCGAGCGTACCTCGGCGAAAAGGCTATCAGGCTTGAACGGCCGCTGGCATGCCATGCCCAGAACGTGCTGCGCCAGAACGTCGAGTGTTCCGCTGCGGGCGTGCGACACGTCTTGGACACCGGCGCGGGCCGCGTCCAACGCGGCGCGGCACTCGAGCACCTCGAACCGGTTGGCTGGCACCAGCAGCGCCACCGACGGCTCGTCGAGGCGGTGATTGGCGCGGCCGATCCGCTGCAGCAGCCGGCTCGAGCCCTTGGGCGCGCCGATGTTGATCACGAGGTCGATGTCGCCCCAGTCGATGCCGAGATCGAGCGTCGACGTGGCGACAACGGCTTTGATACCACCGGCCGCCATGGCGGCCTCGACCTTGCGCCGTTGCGATGCGTCCAGCGACCCATGATGCAGTGCGATGGGATATTCGAGCTCGTTGATCCGCCATAGTTCCTGGAAGATCATCTCCGCCTGCATCCGCGTGTTGACGAACACCAGCGTCAGTTTGTGCCGCCCTATCGCCTCGTAGACGCGGCCGAGGGCATAGCGTGCCGAATGTCCTGACCACGGCACCCCGTCCTCGATTTCGAGGATCTCGATGCTCGGCTCCGCGCCACCGGCGGCGACGACCAGGTGCGCCAGTTCGGTCGCGGTTTCCGGCGACGTCTGCGGCATCAGATAGGCCCTGAGTTCGGATGGCTTCGCAACTGTCGCCGAAAGCCCGATGGCGATCACCTCCGGCGCCAGCGATCTGAGGCGCGCGACGTCGAGGGCCAGTAGATCGCCGCGCTTGGTTCCGGCGAGGGCATGCAACTCGTCAATGATGATTGTGTCGAGGTCTGCGAACAGATGGCAAGCGTCCGGGTGGCTCAATAGCAGCGCGATCTGTTCGGGCGTCGTCAACAGGATTTGCGGTGGATACGCGCGCTGTCGCCGGCGGCGGGCAACAGAGGTATCGCCTGTGCGCGTCTCGGTCCTGATCTCGAGGCCCATCTCTTCGATCGGTGTCATCAGATTGCGCGCAACGTCTACCGCCAACGCTTTCAGCGGTGAGACATAAAGGGTGTGCAGGCCTGCTCCTTTACGTTCGCGCTTCTGATCGGAAAGCCCGATCAGGCTGGGCAGGAACCCGGCTAGCGTCTTGCCCGCGCCGGTCGGCGCGATCAGCAAGGTCGGCTGGCGGTTCCGGCTCGCGTCGATCAGGGCAAGCTGATGCGGACGTGGATTCCAACCGCGATTCTGGAACCAGTCTGCAAACGGCTTCGGCAATGCAGCTTCGGTCGGCGTTTCGAGGTGACGTAACGGGTCTTTCAACTTTGCGCGTTGACGCGCAGCCGTTCGCTTCCGTGGGGCCGCTGCGGCCGATCTACGGCTGGACTTCTCAAGAC
Organism: Hyphomicrobium sp.; assembly: GCA_002928395.1. Lineage (GTDB taxonomy): Bacteria > Pseudomonadota > Alphaproteobacteria > Rhizobiales > Hyphomicrobiaceae > JAKAML01. Next base: position 28,935 of record PEQZ01000018.1, read on the forward strand.
CGGGTGGCCGCACGAGCAAGGACATGAACTGTGAGGGCTTTCGGCGATCGTCGGATCGGTTGTCGTTGGAGACTATGGCCCTTCCGGTATGCTAAGGGGCGACGGCAATACTCGGCGCGAACGGCGGTCGCAGGTTCATTTGACCCGTTCTCGGTGTTCAAGGACAAGGAAGTTTCAACATGGACCGCAAAGACATTCTCGGCGGCAACCCGCTTGGTGTTCTCGTCCGCCTCGTGGTGCTGTCGATCGTGGTCGGCATAGTCCTGTCCGCGTTCGGCATCACGCCCGCAAACTTCTTCTATAACATCAACATCATCGCCCGCCGCATCTACGACATGGGGTTCGGCGCGGTGGAGTGGGGGCTGCAGTACCTGGCACTCGGTGCCATGGTTGTGGTGCCGATCTGGCTCATCGCGCGGCTGGTCGGTCTCGGCCGCCGATCTGGGGACGACCGTTGATCAGCCATGACCGCCCAGTGTTCAGCGCCTGATGACGTTCGTGAATTCGCGGCCGAAGCTGTTCCATTTGCCGGTTGAAACGCAGTTTTTCTTCTCCCCGTCGCAGTGTACCTTGCAGAAGCCCGGCCCGACTTTCTTGCCGCACTCTTTAAAGCACTGCTTCTGAATGAACGTGCACGTCAGCCTGGGTGCGGCAGTGACAGCAACGGGCGCAAAGGCTGTCGCGGCAGTTGTCATGGCGAGAGCGATGGAGAACAGGTCGGCGCGGCGCATCGGGATCTCCTTTAAGGTTTCGGCAGACAGAAGGTGTCGAACCGGGGCTATCCGGCAAATCGTCAATGCGAGCGTGCCTGCAAAATCACCCAACCTCAAGACGACAAACACCTTCTTGCCCATCTCGCTGCGGTGCTGCCCGTCAGCTCCTGGATCGACGCCACCCCGCGCGTGCTGGCTGCGCGGTCCAAGTACGCGTTGATGCGGTCGATCAGTCCCGGACCCTCATAGATCAACCCCGTATAGAGCTGCAACAATGACGCGCCGGCTTCGATCTTGGCGAGCGCCGTCTCGCCGCTGTCGATGCCGCCGATGCCGATCAGCGGGATCTTGCCGTCAGTCAACTCGAACACCCGAGCAAGCATGATCGTCGATCGCTCGAACAGTGGCCGGCCAGAGAGCCCGCCAGCCTCGCGACTTTCCGGCGCCATGAGGCTTGGCCGGGCCAGCGTGGTGTTCGAAACGGCAATTCCGTCGACCGCGTGTGCCACCAGTCGCGCCACGATTGCCGGCAGGTCGTCCTCGGCGAGGTCGGGCGCCAGCTTGACCACGATCGGCCTTCGCGGCTTGCCCGCGTCGACCAGGGCCGAGCGGGCCGCCATTATCCGGCCCAAGAGCTGATCGAGTGCTGCGGGCGTTTGCAGGTCGCGCAACCCTGGTGTGTTAGGTGACGAGATGTTGACCGTGAAATAGCTGGCGACCGTGCTGAACGTCTCGAGCCCCAGCACATAGTCTTCCGCCCGATCCTTGCTATCTTTGTTGGCGCCGATATTGACGCCGACGATCCCATGCGACACTCGCATCTTTAGTCGTGCCAACAAGGCTGCGTGTCCGCCATTGTTGAAACCGAGGCGATTGACCACGGCCCGGTCCTCGACAAGGCGGAACACGCGGGGCTTCGGATTGCCGGCTTGCGGCTGCGGCGTCACAGTGCCGATCTCGGCGAACCCGCACCCCATACCGAGCACGGCGTCAGGCACTCGGCCGTCCTTGTCGAAGCCCGCCCCAATGCCCACTGGATTGGGAAACTGCAGCCCGAATACCTCGGTTGCCAGCGCCGCCCGTCCGCCTGCTGCGTGTCGTGGGAACATCCCTCGCTCCAGCGACCGGATCGTCGCCTCGTGGGCATCTTCCGGCGCCATCAGGAACAACAGCGGGCGGGCAAGGTCGAACAGGCCGTGCAGCATCACACAAGCCCCTCTGGGATGAGCGGATGGCCTTGATCGTCCAATGGCAAAGGCATGACCGAGAGCGCGGCCCTCGTTTCGAGGTCCTTGTAAAGATGGGGAAAAAGATCTCCGCCTCGCGATGGTTCCCACCTGAGGCTGGTGCCGAGCCGCGCGGCCTCGACGGCAATCAATACGAGGTCGGCCTGACCCTTGAAGTACTTTTCTGCCGTCGCCGCCAACTGATGACGAGCTGAGAAATGAATGAAGCCGTCGCGTCGGTCGTCCGCCGACCCCGGGTAGCGGCCCAATCGGCACGCATCGTCCCAGGACTCACGCGAGCAGATCTTGTAGATCGTCGCGCTGCCAATCTCAACGTCTGGGCGCATGGTGCAAGCCTTGCTCGATCCGGGTCTGGGTCGCGATCCCTTACATCGGATTCATCGATGCCGAAAGCCGTCGGGCGACCTCGAGCGGGCAACCTGGGCCGCCATTGGCCCCGAGTTGCCGATTGAGACATCTCGTTTTCGGTGCGCTGTCATGGTAGCGTCAAAAAATTCTTGAATGCGGGATCAATTCTGCTCTGCTTCATTGAACGACGCTGAACGCTGAACGCTGAACGCTGAACGCTGAACGCTGAACGCTGACCGCTTGGCGCACGATGCGCACGACCGATTTTTTCCGGACTGTAGTTCCATGTTTCAACGACTGCCTACAGCATCATTGACAGTCGCGGATTTGCTGTCGAGTAAGTTCCGCTTCGTCGTTCCCGCCTATCAGCGTTCCTACTCGTGGACACGGGATGAAGCCGGGCAACTGCTCGCGGATCTGGTATCCGGAGCTGGTCTCGACGAGCAGGACGCCGCAGAGCCCGACCACTTCTTCGGAACTCTGTTGTTGATGGATCCGTCACCAGCCGGCTGGCCTGAGCTTCGCGGCCCCTCGACGCCGCAATTGCTGGAGATCGTCGACGGTCAGCAGCGGTTGGTCACTTTGTCCATTCTCGCCGCTGTGCTGCGTGATCTCGATCGCGCGCCAGAAAGTGAGCAATGGTCGCGGCTCGATTCCATTCTTGCAGCGCCC
>PEQZ01000019.1 GCA_002928395.1 Hyphomicrobium sp.
ATTCGGAAGTAGTGGCGCCACGCGAAGCCCCATCATCGCGAGGTGCAGGTCCAGCGGCGGATGGTGCAGGAGCGGGTGTGCCGGCCGCACTCTCTCAGGGCGACGCGTTCGGCGATATAGCGGCCTGCTCCCCAGCCGGTGCCGTAGCCGTTCGGACCGGCGGCGAGCGCGCCGCACCCCTTCTTGAACCAGACCGGCACTACACAGTCGCGGGCATACTTGCGGCATCCGGCCAGTGCCGAATTCTCTGAAGCCTGCCGCGACAGTTGGTTGTTGGACCAGCCGAGGGCGCGGGTGCTGGGAGAATAGGCGATGGCGCCATACCAGACGGCTGCCGGCGGGGCGACGTACGCTCCCCCGCCCGCGCCGCCTATGGACGACGCCGCGCTGCTACTCGGCGGTGGCACAGCGTCGGCGGACGGCTGCGGCTTGGCCGGTGGAGCAGGTGGTGCCGGTGGCTCGGACTTGACCGGGAGTGTGGGCTTGGCCGGGGGCTCGGCTTTGACCAGTGGCGCGGGCTTGACCAGTGCCTGGGCCTTGACCGGCGGCTCGGGCGCGGCGGGCGTGTTGCAGCCGGCGTTACCCTTGACGCTGGTGCGGAAGTGCGGCTTGCCCTTCATGATGATGGTCATTTTTCCGGCTTCGACGTCGACCGATTCGCCCTCCTCCTCGGCGAGCGTCAGCTGCAGAATGACGAACTCGTTCACGGCCGGCAGCTGGTAGACTTGATACTCGTAGAGGTCATAGCCGGTGGTCTTGCCGCCGGTCGCCACGCGCTTCATGTTTATGACCGCGCCGCCGATCTTGATGCGTGCCGGTTGCCGCGCGTGGTTGTTGCCCGCCAGCGCCTCGGCGAACACGTAGGCGTACTTGTCTTTCTCGGGGTCGCGATCGTCCTGCCACAGCACGACCGAACACCCCTTGCTGCGGTCGACCTCGGACTTCTCGAACAGTTTCAGGTCGATGTCGGCTGGGGGCGGCGCGGGCTCGGCGATGGCTGGCGTTGCCAGCGCCGCGACACCTACAGCAAGCCACCAGACACCACGCGCTAATCGCCCGGCAAAGCTTCGGTTCACCATGATCTGTCCCCCAGTCGACAATAGCCGAAAAAAAAGCCCGGGCTCGGACTTCAATCGAACGGTCTCACTCGAGCGGTAACTTTCCACCCGCCAATGCACGTACCCATCGACGTCACGATGCGAGGTAGGCCCGGCGCGGCAGTATCATGGTGCAGCGGCACATGTCACCAGCCGCTCATGCCTACCGGTCGGCAAAACACGCTGCATTTCCAACTTTGCCTGAAGCCCGAGTCCGGCCCCGAGCGATGGTGGCCGCGCGCACGTCTTCCTCTCCCCCGTCCGCAACGGGGAGAGGACGTTGACGAGGCGCTTCGACGTCCGCTCCATTCCTGCATCGGTCGCGCGAGCGGACTTCGAAATCGTAATCACACTCGAATCATAGCGTTGCTCGTGTCCTTTCGACCGCGAAGTTCGCAAAGTACCCGCAGGAGAATGACGCGAACTTCGCAGCTGGTCCAAAGAGCACACGTCCGATATAAAAGTGACAATAAAATCATAGAGTTGATCGTATTCCTTGTAGTTCCGGCATTTGCTCCGAACGGTGCTGCGACGGGATGCATACGTCGGAACCACGAGGAAAATGAACTCCGCGCGTCAACCCGATTTTTACTAGGGGAAGTACAGAGTGTCGCACAGTGGATTCCGGCAATCGCTTTTGAATGGGTGCTAGCCGAACGCAGCTGCAGAGCCTTCGTGTTCACGATTGTTAGACCATTCGGTTGTAGCTTTCTGTCTTGAAGAGAGAACACATGGCCGCCACGTCCCGCGAAAATCAGGGTTGGGTCCAACGCCTGCCCATCGTCAACGTTGATCGATCGAGCTGGGTCAGTTGGGCGTCGTTCGTCGTGGGCATCGAATGGGCACGAGATTTCGGCTTTGGCGCTGACCTCAAGAATGGTGGAACAGGCTTGTTTGTGATCGCCGCCGCGATCGCCGTGTTCTTCGTTCTGGTCATGGTCATCCAGCGTCATATGCGCTTGGCGCTGTCGGCAAATACCTTTGGCGAGCCACAACAGTTGGTCACCAGCGGTTGGTTCCGCTACTCCCGAAATCCGATCTATGTGGCGTTTCTTATTCCGCTCGCGTCGATCGGCTACTACTCCCTCGTCGCGGCCATCGCCGCCATAGGGGTTTATCTACTGACGATGACGTATTTCGTAATCGCGCGTGAGGAGGACGTGCTCCGGCGCCTCTTCGGTGAAACCTATCTCGACTACAAGCGCCGCACACCGCGGTGGCTTTACAAGATTTGATTTGAGACAGCGACCCCGCGCTATGCGGTCTGGGTAGGGATCGGGTTGGCCACAACGAGCTTCCGAACATTTCACCTATTTCCGGAACTCGATCAGACCTGGCAAAACGGTTCCGGCGGTGCCGATCTCCTTGATGGCTTCGCTGCAGCTTTTGTCGTTGAGCAGCCGGCAACGATTGATATCGGCCGCCGCGTCGCAGCCGAGTGTCTTCTTCCAGGCCAGCGTCACCGATTGGGCCTCGGCCTTGAACGCGTCGAGTTCGGCTCCCGAGTATGACTTGAGGAGGGCCTCGGTCCCGGGCAGAACGAATATGTTCGGACAAACCAGGGACGCACCAATTGCCTGCCCATAGCGGGCGCCCCCGTCCTTCGGGCCCAACGTCCGGACGTCGGCCCTCGCAGGAGGCGTCGGCGCCTCGCCTTCGCGGTACTGGGCTTGCGCCGTCGCAGTCGAAAAATACATCACGACGACGGCTCGAGCCACGCAAGCCAATCGACTGAACGAGGCGCGGTGTTTAGGCATTGATTGATCCTGTCATGTCGTTCCGGTGTCCACGCGCGTCGCAGGAGCCGGGACGCCCCACGATTGACGCGGACGCGCTTGGGTGCGCGCATGAGGCGTTTACGCGGCACTCCGCGTTATGGTTCTGACGACACCGCTTTTGCCGTGGCGACCGGTCCAGCGATATCGTGAGACGCAAGAACATTTGCACATCGGGATCTGATCGGCGATGCTTGACTTCGCCCGAGCTTGCACGTAATCCGATGTCCTCCGGACGCGTTGCTGTAAGCGCCGCGGCCGTCGAATGGATTGCGGGAGTAGCTCAGTTGGTTAGAGCGCCGCCCTGTCACGGCGGAGGCCGCGGGTTCAAGTCCCGTCTCTCGCGCCATCCATTTGGCCTCTCAGGGTTCGGCTCAGGTCTTCCGGTCGGCCAACGCGGGCGCTGGTAAATTGTTTCCGGGCCAGCGTGGCCAGTGGGTGCCGAGCTGCTATAAGTCGCCCATGGACAAGACCCAATCTCCGAAGCCCAATGCGAGCGTTCAGATCGGGCGCATCACAGTCGCGAACGATCGGCCGATCGCGGTGTTCGCCGGCCCCTGCCAGATGGAGAGCCGCGCACACGCGCTCGAGATGGCGTGGGCTCTCAAAGAGATTGCTGGCCGGCTGGGCATCGGGCTGATCTACAAGTCGAGCTTTGACAAGGCCAACCGCACCTCGCTCTCGGGCAAGCGCGGAATCGGGCTCGAGGCGGCGTTGCCCGTGTTTGCCGAGATTCGCGAGAGTCTCGGGCTTCCTGTCGTCACGGATGTGCACGAAATCGACCACTGCGCGGCCGTCGCCAGTGTGGTCGATGTGCTGCAGATACCGGCCTTCCTTTGCCGGCAGACCGATCTTCTGGTGGCTGCGGCCCGCACCGGCAAAGTCGTCAAGGTCAAGAAGGGCCAGTTCCTCGCGCCCTGGGACATGAAAAACGTGGTCGACAAGGTCGTGGGTTCTGGCAATTCCAACGTGCTTCTGACCGAACGGGGCGCGAGTTTTGGTTATAACACGCTGGTCGTCGATATGCGCTCACTGCCGACGATGGCTGAAACCGGATGTCCGGTGATTTTCGATGCGACGCATTCCGTGCAGCAACCCGGCGGGCAGGGCACATCGTCAGGCGGCGACCGCCGGTTCGTACCCGTTTTGGCGAGGGCGGCCGTGGCGGTGGGGATCGCTGGGCTTTTCATCGAGACCCACGAAGATCCTGATCGGGCCCCATCGGACGGTCCCAACATGGTCCCACTCCACAAGTTCGAAGCGCTGGTTGGAGGGCTGATGGCCATCGACAAGGTCGTCAAGGCCGATCCGGAGCAATTTTCCTGATGAACGGCGACCTGTGGTCTCGTTCGATGGAGGAGCAAGCCGCGGCACGCTCCTCCTGGGCATCGGTAACCGGCAAAGATCCGCTGCAGGACCAATGCCGGCATGGTTCGGCGAGTGATCGTTTCATGGATAGGCGGGGCGAACCGCTTCGACCCGTTTAGATTGTGGGCTTCGACTTCTTCCAGAGCACGGCGGCCACGGCCTCGATATGCGCCGGGTGGGTCAAGCCGTCGGCTTGCTGGACATCCACGACTTGGCAGCCGGCAAAGCTGCAAAGTGGCGGGGATCGCAGATTGGCAGCGTTGACGCCGGCAACAATTGTGCCGGTTCCAAGCAGACATATTGCGGTAAAGAGAGTGAGTTGAGCCATTGCACGCAGGACTACATCAACAGACATCGAACGACCTCTTTGGCAGGGTTCCTCGATTTTTGGCCTCGAAGCGCTTTGCGGGAAATTGGGAGAGCGCGCCTCTGGCCACACGGACAGAATGACGCAGGAGTGGTTACCAAGGTGTTAAGGTTAGCGGTCCCGTAACACCTGTTTTAAAAACCTTTCGCCACGCTGTCCGTAACTGATCTCGGGGCGCATGTTCGACGTATCCTCAAGAGGTGATCGGGGGGACAAGTCTTGCACGTCGCAGTCGTTGGAGCGGGCATTTCCGGCTTGAGTGCGGCTTGGCTCCTCAGCGGGGCGCACAACGTGCGTCTGTTCGAGAAGGAATCCCGGATCGGGGGGCACAGCAACACTGTGGATGCCGCCCTCGCGGATGGTCGTGATTGCCCGATCGATACCGGTTTCATCGTCTACAACGCGGGCTGCTACCCCAACCTGATCGCCCTATTTGATCACCTCGCCGTACCCACGGTGGCCTCGAACATGAGTTTCGCCGTCTCGTTCGATGGCGGTCGCTACGAGTATTCAGGCAGTGGCGCCCAAGGACTGTTCGGCCAGCCATCTAACCTGCTGAGCCTTGCCCATTGGCGGATGTCGGCGGACATCATCCGCTTCTTCCGCGAGGCGCCGGGATTGCTCGAAGCCGAACCGACCGGAAAGCGTCGCGACCTCAGTCTCGGCCACTGGCTGCGCGAGCGGCGTTACAGCGATGCCTTCATCCAGCGCCACATCCTGCCCATGGGGGCCGCGATATGGTCGACGCCATCACGCGACATGCTCGATTTTCCGGCCGAGGCATTCGCTCGGTTTTTCACCAATCACGGGTTGTTGCAGGTCAGCAACCAGCCCGAGTGGCGCACCGTCCAGGGGGGCAGCCGGGAGTACGTGAGGCGAATTTTGGCCGCCTACAAGGGTGAGGTCGCAAGCGGCACGCGAGTGACGTCCGTGGTGCGGCTGAAAGATCATGTTGAACTTCAGTTCGCCAATGGCGCAAGCCAGCATTTCGATGCCTGCCTTCTGGCCTGCCATGCCGACGAAGCCTTGGCACTGCTGTCTGACCCCGATGCCGATGAGCGGCGGCTGCTCGCGCCTTTTCGCTACGCCCGGAACGAGGTTGTACTGCATACTGACAATCGCCTGATGCCGCGTCGTCGGCGGCTGTGGTCGAGCTGGAACTATCTCGGCCGCGGGGCTGATGAAGCCCGAGGCAGCAGCGTGCCAGCGTCGCTGTCAGTCAGCTATTGGATGAACCTGTTGCAGCCGCTTGCGACGAGAGAAGATCACTTCGTCACGCTCAACCCGTTCATCGATATTCCCCAGTCGCGGACCCTGGCGCACTTCGTTTATCATCATCCCATGTTCGATCGTCACGCACTCGCGGCTCAATCCGAGCTCTGGACCCTGCAGGGCAAGCGCAACACCTGGTTCGCCGGAAGCTACTTCGGCTGGGGTTTCCACGAGGATGGCCTGCAAGCGGGTCTCGCAGCGGCCGAAGATTTGGGCGGCGTGCGTCGGCCATGGACAGTGGCCGGCGAATCCAATCGCCTCGCTCAGCCGGCATTCCGCACGCCCCGTCGGCGCCCCGAGGCTGCAGCATGACGCGACATAGCGCAGTCTACGTCGGCACCGTCGTTCATAAGCGGCTGAGACCGCGGGAACATGCGCTGTCCTATCGCGTGTTCGCGCTGTTGCTCGATCTCGACGAAATCCCGCCTTGGCCGCGCGGCTTCGCCTTTTTTCCTGCAACCGTTGGAATGTCCTGAGCTTCCACGATGCCGACCATGGCCCAGGCGACGGGACACCGATCGACCAGCATATCCGCGGCGTGCTGGCACGTGGCGGATACGATATCGAAGGCGGGCGCGTCTCGATCCTCTGTTATCCGCGAGTACTCGGCTACGTCTTCAATCCGCTGAGCGTGTTCTATGCTTTTGATCGCCGCGGCGCACTGATGGCCATCGTCTACGAGGTCAACAATACCTTCGGCGAGCGCACGAGCTACGTGATTGGCATTGATGATCCCGATGCAAGTGTGCATGCGCAGTCGTGTTCGAAGGACATGGACGTCTCCCCCTTTGCCAGCCGCGAGGGGAACTACAGCTTTCGGATCACCCGGCCGGACGAGGAGTTGCTTTTGGCTGTGCAGTTGCGCGACGATGCCGGACCGTTGATCAAGACCTTGTTCCGCGGGCGCCGGGAAAAGCTCGACGATGCCAATCTGCTCGGGCTCTCGCTTCGATTTCCACTTCTGACGCTCAAGGTCATTGGTGCGATTCATTGCGAGGCGGCCAAGCTCTGGCTCAAGGGCATACCCTTGGTCCAGCGCCACCGCTCGCCCCGCTACACTGTCACCAACGTGCTCTCAAAGCGATAGGTTGCCAAGCGATGCGAAACGAACGTGCTCTGGTCTCTCGTCCAGATCCTGGGTCCCGCAGCCTGCGGGGCGCGCGCGATGAACTGGTGCTGAAAGCCTTGGGCAGCTTGATGAGGCGGGTTGGGAACGGTCGCATCAAGGTGACGATGCCGAGCGGACGGTCGACCATCATCGGTAACGTAGGCGGCGTCGAAGCGGCAGTCGATATCAGGTCGTTCTCGGCGTTCTCGCGGACGGTTCGGCGGGCCACGGTCGGTGTCGGCGAAAGCTACATGAACGGCGAGTGGGACACGCCCGATCTCGGCAATTTTTTCCGCTTCTTTCTGGACAACCAGCCAGATCTCGACCGTGCCGGGCGGGGTGTGTTCGGCAGACGCTTCACTGAAAAGCTCGCCCACAGCAGGCGGTCGAACACGCGGTCTGGGAGTCGCCGCAACATCGCCGCGCATTACGATCTCGGCAATGCGTTCTACGAGCATTGGCTCGACCCGGGCATGACCTATTCGAGTGGCCTGTTCCGCGATCCGGCGATGTCGCTCGAGGCCGCGCAAGCAGCCAAGAATACGGCAATCCTCGATGCTCTCCGCGTGAAGCCGGGCGATCGCATTCTGGAAGTAGGTTGCGGCTGGGGCGGTTTCGCAGAGGCGGCGGCCAAGCGAGGCGCCGTCGTTACGGGTATCACGATCTCGAATGCTCAACTGCAGTATGCCCGCGACAGAATACTGCGTCAGGGACTGGCCGGCTCGGTCGATCTTCGCTTCGAAGATTACCGCGACGTGGCGGGCGATTTCGACCACTTGGTTTCGATCGAAATGATCGAAGCGGTCGGCGAGGAGCACTGGCCGTCGTATTTCGCGATGGTCCGCGATCGGTTGCGTCCAGGTGGACAGGCCGTGATCCAGGCCATCACCATAGGCGACAAGGATTTCGCTCTCTATCGGAGTAAGCCGGATTCATTCAGGCATTCATTTTTCCTGGCGGCATGCTGCCCACGGTGACCCTGATGCGCGAGCAGGCCGCGGCGGTCGGGCTCGGCTTCGAATCGATCGAGCGCTTCGGTGCGTCGGGCTATGTGCCGACATTGAGGATGTGGCGAGAGCGTTTCGAGCGCGCCTGGCCGCAGATCGCACTGCTCGGTTTCGACGAGCGCTTCCGCCGCATGTGGCGCTACTACCTCACCTATTGCGAAGTTGCGTTCGAGCGCGGGGCCGTCGACGTCGGGATCTACCGGTTTCAGAAGGCCGATGGCCCAGCGGCGTGATCCGGAGCGGCCCTCCCCCGTCGGCAATGGCGTGGGGTGACGAACCGCGGACGGGTCGAGGATGACGAGCAACGCCGAAACGGATGCGGTCGCCGGTGACGTGTTCGATCTCACACGCTTCTTCCACGGCCGTTCAACCGCGTGGGGCGTATTCGAGGATTCGATCGCAATTTGGCGCGCGGCAAGGCTCGTGTAGCGCAACTGACTTCGGGTCCCCGCTCGCGGGTGGTCAAAAAACCAAACGTCAGATGCCAGATCGACAGGCGTGTGATGATCGAGAAGTTGGTGTCATTGTCGTGACCACGAACTCAAGAGGGCGTCTCGATCTGAATCACACGAGAAAACATGAGGTTGCTCGTTTTCCTCTTGATTGAGACATTTGTTCTGGAGCGCTCCACCAGAGAAAACAAATGTCCGAACCGGAACCCTAGAGTTTTCGCTTTGGCGACAGAAAAGTCGAGGCAAACCAGAAGAAGAGCGGGTAAGGCAGGACACGGGCGATTTTCAGCAATGCGACCATCTGCCAAGGAAACGCGATTTCGAACCTTTTACGCCGCAGTCCGTCAATAATGGCTCGGGTCGCGCCTTCGGTGGTCATCAGGAACGGCATTGGAAAATCGTTGACCTCTGTCATCGGCGTATCAACGAAGCCCGGGTTGATGACGGTGACCGTGACGCCTTTTTTCTTCAGTTCTGGCGCCAGACTTTCTGCGAGGCTTATCACGGCAGCCTTGCTCGGTGCATACGCCGCCGCTCGTGGCAGGCCTCGATAGCCTGCCACCGATGATGTCATCGCGATGTGGCCGCGGCCGCGCGCGATCATCGCCGGTATGGCCAACTCGAGCGCATTGGCGATGCCCTGGTAGTTGACGGCCATAGAGTTGGCAGACTTTTGTGCGTCAAAGCCCGCAGCGCCCATGGGATGCCAAACACCGGCATTCAGGATGACCAGGTCGAGCGGGCCGATTTTGGCCTCGATCGTTGCGAAGGCCAGGGCCGTCGCAGCCTGATCTGTAACGTCGAGGGGAACCACCAGGATTCCGGGTGCCAGTCCCGCCAGTTCGTCGAGCTTCTCGCGTGAACGGGCGGAAACCGCGACTTTTGCCCCGGCCCGCGCCAATGTCAGTGCCAATTCGCGGCCGATCCCCGTGCTTGCACCGGTGATCCAGATAGACGTCCAGGGTACCGACGGTGTCATCGGTGGTCGCCTCAGAAGCCGGTCAGAGGTTGGACGAGACGCGCCATGAGGCCGCGGAAGCGGGCCTTCTCCTCGCTGGCGATCAGGCAGATACAGCCCTCGTCCAGACTGGCGACCGGGCGATGTTCGACGTCTTCGTCGAGATCCGCAACGTCGCCGCGCCGAAATGTGCCGACCTCGTCGCGATAGGAGCCGCGCAGCAGGAGTGTCAGCTCCGCACCACCATGGCCGTGTTCTGGCATGGCCTGACCGGGCGCCACCTTCAACAGCCGCAGGTCGCCTTTCACCCCAGGAGACAGCGGCAGCGGATAGTGCCAGACGCCGATGCCGAGACGCTTCCATGGGATCTGGTCGAGATCCGGCCCCACGAAACGGGTCAGTGGACCGGGTACGATGCCGCCAACGACTTCGGTTTCAGCGGGCTCAGTTCTCACGGACACTTCACGCCGCAGCGGGCTCGCCACCGTCAGACCCGACATGCCTGTCGGCTTCAAACTGTCGAACAGGGCAGCCCCGACGTGTTCCATGATGCGCACTTCAGCGGCGCAACGCGGGCACAAGTCGATGTGCGACGCGATCACGGCCGACAGCGCTTCGCCGAGGCTGCCTGCTGCGAAGCTCATGAGCGTCGCATCGTCGGGATGGTGGATGATCGGCATTTTATCTCAAGTCCTCGACGGCCTCGCGCACCTTTTGATAGGCAAGGCGCATGCGTGATTTCACGGTACCGAGCGGAAGTTGCAATCGCTCGGCGATCTCGCTGTGGGACAGGCCCTCGATGTAGGACAGCAGCACAACCTCGTGCTGGTCTGCGGGGAGTTCCGCGAGGGCCGATTTGACGCGTGCACTCCGTGTTTTTGCGACAGCAGCTCTTCCGGTGACGGGTCCGCGGAGGCTTCCTCGTCATGTCCGTCCGGCAACTCCTGCCAGGGGGTCTCCCGGCGCAACCGGTCGATGCGCAGGTTGCGCGCAATCGTAAAAATCCAGGTGGTCGCGCTGCCCTTCTCTCCGGAGTAGAGAGCAGCTTTACGCCAGACCGTCATGAGCGTTTCCTGCGCCAGCTCCTCGGCGGTGTTGGCGTCCGCTCCCTGACGGATCATGTACGACTTGACGCGCGGCGCATACGACTGGAAAAGCTTGAGAAAAGCTTCCGCGTCGCCACTTTCCGCCACTCGCTGCAAAAGATCTGCCATCGATGTGCTACTCGTCATGCCGTGCGCACACGCTGAGACCGGAACGTGCGAATAACTTGCCAGCTGCACCATAGCCCATCCTCACTCGTTAGACACTCTACGGCGCGAGGATAGGCGTTGGATCTCCGATCATAATTCCGCGACGATATTCGCGTTCCATAGCGTAGACCAGCCGCCAATCGTCCGTACTATATTCCGCCCGGTCCACTTGGTGCCGTATTGACATGTCCAGACTAGGGAGGCCGCTGCGTGGTGCCAAACGTTACGCTAACCGACATCACCGCTCTCCTTGCCGCTTTGGCGATCGCCGGCCCACTTGCCCAGTGGCTGGGTATCGGCACCGTCCTCGGGTATCTGACCGCGGGCGTGTTGCTCGGACCGTTTGGTCTGCCACGGATTTTCAGCTCCTACGAAGCCAACGAAATCCTGCACTTTTCGGAATTTGGCGTCGTTCTTCTATTGTTCCTCATCGGACTCGAATTGCGGCCCAAGCGATTGTGGGCCATGCGCACCGCCATTTTCGGACTCGGTGGTGCGCAGGTCGGGGTGACGGCATTGGCGCTGGGGATCGTGGCCATAGCTTTCGGTATGTCGTGGCGCGCAGCGATGTTCACCGGGCTCGTACTCGCGCTGTCTTCGACGGCGTTCGCCCTGCAGGTACTCGAGGAAAAAGGCGAGCTGTCGGCGCGTCACGGCCGGCTCGCCTTCGCAGTACTTCTGTTCCAGGACCTGGCCGCCATTCCACTGATCGCGCTCGCGCCGATGTTCGCGGTCAAGGCCGTTGGGGCCGGTGGTGCCGGCATGGAAGGCTTTGCGGCAATCAAGGCGCTGCTCGTCATCGGGGCGGTCGTGCTTGTGGGCCATTTCCTGCTCGATCATATGTTCCGCTTGATCGCCCGGACCAAGGTGCGCGATGCGATGACGGCCGCGGCACTGTTGACGGTGGTCGGCGTCAGCCTGGTCATGCAGCAAGCGGGCGTTTCGGCGTCGCTGGGCGCGTTCCTGGCTGGGGCGCTGCTCTCGGAAAGCTCCTACCGGCACCAGCTCGAAGCCGACATCAAGCCGTTCGAGGGCTTGTTGCTGGGCCTTTTCTTTACCGCCATCGGCATGTCGCTCAACCTGTCGTTGCTGGTCCAGAAACCGGCGCTGGTCATTGCGCTGACGGCGATGCTGATCATCATCAAGACGGTCGTGCTGACGCGCCTTGGCCGGTCGCATGGGCTCGAGGCCGGTCCCGCGCGGCGGCTCGGACTTGCCCTGAGCCAGGGTGGTGAGTTCGGGTTCCTGCTGCTCACGGTCGCGGCTGGCGCCGGAATTCTGCTCAGGGGAGAGGCCGATCTCCTGGCGGTCGTCATCACGCTGTCGATGGCCGCGACGCCGCTGTTGCTTTCGGCCGAGCAGCGGCTGATGCCAGCAAAGGCGAATGCGATGCCGCTTTACGATCCAATGCCCGTCACCGATGGACATGTCATCATCGCCGGGTTTGGTCGATTTGGACAGATTGTAGCACGCGTGTTGCGCGGCAAAGGGCTGCCGTTCACCGCCCTCGACATCAGCGCCGAGCAGGTCGAACTGGTCAAGGCGTTCGGCTCCAAGGCCTTCTTCGGCGATGCCAGCCGGCCCGAGATCCTCGACGCCGCCCAGGCCGACAAGGCGCGCGCCATTGTCATTGCGATCGACGATATCGAGGCCTCGATGCGGACCGCCGAGCTCGTGAAAAGCCGTTATCCCGCGCTGCCCATCCTGGCGCGGGCGCGCAATCGCAATCATGCCCACCGGCTGCTGGACCTGGGCGTCACGGCGATCGAACGCGAAACATTCCTGTCGGCGCTCGAGATTACGCGGCGCTTGCTGAAAACCCTCGGCAGCACGGACAAGGATGTCGAGCGGACCATCCAGACGTTCCGGGCCCACGACGAGCGCCGCCTCGTCGAGGACTACAAGCACTACAGCGATATCGAAAAACTTCAGGCCAAGGCGCGCACTGATGTTGCCACGCTCAAGTCTCTGTTCGAGGAAGACGCAACGGAGGCGGCCAAGGCGTTGAAGGCCGCGAGGACAGCAACGGCTGGCGTGGCACCGACCTCTGTGGCGTCAGCGAAGGAGTTGCGCCGCTCGCAGGGCTAGTCTCGGACCAGGCACCAGTCGGAACACTGGACGGCGCCGGTTACGGTCGCTAAATGTGCCGCTCCATTTGAGGATACGGCGGCCCGAGCGGCACCGCGAACGTCAGGACGGGATATGGCGATGGCAGCACTGACGACTGGGACAGCCAGCGTGAGCGAGATGGCGACTGCGATCCGTGCCCTGGCCATGGATGCCGTTGAGAAGGCGAAATCGGGGCATCCGGGGATGCCGATGGGCATGGCCGATGTGGCGACCGTGCTGTTCCGAGAGCATTTGAAGTTCGATCCTGCGGCGCCGGAGTGGCCCGACCGGGATCGCTTCGTGCTGTCGGCCGGCCACGGCTCCATGCTTTTATATTCGCTGCTGTACCTGACCGGCTACCCGGGCATGACGATCGAGCAGTTGAAGGCCTTCCGTCAGCTCGGTTCTATGACCGCTGGCCACCCGGAATTCGGCCATGCGCCAGGCATCGAGACCACGACCGGCCCGCTCGGACAGGGGCTGGCCAATGCCGTCGGCATGGCGCTCGCCGAACGGTTGCTCAATGCGCGCCTTGGCGACGGTCTCGTCGATCACCATACCTACTGCCTCGCCGGCGACGGCTGCCTGATGGAAGGCATCAGCCACGAGGCGATCTCGCTGGCCGGCCACCTGAAGCTCGGCAAGCTGATCGTGCTGTTCGACGACAATTCGATCTCGATCGATGGTGCCACGTCGCTGTCGGTTTCCGATGACCAGTGCGCGCGGTTTGCAGCGTCCGGCTGGAACACGATGCGGGTCGACGGCCATGACGCGGACGCCGTTTCTGCCGCCATCCTCAAGGCCAGGTCAGATGCTCAGAAGCCCTGGCTTATTGCTTGCAAGACGGTCATCGGTTTCGGCGCGCCGAACAAGGCCGGCAAGTCCTCGACCCACGGCGAGCCGCTCGGCGCCGAGGAAATCAAGGGCACGCGCGAAAAGCTCGGCTGGCCCTACGCGCCGTTCGAGATCCCGGCGAACGTGCAGGCTGCGTGGCGTGGCACGGCCGCGCGCGGACAGGCCGAGCACAAGGCCTGGACCGCACGGTTTGCCAAGGCTGGCGATGCCGCGAAGGCGACACTCGCCGCCAATCCGGGATCAGGCCTGGCTCCGAAAGTTGACAATGCCCTGGTCGAAGCCAAGGGGGCTTTCGCCGCCGACACCGCGAAGCGCGCAACCCGCGTCTGGTCGCAAATGACGCTCGAGCATCTCGTGCCCGTCATGCCCGAGCTGATCGGTGGCTCGGCCGATCTCACCGGCTCCAACGGCACGCGCACCAAGCACCACACGGCCGTGGCCCCGGGCAGTTTCGCCGGCAACTACGTCCACTATGGGGTGCGCGAGCACGGTATGGCTGCCGCCATGAACGGGCTCGCCCTGCACGGCGGCATCGTGCCCTACGGCGCGACGTTCCTCGTCTTCACCGACTACTGCAGGCCATCGATCCGCCTTTCGGCGCTGATGAAGCAGCGTGTCGTCTACGTCATGACCCACGACAGCATCGGCCTCGGCGAGGACGGCCCGACGCACCAGCCGGTCGAGCATCTGGCGGCACTCCGAGCCATTCCGAACCTCTTGGTTCTGCGGCCAGCCGATGCCATCGAGACGGCCGAATGCTGGCATATTGCGCTCAGCGCATCCGACCGCCCGACGGTGATGGCGCTGACGCGGCAAGCCGTGCCGACCATGCTGCGCGCGGAAGTGTCATCCGCCAACGTCTCGGCCAAAGGCGGTTACGTGGTGAAAGAAGCAGCCGGCACGCGTGACGTGACGCTCATTGCCACGGGCTCGGAGGTGGGCCTTGCAGCAGACGCCGCCGCACTTTTGGCCAACGACGGCATCACGGCGGCGGTGGTGTCGATGCCCAGCTTCGAGTTGTTCCGAGCGCAATCGGCCGACTACCGTGACGGCGTTCTGGGACGTCAACCTCGAGTGGCGATCGAGGCGGCAGTCGCCCAAGGCTGGCACGAGTGGCTGCGTCCGGGTGACGCGTTCGTCGGGCTCTCGGACTTCGGTGCATCCGCGCCGGCGGGTGAGCTGTTCAAGCACTTCGGAGTGACACCCGAACGGGTCGCGGATGTCGCGCGCGGGCTTTGCGCCAAGCGCGCGTGAGACCCCGGTCGTGGTCGATTTGAAGCTCAATTACTTTATCGGACAGGGTGCGCATGAATTTCTCAAAGCTCAGGACGACGGCCGGCTTGGATGTCCGTGGCAAGCGTGCGATCGTCCGCGTCGATCTCAATGTGCCGATGGCGGATGGGCGCGTCACCGATGCGACCCGGCTGATCCGGATCGCGCCATGCCTCACTGATCTCGCCGCCCGCGGCGCCCGCGTCCTGGTCATCTCGCATTACGAGCGGCCCAAGGGTCGCGATCCGAAGTATTCTCTCAGGCCCGTCGCGGAGAAGCTGTCGGAGGTGCTCGGCGCTCCCGTCGGCTTCGTCGACGACTGCATCGGGCCGGCCGTCGACGCGGCTGTGGCAGCGCTGGCGCCGGGCCAGATCCTGGTGCTCGAGAATCTGCGGTTCCACGCAGGCGAAGAAAAGAACGACCCCGAGTTTGCGCGCGCACTCGCCCGCTCCGGCGATTTCTTCGTCGGGGAAGCGTTCTCGAGTTCGCACCGCGCGCACGCCTCGGTCGACGGGATCACGCGGCTGCTGCCGTCCTACGCTGGTCCTTTGATGGCTCAGGAGATCAGCGCCTTGCGCGATGCGCTCGAGGAGCCCCGTCGTCCCACGGCAGCCGTTGTCGGAGGTTCCAAGGTCTCGACCAAGATCCCGATCCTGACCAATCTGGTTCGGAAGGTGGATCGGTTGATCATCGGCGGCGGCATGGCCAACACTTTTCTGCAGGCGCAGGGCCTCGATGTCGGAAAGTCGCTTTCGGAACCAGATTTCCATGGCACGGCACGCGAGATCATAGCGGCGGCAAACGCGAGCGGCTGCGTGATCGTACTGCCGTCCGACGGTGTCGTGGCCGCTGAGCTCAAAGCCGGCGCGCCATCGAAAGTCGTGGCTGTCGATGCCATCCCGCCCGAGAGTATGATGCTCGACGTCGGCCCGCGCTCGATCGCCGAAATGACCGCCGTGGTCAGGGAATGCCGCACGCTGTTGTGGAACGGCCCGCTCGGCGCGTTCGAAATCTCGCCGTTTGGTGAGGGCACATTTCTATTGGCGCGGGAGGCCGCCATGCTCACGCGGGCTGGCCGGCTGGCGTCGGTCGCCGGCGGCGGTGACACCGTGGCCGCGCTCAACGCAGCCGGGGTAACGGGGGACTTCACCTACGTGTCGACCGCGGGCGGCGCGTTCCTCGAATGGCTTGAAGGCCGTGAACTACCGGGAGTGGCCGCACTGCTGAGGGAAGCAGCGTGAAGAGTGGGCCGCAGTCCGCCAGGGCCGTGGTGTTCGATCTCGATGGCACCTTGGCGGATACCGCGCCCGATATCGCGGCGGCGCTGAATGTAGCGTTGACGGACCTGGGGCATCCGCCGCTCGACCTGAGGGATGTCAAGCGGATGGTCGGCGGTGGCGCTCGGCTGCTGGTGGAGCGTGCAATCGCGGCCTCGGGCGGGGCTTCGGAAAACCAAGCGGTCGAGCGCGGGTATCGTGTTTTTCTCGATGCCTATGCTGCGACGCCGAGCCTCTACAGCACGCTTTATGCGGGTGCCGCGGAAGAACTCGTGACGCTCAAACGACGTGGATGGCGGATCGGCGTCTGCACCAACAAGCCGCACGATCTTGCCGGGGAACTGATTGCGGCCCTCGGCGTCACCGACCGCGTCGACAGGCTGATCGGCGGCAGCTCGCGTCACGGCTTGAAGCCGGCACCTGACATGCTGTTGGCCCTGATCGACGAGATCGGCGTTGATGCAGCCAGAGCCGTCATGGTGGGAGACAGTGCCGCCGACGTCGGGTGTGCTCGGGCCTGTGGTGTCGTGTCGATCGTCTTCGCGCATGGCTATGGCGATCGACCTGCGTCCCAACTTGGCGCCGATCTGGTGCGGCTAGGTTTTGATGGGCTCGCCGACGTGCTCGAGGGGTTCGTCGCGCCGTAAGCGGCCCCTGTGACAGCGAGTTGACTTGCCGCGGACGGGGTCGCCCCATACGTGATAGACTTGAGAAAAATCGCAGGCGACGGCCTCGGCCAACCTTCCGTAACGAGCCTTCCGTGACGAGCCATCCGCCAAAGGCCATGAGATGATAGCCGACATTTCAATCTATGCGGGCGTGGCGCTGGCCGGGTTGGTGAGCTTTCTTTCGCCCTGCGTGCTGCCATTGGTGCCACCCTACCTCGGCTATCTCGGCGGCACGACCATCGATCAGCTGACCGATGAAGGTGGCATCGAAGACAAGGTCTGGCGCCGTGTGGTCGCCGCCTCGTTGTTTTTCGTGCTCGGGTTCACGACCGTGTTCGTTGGTCTCGGAGCAGGGGCCTCGATGTTCGGCCATTTCATTCAGTCCTGGCGGGCGGAACTTGCGATGGTCGCGGGCGTCGTGATCATTCTGTTCGGGCTTCACTTCCTCGGGCTGTTGCGCATTTCTTTGTTTTACACCGAAGCGCGCTATCATGGCGAGTTGCCGTCAACGAGCTATATGGGGGCTTATCTTCTGGGTCTCGCTTTTGCCTTCGGCTGGACCCCATGCGTCGGTCCTGTGCTCGCGACGGTGCTGGCCCTGGCGGCGAACGATGCAAGTCTCGCAACGGGCGTGACGCTGCTGTTCGTCTATTCACTCGGGCTCGGTGTGCCGTTCGTGTTGGCGGCTGTCGCCATCCGTCCGTTCATGTCGTTCATGGGCCGCTTCAAGCGGCATCTGGGCACGGTGGAGAAAGTCATGGGTGCGGTGCTGGTGGTGACCGGCATCATGTTTCTCACGGGATCCATGAACTGGCTCGGCCAATGGATGATCGAGACGTTCCCGTTCCTCGCCACCATCGAGGAGACCTTCACCTCGAAGTCGCTCCAGACCGAGATCATGAAGCAGGGCACCGGGAGCCGTTGATAAAATGGCGGATGTTCCCGGTCGGCAGCCCGTAGCACTGACGATCGCCGGCTCCGACAGCTCGGGCGGTGCCGGCATTCAGGCGGACCTGAAGACGTTCACGGCATTAGGGGTCTATGGCGCATCGGTCGTGACCGCGCTGACCGCGCAGAACACACGCGGTGTCTCGGGCGTTCTGGGCGTCCCGTCAGCGTTCATCGTGCGTCAGGTGGAGGCCGTCGCCGCCGACCTCGACGTGCGCGCGGTAAAGACCGGGATGCTCGGCGACGCGGCGACGGTGGCGGCGGTCGCTGCGATCCTCGCACGGCATTCGCTCGGACCTCGCGTGGTCGATCCGGTCATGGTGGCCACCAGCGGCGATGTCCTGCTGGAACATGACGCGATCGAGGTCGTCCGCCATGTGCTGCTGCCGCTCGCCGATCTGGCAACACCCAATTTGGATGAAGCGGCAAAGCTGTTGGTTCGACCTGTGGCTCGGACCATCGCCGAGGTCGAGGCGCAGGCCGTGTCCATACTCGCATTGGGCCCCAGGGCCGTTCTGCTGAAGGGCGGGCATGGTGATGGGGATCAGGCTGTCGACGTGCTGGTCACGGCCGCGGGGCACAAGTGGCGCCTCGCCTTGCCCCGGATCGACACCCGGAATACGCATGGAACCGGATGCACGCTCTCAGCGGCGATCGCCGCCTTCCTCGCGCTGGGGCTGCCGCTCGACGAGGCGGTTCGGCGCGGCAAGGCGTTCGTCTGGCAGGCTTTGACGCACGGCGCGTCGCTCAAGCTGGGCGAAGGTTCGGGCCCGGTTGACCATCTTTTTGCCATCCGCAAGCACCCGGCGCCGCAGTGAGTGTCCGTGGCCGGTGCTGGCGAGCCACAGTTCATCGAGCATCCACTGTTTTGGCTTTGCGCACTGGCCAACGTCATTGCTCCGCCACAGATGAATTCAGCAAGTTGTCCAATGAGGTCAGCACTTGTGATCAAACGCGGTGTGCGAAACATGAAGGTGCACGTCGCGGCTTCGATGAGGAAACGTGATGATAAAAATGTTTCGGAAAATCTCGGCTGCCATGGCGCTTGCCCTGGCCGGGATGGTTCCCGCCTCACCGGCCAGTCCAATGGTTGGCATTGACGGCCGCTGGTCGGGCTGGGGCACGATCATGATGGAGAGTGGATCGGCTGAGCAGGTAAAATGCGTCGCCACCTATGTCACCAAAGCGCCGAGTGTCACCACGGAAGGGGGTATCGCGAACGGTGGCAGTGCCAGCTTGCAGCAAAACCTTCGCTGTGCGAGCCAGAGCTTCCGCATCGATGCCGTGGCCAATCTCAACGTCAAGGGTGACGACGTCTCCGGCCACTGGGAAGAACGCACATATTCGGCGCAAGGTTCCGTATCCGGGCGGCTGACCGGGGCGGGCTTCAACCTGTCGATCCAGGGCCCCAATTTATCGGCGGCGATGATCGTTGCCATCTCCGATTGCAAGCAGTCGATCACCATCGTGCCGCGCGGATTCGATATTTCGCGCATCGCCATCAGCCTCGCCAAGTGCTGATCGAGGCGGGTCGGTCGCGTGTGTTGCAAGCGTGCCGCGCCACGTGTGATTCGGCGCTTGGTGTCTTGCCCTTGCACACGGTCTCGGCAACTATCCGCCATCGATTTCCCAGTGCGGGGCACGAATTTGCCTGCACGGGCTACGAGCCTCCGGGGGGAGGGCCGGATCAGCGCTCTGTAGCGCGATCAGGCTGGCTGAAGAACCGGTTCGGGTCCGCCCGGACCGGTTTTTTCTTTGCCGCAGTGGGGCTATCCCGAACATTGCGGGACCGGCAAAGCTCTAGGCAGCCGAGTGATGCGAAAAACACACAACGGTTAAAATCTAGTCAACGCCTACGGAACAACCCACGGTTTACTGTTGAGCGGCAACCATTCGACATTCTAGAGTTTGGCAATCGGATGGCGCGGTCTGGCGCTGATGGACAGGGTTGCGTTTCGCGCATGGCACGGCGACGAAACCCTAGATTTGGGAACTTTGGGGGGGACGAACATGCACTTCGGAAAGACCAGCTACAAGGCGGCACTGAAGGTTACGATGGCGTCGGCCGCGATCGCGGCGACGGCAGGCGCGGCCCTGGCCGGCGGCTTTGAAGTCAGAGAACAGTCGACGCACTTCCAGGGCATGTCGTTCGCGGGCGCTGCCGCTGGTGGCCGCAGCCTGTCGAGCATGTTCTGGAACCCGGCGGCCTCGAACTATGTCGGAGCCGGCATCACAGCCGAATCGAACTACGCACTGATTTTACCAAACTCTGAGACGACGATCACGGGCGGGCCCGTGTCCGGGCTGTGCGGCGTAGGCGATTGCAGCGTCGACATCGGTCGCGATGCCGTTGTGCCGGCGAGCTACATCGCCTATCGCCACAGCCCGTCGACGGTATTCGCTCTCGGCATCAATTCGCAATTCGGCTTGGGAACGCAGCCTGACAACAGGCAGTGGGTCGGGTCGATCTATAATACGAGCGCCAAGCTCTTCAGCGTGAACGCCACCCCTACGATTTCTCACGAGATCTTGCCGGGCTTGAGTGTCGGCGCTGGTCTCCAAATCCAGTTCCTCGATTTGCAGAAGTTCCAGACGACGACCGGCCCGCTCGGTGGGGGATTGCGCACGAATCTCCAGGGCGACAGCACCGACGTGGGTTGGACTGTCGGCGTCAACTGGAGGCCCACACCCAGCACGTCGATTGGTCTTGGGTGGCGTTCGGCGATCACCCATAGCCTTGAAGGCTTTTTCGAACTACAGGGCGCAGCTCCGGACACGGCTATCATCGCCGACATCGACACGCCGGACAAGGTCACTCTGAGCTTCACACAGGACGTCGCGGCGCATGCGCGCGTGTCGGGTACGGTGGAATGGACTCAATGGAGCCGGGCCGGAAACCAGCCGGTGTTCATCGCTGCAAACGGTGCACCCTTTTGGCGGCTGGAAGGCCTGTGACCGTCGACCTGCAGTGGGAGGACGGCTGGTTCTTTGCCCTCGGCGGAGAGTATGACGTCAACCAGAAGCTGACGCTTCGCGCTGGCGGCGCCTACGAGATATCGCCGATCCAGGAGCCGTCGCAGCGTCTGCTTCAGTTGCCGGATGCCGACCGCATCTGGGCCTCCATCGGCGCCAGCTACAAGTGGAACGAAACGACGGTTCTCGACTTCGCCTATAGCCATGTCTTCGTCGAGGATGAAACGTTCAGTCGTACGAGCGCCAACGGCAATCCCGCTTCGCTCGGGACTGGAACCGCCGAGTCGAGCGTCGACATCCTGTCGGTTGGTCTCAAGTCGAAGTTCTGAGCGGGAAGGGGCTTGGGCCCCTCGCTTGCCTGAAGCCGAATGACTGATTGCAAGACGTTTTTGCGGCCGGTGACAGTCTCACCGGCCGTTTCGTTTGCGTCGGGACACAAGGCCAAGCGTGATTTGGAATGACGAGGGCCAAGGGCGACCGTTCCCGATGCCGAGTTCAGGTGCGACGTGGCAGCATGGGGCAGAGACAGCGGGAACGATGCGCGCCCAACCATCGGGCGGCTCGATCAGGCAATCGGCTTCAGCGCTGCAATTTCCACTGCATCACCGACATCGACCTGCAACTCGTGCGTGATCGTATCGCGCAGGGCCGCGAGACGCGTGATGGCCGTATCGAGTGCTTCAGCGAGATCGAGTGCGCGGCGCGACTCCATCGCCTGTTGCTGACTCAAGGCATAGATCAACGCCGCATTGCGCGCGATCGCTTCGCAACCCTCAGGATCGACGTCGCGAGCCTGGAGCGACCACGCAGCCTCGTGCATGGTCTCGGCGGCCTTTAGAATTCCCATCGCGGCCGTGGTGCCGGTTTGCGCCGGGCTCGCGGCGGAATTGGCGTCCATCCGTGCAACCGGCTTCGACAGCAAAGCCGTGCGCGTATCTCGAATGAATGCCGCCAGGCCGTCGACCTCGGATTTCAACTGCCCGAGCAGTGCCGGCGGCTGCCTGATCGATGACTGCAGCCGACCGATCGCTTCTTCGAGCAAAGCGCTGTCGAGCCGCCGGGCGCGGCGTCCGTGCTCGGACAGAAACCAACGGCCGCGCGTCGATTCGAGAAGCGTGCGCTCGATGGCGCGATACTCGTGTTCAGAATCGATGGCGAGGGCAGCGTTGGTCTGGTGCATGGCTCGGATCGGAGTTATCCACAGGTTCTGTCACCAATACGTGATTCGTCCACTTTGGCGTGACAAGTTCTGATGTCGGAGGACGGGGCGTAGTCATGGCAGGCGACGGCAGTGGCCGAGAAGCAGCACAGACCGGCATGCCGCCAGGGGTGGCCGGGTCGTTCGCCCTCAGATTGAGTGTTTTTTTCGCCGCGCTGTTCCTCATCTACGGCGTGCATCTGCCCTATCTGCCGGTGTGGCTCGATTGGCGGGGTATCACACCGTCTGAGATCGGCGTCATTAGCGCAGCTCCGTTTTTCGTTCGGCTCGTGGTGACTCCGGCCATCGCGCTTTATGCCGATCAGTGGAATGCACACCGCGGCTTTATCATCGCGCTGGCATGGTCGGCGACTGCTGCGGGCGGAATGCTGGCGATTGCTCCTGGGTTTTGGCCCGTGTTGATTGCCGCCGTGGTGTTCGCGCTCGCCATAACGTCGATCATGCCGCTGACCGAAACGATCGCGGTCGGCGGCGTTCGCGCGGGCGGGCTCGACTATGGCCGGATGCGGCTTTGGGGTTCGCTCGCGTTCGTCGCGGCCACGTTTTTGGGCGGAGCCGTGATCGAACGCGCGGGCGCTGGTGCGGGCGTCTGGATGATGGTGGCTGCCGCGGTTCTCACCGTGGTGGCGGCCCATGCCTTGCCGCTGCCGCTGCCGGTGTCAGGGGCTGGCGCGCCGCAGCAGCGTTCGACGCGCTGGCCGGATATGACGGTTGCCCGCAGGCTGATGCGATCGCCCGTCTTTCTGGCGTTTCTGGTCGCCGTCGGCGCGATCCAGGGTGCGCACGCGACCTTCTATACGTTCGGAGCCCTGCATTGGCAGGGTCAAGGCATCTCACCTGCGATGGTCGGCGCATTGTGGACGATCGGTGTCGTCGCAGAGATCGCGCTTTTTGCCTATTCGGGGTGGGTGATGCAGCGGATCTGGGCCACGACCCTGCTCATCCTCGGCGCCGTGTCGGCGGTGGTACGCTGGTCGATCATGGCGTGGGATCCGCCGCTGTTGCTGCTGTTTCCGCTACAAGTGCTGCACGGCGCCACCTACGGCGCCACGCACCTGGGTGCTATCCACTTCATCAGTCGCGCGATCCCAGAGAACGCCACGGGTACCGCGCAGGCGATTTATGCGACGGTGGCGGCGGGTATTGCCATGGGCCTTGCCACGCTGATCGCGGGTGCGCTTTTCGCGCGATCTGGCGCTATGGCCTATGTCGCCATGGCGGCGCTCGCGGTGCTAGGACTGTTGGCGTCGGTCTATGTCCGCCGCTCGTGGTCGGGTTTCCGGTTGTGGGATTAGGTCCCGGGGAAACTGGTTTGCAGCATCCGATAAGCGCTTTAGGGTTCGCCCCAAAACTTCTTTATCCTCGCCTCTCGAGCACTGGACCGCGCAACTCCCCATGGCCCCTATCGTCCGCTTCGCACCGAGCCCCACGGGCCGGCTTCATATCGGCAACATCCGCACTGCGGTGTTGAATTGGTTGTTCGCGCGCAAGACCGGCGGCACGTTCATTCTGCGGCTCGACGATACCGACCAGGAGCGATCGACGGAGGAATTCGCCGCCGGCATACGGCGGGATCTCGCCTGGCTCGGGCTCGAGTGGGCGCGCGAAGAGCGGCAGTCGGCGCGCGGCGATCGCTATGACGCTGCCGCCGAGCGGCTCAAGGCGTCGGGCCGTCTCTACCCCTGCTATGAGACCGAGGACGAATTGGACCGGCGCCGCAAGCGGCAATTGGCGCTGGGTCGTCCGCCGATCTATGACCGGGCATCGCTCAAACTCAACGACGCAGATCGGGCGCGCATGGAGGCGGACGGCCGGCGGCCGCACTGGCGGTTCCGGCTCGCCAACGCAGAGCCGGGTACGACCGAGCCTCTGCCGACGATCGTCTCGTGGAACGATTGCATTCGCGGCGACCAGATGGTGGATGCGGGGTCGCTGTCCGATCCGGTGCTGATTCGTGGTGATGGCACGGCACTCTACACCTTCACGAGCGTGGTCGACGATCTCGAGTTCGGCATCACGCATGTCATCCGCGGCGAGGACCACGTCACCAACACGGGCGTCCAGATCCAGTTGTTCGAAGCGCTCGGCGGAGAGCCGCCCATGTTCGGACACCACAGCCTGCTCATCGGCCCCGATGGTCAGGCATTGTCGAAGCGCCTTGGTGCGCTCTCGATCGAGGGCTTCCGCGAGGCCGGTCTCGAGCCCCTGGCGGTCGTCGCCCATGCCGCACTCGTCGGCACTTCGGATCCGATCCAGCCCATGCCGAGCCTCGACGCGCTGGCGGCCATGATGGCCTTCGAGAAAATCTCGATGGCGCCGGGGCGCTTCGATGTCGAGGAGCTGCGCGCGCTCAACGCCAGGCACCTGCTGACGTTGCCTTACGCCGCCGTGGCCGATCGGCTGGCCGAACTTGGTGTCGGTGGCAAACCCGGTGAGGCAAGGGACGGAACCACCGCGCGGCGGTTCTGGGAGGCGGTTCGTGGCAACATCGGGGCTCTCGCCGACGTGGGGACATGGTGGGAAGTGGTGGGGGGCAACGTGGCCCCTATTATCGAAGAACCCGCTCTGCTAGCGGTCGCGCTGCGCCTGTTGCCCCCCGAGCCATGGGACGAGGCGACGTGGGGCCTGTGGACTGCTGCCATCAAGGCCGAGACCAGCACGAAAGGGCGCGCACTGTTTCATCCCTTGCGCCTCGTTTTGACAGGACGCGAATCTGGCCCGGATCTCAAGATGCTGCTGCCGCTGATCGGCCGGCAACGCGCCGCGGCTCGGCTGGCCGGACAGGCAACCTGACGACGACGCCTCGCCTGTGGCGCTGCAGCGCGCAAAAAACCAGAGGCGCGGAACGTCGGGAGCTGAGCGCTCGGCGATCACAGGTCCTTGGCCATGTAGACGACGGGGACAGCTACCGGCGAAATCGCGCGCATGCCGCGTGAAAGCAGCCGGTAATCGCGCGCCTCGAAATAGGCGGCGGATACCGGCGGCACGTCGACCCGCGCGAGTTTGTAACCGCTTTGGGTCGCAGATGCTTCGACGGCGGTCATCAGACGTTGGCCGATGTCGTTGCCGGCGAACATGGGGTGTACGAACAAGTCGTCGATGCGTGCCGTGGCCGAGGCGGAGGGATGCGGTGTCCAACTTGCAGTGCCGACCAGTTCTCGGCCGACCCAGGCTCCCAACAGGGAGGTCCCAATCAATCGCTCCGTGTAGGCCGGTTGGTAGAATTGCACCAGCCACGCCTCGGTCTCGCGCTCGGTAAGGCTCGGGGCGACGAGAGAGCGGAACGCAGTCACATGAACATAGCGAACCGACGATAGATCATCGAGCCCGATGGGTGATAGCCGGAAGCCCCCCAGCGGGTAGCCACGTGTGACATGCGTGATGGGCAAAGGCCTATTCCTTCGCGGATTACGCCACAGAATCCAGCCGCTGGACCCAATGGAAAATACGCCCCGAGCCGGAGTTTGCCATAGGATTGTTTTGTGAATGTGATGGTCCCGTCGGCCATCCTGGTCAGCCATCTGGCATCAGGCGGTCGGCCGGACCGTCGCCAAGTTCGCGCATACCAAAGCGAATACTCGAGTTCCCTTCAGGTTGATGTTGCAAGGTGGGAGACGACGACATGAGTTCAGAACCGCGGACGACGGCAAAGATATGGGATCAGCGCTATAGCGAGCCGGTGTTTGCCTTCGGCACCGAACCCAACGGCTTTCTCGCTGACCAGCAAGCGCGGCTCGCGCCCGGCCAAAAGGCCCTGGTGCCGGGTGATGGGGAGGGCCGTAACGGCGTTTGGCTGGCGGGCCTCGGGCTCGATGTGGTGACCGTCGACGCGTCCCAGGTCGGCGTCGAGAAGGCCAGAAAGCTGGCCACCGAGCGCGGGGTGCGGATCGACGCGCGAGCGGCCGATCTCAATGTCTGGCCGTGGCCGCAAGCGCAATTCGACGTCGTGGCCGCGATCTACATACATTTCCCACCCGCCGAACGGCCGGTCATGCATCGCCGAATGCTGGCCGCACTCAAACCCGGCGGCATCGTGATCCTGGAATGCTATTCGCCGCGCCAGCTCGAACGCCGCAAAGACGGCAGCACAGGCGGGCCGCCGCCCGAAATGCTGGTCCTGCCAACCGACCTCGCCAGCGATTTCGCGGAAGCAGAAATCGAACTTCTGGAGGAGGTCGAGACGGTGCTGGCCGAGGGCGTCCGCCACGTCGGCCCATCGACGGTCGTCAGACTGATCGCGCGCCGCACGTGAGATGGCCCCAGGTTCATCCGAGGCGGACAGGAACGGATAACGGCGGCCGGACACTCTTCAGTGGGGCCGCCGCTCGTTGGAGGCCGCTCGTTGGAGCTTGAGACGACGTTGATCCCAAGCCTACTTCGCCTCGATCGCCGTGGTGATGTCCTTGGCGACCGCCGCGGCCTCGGTGAACTGCTTGGCGTCGCAATGACTTTCCATCTTGGTCAACAAGGCTTCGATTTTGTCGAGCTGAGGCTCGGCGAGCTTTTTACTTTCAGCAGTCTGGGCAAGTTCGAATGCCGACTTCAAACACTCTTCTGCGCTCTTGGGGGCCGGTGCCGCACCGGATTGTGCGAACACAATGCTGGACGCGCCGGCCAATGCGACAAAGGCGGCGACGATTGGGGCCGAGGCCTTCATGTGAGAGATCCTTTTTCTAAATTCGGCGGTTGACGTTCCGCAAATCCTGCATCACGAAACGGTGAGATTGTGGCCACACCGGGACGCTACTGCGACCGTTCGGCAACCGTGAGCGGGTGGTTTGGTGACGCATGCGCACGACCGCCCGCGCGAACGGGCCGCGGATCGATTTTCAGGCGATCATGGGCCCGGCCGGACCCGCGCAATGGCCTGAACCAACTCGTCGTAATGATCGATGACCATGTCCGGATCGAATTCGCGCACGTGCCTTTCCGTGTAACCGAAGCTGACCGCGACGACCGGTACGCCAGCGGCCTTGGCAGTTGCAATGTCGATGCCGCTGTCGCCGATCATGACAGCGCGGCGCGTATCACCGGCCGCGAGCGCGATGGCGCCTGTCAAATGCCCGGGGTCGGGCTTGCAAACCGGGAATGTGTCGCGTCCGGCGATCGCCTTGAAACGACTGGTCATGTTCAACTGGTCGAGCAGAAGCCGCGACAAGCTTTCGCGCTTGTTCGTGCAGACGGCAAGCGTGGCGCCCAGATCCGCCAGCTGATCGAGCGCGCGCAGTGTTCCGGGGAACGGCCGGCTCTCGCGGGAGATGTTCTCTGTATAATAGGCGAGAAACCGCTCGATCTGGCGGTCGATCTCGGCATCTGTTTGCGACAACCGTCTGATGCCGAGGGCTTCGACGACCATGCGGCGCGCGCCGTAGCTGATCCAGGGGCGGAGCAGGGTATCGGGCAGCGGTTCGGCGCCGAGGTTTGCCAACACATGATTGGTGGCGCCGACCAGATCGGGTGCGGTATCGACAAGGGTGCCGTCGAGGTCGAAGACGAGAGTGAGGCCGTTCATGGGGCTCCGCGGGCGGGTTGGGACGGGGATCGGACGGGGATGGGATGGTGCTGCGGCTATCTATCCCCGCCACGCATAGCTGTCACGCAATCGCAGCGGGGGTACCAGGCAGATCGTTGAACGCGCGTCCAAGTCGCACTAAAAATGGGCAATTGCCGCTGGCTGTGGCGCGCGGCGTCTCCATTCGAAAGTCGTGTCTCATGGACCAGAAGGTCATCACGCTTCTGAAGTCTCAGGCCTACATCGACGGCGCGTGGGTCGGCAAACCTGTGCTGCCGGTGCTCGACAAGGCGACAGGCGAGGAGCTGGGCCGCGTGCCCGATCTCGGCGTGGAGGAGACGCGGGCGGCGATCGAGGCCGCGCACCGCGCGTTCAAGCCCTGGTCCAGGCTGCTCGCGAAGGAGCGGTCGGCCGTCCTGCGCCGGTGGTACGAGCTGATCATTGGGAACGCCGACCAGCTCGCGCTGTTGTTGACGAAGGAGCAAGGCAAGCCCCTGGCCGAGGCCAAGGGTGAGATCCACTATGCCGCGAGTTTCGTCGAATTTTTCGCGGAGGAGGCCAAGCGCGTGCATGGGGAGACCATCCCGTCGCCGAAGCGCGACGCGCGCATCGTGGTCATGAAGCAGCCCGTCGGCGTGATCGCCGCCATCACGCCTTGGAATTTCCCCGCGGCCATGATCACCCGCAAGGTTTCGCCGGCACTCGCGGCCGGTTGCACGGCTGTCGTCAAACCCGCCGAGGAAACGCCGCTATCCGCGCTCGCGCTCGCTGCATTGGCCGACATGGCCGGCATTCCCCGCGGCGTTTTCAACGTCGTGACCTGCCGCGACCCGGTGGCCGTTGGCCGCGAGCTGACGGCGAACCCGCTCGTCCGGATGGTCACGTTCACGGGCTCGACGGAGGTCGGCCGGATTCTGATGGCGCAGGCGGCATCGACGGTGAAGAAGGTCGCGCTCGAACTCGGCGGCAACGCGCCGTTCATCGTGTTCGACGATGCTGACATCGACAAGGCTGTCGCCGGTGCCATGCAATCGAAGTTCCGCAATGCCGGACAGACATGCGTGTGCGCCAACCGCATTTATGTGCAGGCCGGAATCTATAACGCGTTTGCATCGAAGCTTGCTGCGGAGGTGGCCAGGCTCGCGGTCGGGTCGGGCGTCGAGGACGGCGTGAATATTGGCCCACTGATCAACTCGGCGGCCATCGACAAGGTGGAAGCGCATATCGCCGATGCCGTCGAACACGGCGCGACTGTAACCACGGGTGGCCAGCGACACGCGAAGGGCGGCAACTTTTTCCAACCGACGATCCTGAGCGAGGCGACGTCGGCCATGCTGGTCGCACGGGAAGAGACATTTGGGCCCGTCGCACCCCTCTTCCGGTTCGACACGGAAGAAGAGGTGGTGGCGATGGCCAACGACACGCCGTTCGGACTGGCCGCCTATTTCTATGCCCGGGACATCGGCCGTGTATGGCGCGTCGCCGAAGCACTCGAGTTCGGTATGGTCGGCGTCAATGAGGGTGTGATCTCGACCGAGCTTGCGCCCTTTGGCGGCATCAAGCAGTCGGGCCTCGGCCGCGAGGGCTCGCAACACGGGCTCGAAGAATTCCTGGACATGAAGTATACGATGTTTGGCGGGCTTTGATTATACGGCCCTCGCCCGCGGCCGCTTCCGCCACACGAGCAGAGGGACCTTACGGTTCATGACCTCCGATGCCTTGAAGCGTCTTGCGGCAGAGCACGCGCTGGACTTGATCGAACCCGGAATGCGGTTGGGCCTCGGCACCGGTTCGACGGCTCGGCACCTGGTCGATCTACTCGGGGCGCGCGTGAAAGCGGGACTTGATGTGCTGTGCGTGCCGACGTCGGAAGCGACGCGGTTGCAGGCCAGGGAACTCGGCATCCCGCTGACCACGCTCGACGACACGCCGTTGCTCGATCTCACCATCGACGGCGCCGACGAACTCGACGGCGAGCTGCGGCTGATCAAGGGCGGCGGCGGCGCGCTGCTGCGCGAGAAGATCGTCGCAACCGCGTCCGAGCGCATGGTGGTGATCGCGGATATCTCCAAGCGCGTCGAGATGCTGGGCGCATTCCCGCTGCCGGTCGAGGTGGTGCGCTTCGGCTTCGCCGCCACCCGCAACATGATCGAGATGCTGGCGGAAGACGCCGGCTGTCGTGGCGAGATCAAGCTCCGCATGGGCCAGGACCGCCAGCCGTTCGTCACCGACGGCGGCAACTACATTTTCGACTGCGCGTTCGGCCGGATCGAGGAACCCGACGCGCTCGATGAAGCCTTGAAGCTGATCCCCGGCGTGGTCGAGAACGGCATGTTCCTCGGCATCGCGGACGCGGCCATCATCGCTGGCCCCAACGGCGTCGAGGTCATCGAAGACCAGTTCGACATCGAAGGGAGCGCGTTGTGATGGCTCACGACTTCGATCTGTTCGTCATCGGCGGTGGCTCGGGTGGGGTGCGCGCGGCGCGCATCGCGGCGGGTCATGGCGCGCGGGTGGCCATCGCGGAAGAGGACCGTTTCGGCGGCACCTGCGTGATCCGCGGCTGCGTGCCGAAAAAGCTCCTGGTCTACGCGAGCCGTTTCCGCGACGCGTTCGAGGACGCCGCGGGCTTCGGCTGGACGGTCGGTCCGCGCACCTTCGACTGGGCGACGCTGATCGCCAACAAGGACCGCGAGATCGCGCGGCTCGAAGGCATCTATCGCACTGGCCAGGTGCGTGCCGGCGTCACCGTGTTCGACGAACGCGCGGTGGTCGAAGGCCCCAACGCCATCCGCCTCATCAAGCAGGGCAGCTCCGTCACCGCGACGAAGATCCTCATCGCCACCGGCGGCCGACCCAACATCGACCCGAACCTCCCCGGCCGCGAGCATGTGATCACGTCGGACGAAGCGTTCCATCTGCCTGACCTTCCAAAGCGCGTGGTGGTGGCGGGCGGCGGCTATATCGCAGTCGAGTTCGCATGCATCTTCCACGGCCTCGGGGCCGAGACGACGCTCATCTATCGCGGCGAAAAAATCCTGCGCGGTTTCGACGAGGACATGCGCGACGGGCTGA
>PEQZ01000020.1 GCA_002928395.1 Hyphomicrobium sp.
TGGCGATAAATCTTTCCCCTCTCGGGCTTATACGGTATTACCCCAAGTTTCCCTGAGCTATTCCATACCAATAGGAAGATTCCCACGTGTTACTCACCCGTCTGCCACTCCCCTTGCGGAGCGTTCGACTTGCATGTGTTAGGCCTGCCGCCAGCGTTCGTTCTGAGCCAGGATCAAACTCTCATATTGAAAGATGATACTGGTTTTGGCTTGGAGGTTAATCCAAGGATTCACTGCGTTACGGGTCCCTTCACACAAAAATGCCTTGCTCACGGGTTGCCCCGCGACCATTGCAAATTCGGTGATGGTTATAGAAACGCAGAAATCGCCAGAGTTCTTTATGCTCGGATGCTGTTGCCAACAACCGAGCCGCCAGGACTCCGCCGCCTGCGTTTCCCTTCCTTCAAATTCAATTGTCAAAGAGCAACCTCGACGACTTCTCGTGCCGCCCCTCTCGAGACGACACTTTTGGCAACGCGTTGTCGGCCGGTTGTTCCGGTGGCGACCGCGCAGCTGAGCGAGAAGAGCAATGCCCGTCAAGGGCGGCGAAGCACTGTGGCCCCGCGACAAGGACCGAATAAATAGCAAACCCTGCCCCTTGTCAACACCGTCGTTAAAAAAAGTTAGAGTAGCGGCGGACGCGTCCACAAATCATTGAAATAGATGAGGAAAAATCTTGCGGCTAGAGAGTGCGCCGGAAGCGGCTGCCCTATCGGCCGCTGTGCCGGCCGCCAAAATTTACCAAAACAAGGAGGCACAAACGGAAAATCGGCGCCCGCTGGGTGCGGTGCAGCATCGTCCGTTGGCGACTGCGGCACAATCGGGCTGTTGAAAACAGCACACTCGTGTAGCGCATCCGACGTTTGGGCCCCGCCCGCGGCTGGTCTCGTGGCCAAACGTCAGATGCCGAAACTAAATGGGAATCAAAACGTTGCTCGTGATCCTTATCGGACCGGCATGGGCTTTGGAGCGCGGGACGCGGGACGGGGGACGGGGGACGCAAATGTCGGACCGGGCACACGAGCGCAACGGGCGATGGTGCAAGGCATGGCGCCAGAAGGCCTGATGCACCGTCAGGCCCGATCTCGATCTGCGCAACCGGCTTTGACCATAACTGCGAGGCTCGGGAGCGGCCCGGCACGGGAAAACAGATGACAACCGCGCCAGCAGCTGCCGTCTTCGGTTGACTTCCAGGCTTTCGATCTAGGATTATCCGGCGTGGCGTCGAACCGTTATCCGACGCGATCTCCGCTCCCGGTTCGGCTTAATTTCGGCCCAATCCCAAGGTCAGAGGTGCAGACGGAAGATAGCGGAAGGGGCTCTCGTTCGTGCTCGATCGCAGTCCAACCGCGCCACGCCCCAGCCGCATGAAGGCTCCTGCCGGCACGCGGGGTGATGGATTGCCGCGCGTCTATCGCGGACGGTCGCGCAAGCGGTGGCGCGACCTCTATGACAGCGATCACGCAGAAGCCCGCGAGGGCGGCCGCTTCCGGTGGCTCGTCAGTACTTGCCTCGCCGGCGCTGTCGGTGCCCTGGCAATCTTCGTGGTCATTTATGGATCGAGCGATCAACAAGACAGCAGCGGCGGGATCGTGCCGACGCTGAAGCGGATGCGCGAGAAAGCGAGCGCGCCGGAGGTCACGCCGGAACCACGTCGTGACGGTGGCCTCAAGTGGTCGGTTCCGAGGACCGATCGGCTGCAACCGGCGACGGGCGCGAGTTCGACCCGCTTCATCATCCACGAAACCATCAAGCAGCGGCGCAACGGCCGCGAGTATCTCCACGCCAAACCCTATGCCCGCGTCGTAGCTCGCTTGGCGCCGGTCCCGCAGAACTCCGCCTTCAGCGACGTCATTCCAGCGTTCAACCCGTTCCGGCTCTATGCCAACAGCCGTCCGGTCAGCTCTGGCGACGATGACGATGCCGATGGCAGTGCGGGCAATGCCAAGGGCGACGTCGCGATCAAGGTGGTCGAGCTGCTCGGCGGTATCTTGCCTGGTGAAGACGGACAAGAGCTCGACACACAGGAGGTCTCCGATCTTGTCGAGCAGTCGAGCAGTGGCGAAAAGCCAGGGGAACTCGCGGCGCTGGCGGCTCCGGGCGATGTCGCTGGCGTCCAGCGCGAGAAAGCCGAAGTCGAACCGCTTCCACCCAACACCACTCAGCTGACCAAGAACACGTCCGACAGCGACGACGCGAGCGACGACCTCGAGCGACGCGAAGTGCGTGTCGTAAAGGCCGCGCGCGGCGACACCTTAGTCAAGATCTTGACCAAAGCCGGCAGCGACACATGGCAGGCCCGCGCCATGACCGAGGTGGCCAAAAGCATCTTCGCCGAGCCGACGCTGTCAGCTGGCCAGGAGGTGCACATAACGCTCGTGCCTTCTTTGACCCAGACCAACCGCATGGATCCCTCGCGGTTCAGCGTGTTCGACGATGGACATGTTCACCGCGTCACGGTGGCGAGAAACGCGGCCGGTGAGTTCGTCGCCAGCGGCACCCCGATAGACGACAAGGCCGTTGCCCGCGCGGCGCTGTCAGAAAGCGATCAGCCGCAGTCATCGAGCGTCTATTCGAGCCTCTATCACGCTAGTCTGACGCAGAGCGTACCGCCGGAATCGATTTTGCAGATCCTGCGCATTCACGCCTACGACACGGATTTCCGCCGCCGCATCCGTACCGGCGACATGGTCGAGTTCTTTTTCGACATGAAGGACGAGGCGGCGACCAACGGCCCGCCCGGCGAACTGCTCTACACTTCGGTCACGGTCGGCGGAGACACGTCACGGTTCTGGCGCTTCCGGACCAGCGACGGCATCGTCGACTACTATGACGAGCAAGGCAATAATTCGAGAAAGTTCTTGATGCGCCGACCGGTGCGTGGCGACGACGTACGCCTGACGTCCGGCTTCGGCGTGCGCTTCCACCCATTGCTCAACGAGCGGAAAATGCACACCGGAGTCGACTGGTCCTCGCCGACCGGTACACCGATCCTAGCGGCCGGAACCGGCGTGATCGAGGAAGCCGGCCGCAAGGGCTACAACGGCAACTACATCCGCATCCGCCACGCCAACGGCTATCAGACGACGTATAGTCATCTGTCGCGCATCGCTCCCGGCGTCCAGGATGGCGCGAAAGTCCGCCAAGGGCAGATCATCGGCTACGTCGGCTCGACAGGCCTCTCGTCAGGCCCGCACCTGCACTACGAGGTGCTGGTCAACAGCAGGTTCGTCGATCCGTTGTCGATCCAAGTCCCGCGTGAGCGCCAACTCGCTGGCAAACAGCTCGCTGACTATCAAAAGGAACGCGCACGCGTCGACGAGCTGATGCGGCGCGCCCCCGTCATGCAGGAAAGCCGGTAACGGTTCTGGCTGGGCTCGGTCGGCAGCGCAGCCCACGCGGTCAAGCGGCGGCCTTCACCGGCCAGCCATTGATGATGAGAACGCCGTCGCGGACCGACACCTGGACGGTATCGCCTTCCTTGACGCCGCCTGCCAGGATCTGCTCGGCCAGCGGGTCTTGGATGTGCTTCTGCATCACGCGTTTCAAGGGCCGGGCCCCATAGGCCGGGTCGTAGCCGCGGTTGGCGAGCCAGGTCCGCGCGGCGTCGTCGAGCACGACTTGGATCTTTCGATCGGTCAGCAGCTTCGCCAAGCGCCGCATCTGAATGTCGACGATCTCGACCATTTCACTCCGCTGCAAGCGATGGAACAGAATGATCTCGTCGAGCCTGTTGAGGAATTCCGGCCGGAAGCGCCCACGAACCTCGGCCATCACCTCGTCGCGCACCAAGTCCGTATCCTCGCCTTCCTTCTGGGCAACGAGGTATTCGGCGCCGACATTGGACGTGAGAACGATGATGGTGTTCTTGAAATCCACCGTGCGGCCTTGCCCATCGGTCAGCCGCCCGTCGTCCAGCACCTGCAACAGCACGTTGAACACGTCCGGATGCGCCTTCTCGATCTCGTCGAACAGGATCACCTGATAGGGGCGGCGGCGGACGGCCTCGGTCAGCGCGCCCCCCTCCTCGTAGCCGACGTAGCCAGGAGGCGCGCCGATCAGCCGTGAAACCGAGTGCTTTTCCATGTACTCGCTCATGTCCATGCGGACCATGGCGTTGTCGTCGTCGAACAAGAACGCGGCCAAGGCCTTCGTCAGTTCCGTTTTGCCGACGCCGGTCGGCCCGAGAAACATGAATGAGCCGATCGGACGGTTGGGGTCCTGCAATCCGGCGCGCGCCCGGCGCACCGCTGTCGACACGGCAATCACCGCTTCCTGCTGGCCGATCACGCGCTTGGCGAGTGCGGCCTCCATCTTGAGCAGCTTGTCGCGCTCGCCTTCGAGCATTTTTTCGACCTGAATACCGGTCCACCGCGACACGACATAGGCGATGTGATCTGGTGTCACCGCCTCTTCGACCATGGGCGTTGGCTGCCCGTCGGCCGACTCGAGCACTTTCAAGCGCTTTTCGAGTTCAGGAATGACGCTATGCGCAAGCTCACCGGCGCGCACGTATTCACCGCGCCTCTTGACCTGCTCGAGCTCGTTGCGCCTCGCTTCCAGTTCTTCCTTGAGCTTCTGCGCCGAACCGAGCTTCTTCTTTTCGCCCTGCCAGCGCGAGGTCATCGCGTTCGACTTTTCCTCGAGGTCGGCGATTTCTCTTTCGAGGCGCCCGAGTCGGTCGCGCGACGCCGGATCGCTTTCCTTTTTCAGCGCCTCCCGCTCGATCTTCAATTGCACCGATCGCCGGTCGATCTCGTCCAACTCCTCGGGCTTGCTGTCGACCTGCATCCGCAGCCGGGACGCGCTTTCGTCCATGAGGTCGATGGCCTTGTCCGGTAGGAAGCGGTCGGTGATGTAGCGGTTCGATAGCGTGGCCGCCGCCACCAGCGCACTGTCGGTAATGCGGACGCCGTGATGCAGTTCGTATTTTTCCTTGAGGCCGCGCAGGATCGATATCGTATCCTCGACGGTCGGCTCGCCGACGAACACCGGCTGGAAGCGACGGGCGAGTGCCGCATCCTTCTCGATGTGCTTGCGATATTCGTCGAGCGTGGTGGCACCCACGCAGTGCAACTCGCCGCGGGCAAGCGCGGGCTTCAACAGGTTACCCGCATCCATCGATCCTTCGGACTTGCCGGCACCGACGATGGTGTGAAGTTCGTCGATGAACAAAATGATGCCACCGGCCGCGGCTTGCGTTTCACTGAGCACCGCCTTCAACCGCTCCTCGAACTCGCCGCGGTACTTGGCGCCCGCAATGAGCGCACCCATGTCGAGCGCGAGCAATTTCTTGTCACGCAAACTCTCGGGCACGTCACCCTTGATGATGCGAAGCGCGAGACCTTCGGCAATCGCGGTCTTGCCGACGCCCGGTTCGCCGATCAGCACGGGATTGTTCTTGGTTCGCCGCGACAGCACTTGAATGGTTCGCCGGATTTCCTCATCGCGCCCGATAACCGGATCGAGTTTGCCGGCCGCAGCCGCCTCGGTCAGGTCGCGGGCATAGCGCTTCAGCGCATCGTAGCTTTGCTCGGCGGACGCGGTATCCGCAGTGCGGCCTTTGCGGATGGCGTTGATCGCCTCGTTGATTTTCTCGGCCGAGACGCCGGCCTCAATCAATATGCGGCCAGCCTCCGTGGACTTGTCGAGAGCCAATGCAAGCAGCAGCCGCTCAACAGTCACGAAACGATCGCCGGCGCTGTCGGCCATCTTTTCTGTTGCATCGAACACACGCGCCAATTCAGGCGCAAGATAGACTTGTCCGGCGCCTGTTCCACTCACTTTCGGCCGGCGCTGCAAGGCGCGCTCGACCGCCGCCAAGGCATCACGGTTGCGGCCACCAGCGCGGTCGATGAGGCCGGCCGCAAGCCCCTCCGGATCATCGATCAGGACTTTGAGCAGATGGTCGGTAGCAAACTGCTGATGTCCCTCCCTCGTCGCAAGGCTCTGGGCCGATTGAACAAAACCCTTGGCTCGGTCTGTGTAACGCTCGAAGTTCATGTGCAAGTCTCCTCAGCGTGCCGCGGCCGCCCCAACCTGACTACGCGAGGGCACGGACCGGCACCATGATCAACGTCATATCGGCACCAACGCTCGGTTCGAACCCACTCGTGGCATTCGTCGCCTGGTCACCTCTGAAGATATAGTGCGAGCGCATCGCACCACAAAGGGGGGCGGCGATGCATGCTCCGCGGTGCTCCGGTTGACAATCGCCGTGAGGCACAGGCGACATATCGGCGCGACGCGCTAACCGAACTTTGCCGGACCCCACAAGGAACACCCATGGCCGACCGTGCTCGAGGGACCATCGAAGAGATCCTGCGCTACCCGATGAAAGCCTTCTCGCCGCAAAAACTTGGTCGGGTCTCGCTCGAGCCTGAAAAAACCATCGCGTTCGACCGTGCCTATGCGATCGAGAACGGACCCGGCAGGTTCGACCCCGATGTGCCCCGCCATTTGCCGAAGGTCTCATTTCTAACGTTGATGCGGGACGAGCGGCTGGCGACACTCGAAACCAAATTCGACGACGCCACGGAAATGCTGACCATCCTGCGGGGTGGCAAGCAGGTGGCGCGCGGTCAGCTGTCGACCAAGCTCGGCCGCTCGATGATCGAACAGTTCATCGCGGCCTACCTCAACGCGGAACTGCGGGGGGCGCCGCGGATCGTTTCGGCCGCTGGACACAGCTTCTCGGATGTGGCCGCGAAATGCGTGCACGTCATCAATCTCGCCTCGCTCCGAGATCTGGAGCGCGCAGCCGGGCGCAAAATCGACCCGATCCGGTTCCGGCCCAACATCATTGTCGACGGCATTCCGGCCTGGTCGGAGTTCGAGTGGGTGGGGACCGAGTTCGGGCTCGGCAGCGCCCGCGTCCAAGGATTTGACCGCACCCAACGCTGCGCGGCCACGAACGTCGACCCCGGCACCGGTGCGCGCGACATGGGCATTCCTGCCATCCTGCAGCGCACGTGGGGCCACGCGGACTTCGGAATCTACGCAACCGTCGTTGCGGCTGGTGAAGCCGCGGCCGGCGATTCTGTCGGTTAGCTTACCGACGACAAGACTGCCGCGAGACGATTCCCACGGCATCCCCGCGCTGGTGCCAGACGGTGTCAGGCCGGGTCGAATTTCAATCCTGGTCGTCACCCACCACCGGCGCCGGAACCGGTGGCAGCGCTTCGCCACTGTCATCGCGGCGTGGGCGACGAACCGGACGGCGCAGAAACTCAGGCTGCTCGTGCGCCGGCGCTGCCGGCTGAAAACGTTCCCGTCTGCGCGGCACGGCGTCGACCACGTTGCCTGGGACAGGCTGGGGCACGCGCTCGATGCGCTCAGGACGCTCGACCCGGACCGGGCGATCCATGCGCTCGGGCCGATCAAAACGCTCGACCCGCTCAGGCCGTTCTTGCAGCCTTTCGTTCGGCCGATCCGGACGATCCGGGCGATCTGGGCGCTCTTGGCGGTCGCGGTCCACTCGTTCGGGTCGCTCGGCCCGGTCCTGAAACGGAGTACGCGGCTCGCCTTGCCGATCGCGGTGCTGCGGCCGCTGGTGCTCGCCGCGGTTCGCATTGTCCTGGCGCGAATCACGCTGCGGGCGGCCGTCGAACCGTTGCGGGACGGGACCAATGCCCGTCGGCGGCTGATCGCCTATGCCCGAAAACGGTTGTCCGCCCTCGCCGCCGGCATCATCGCCATCATCCTCGCCAAAACCGTCACCGGCTTCCAACGGGTCACCGGGCATCACCTGCCGATTGCGCGGCGACATGCCGCCCGGATCGCCGCCTTGGGCGATCTGCTGCTCGCGGTAGGCCAGAATGATGCGATTATAGTGCTCAGCGTGCTGCAGATAATTCTCTGCGAGTACGGGGTCGCCAGACGACTGAGCATCGCGCGCCAAAGCCACGTACTTCTCGGCTATGTGGGCCGGGGTGCCGCGCAATTTGACGTCCGGCCCATTGCTCTCAAAGCTGCGGGCGGTCGGGTTTTGGCCTTTGCGGTTGCCATTCTGATGGCTGTGATTGTTGTTGTTATTGTTGCCATTCGTGTTGCGGCCGCGACCTCTGCGGTTCTGCTGTCCCTGCCTCATGGGCTCCCATTCTTCGGTGGCTGCTACGAAATTATCGCGGTTCGAACCTGTCTTCGAACGCGTCGATGAGTTTGCCGGTCGACGACCTTCGGAAATACCTCGCTGGCACGCTGCCCGTACAATCCCGCCAGATCGGTGGCATGCACGCCGCCAGTTTCTGCTTAGGCCGCGAGACCACAAATCGTCGGCATGATGCGACAAAATCGTTGCGCTATCCGTCAGTCGTCCATCTTCAGTCCGAATTTTCGTTTCGGACCGAATCCTTGACACGCGCGCCATGCGCGGCATCGCCTATTTCACCACTCGCAACGCGACCCGACGGACTATGTTCCAAGCGGAAATGGCGTCCCGTGCGAGGTTCCCCAGATGCGGCCAATTGGCCCTGGAGACTAGGATCTGCCGGATTCGCAAACCCCACAACGTCTCGCGTGCGATTCGTGCGCTTCTACGATGGCATCTTCAAGACGCCTAAGCTGAACGCGCAAATAGTGTTCTGCCGGCTCGGATAATATCTGGTATTTCCGTCGTTTCAAAGCCCTTTTCGAGTTTGCATCACAACTGTGTTCGAACGGCAACGCTGCGAGTGTGACCACCGTAGTCCCTCCAAGACCGGCTCGATGTCAATCGATGCACTGGAATGGCCGCGCGTGCGAGATCTGTCACCGCCTTCGCCTGGGTCGATCCGACCTCGAACAGCGACCAGCCCGTCGGCACGACGCCCAGCAACCCGGCGAAGATCTCGCGATAGATGTCGAGGCCGTCGGGTCCACCATCCAGAGCCGAAAGCGGATCGTAAATCCTGACGCTTTCGTCGAGACCGGCGATGTCCGACGACGCAATGTAAGGCGGATTGGAAACGAGGATATCGAACGGTCCCACAACTCCGTCCAGACCACGGCGCAGCTCGAATCCGATCCGCCCTGTCACACCATGCGTCCGAGCATTGACGCAAGCCGTTGCCAGTGCCGCTTCAGAGATATCGGTCCCAAGACCCGAAGCAGAGGGCAACTCGGCAAGGAGCGTAACCAATAGGCATCCGCTACCGGTGCCGACATCGAGGATGCGCAGCGGCTTCGATCGCCACCCCTCGGCAGCGACCAGTTCGAGCACCGCTTCGACGAGTGTTTCACTGTCGGCGCGGGGATCGAGGGTGGCCGGCGTCACCTGGAACCAGCGTCCATAGAACCCACGCTGGCCGAGAATGCGAGAGACGGGCTCCTTGGCCAGCCTGCGGTGGCGGTATTCGCCGAGCTTTGCTTGCGCGGGTTCCTCGATCACGCGGCTGGGGTCGGTGAGGATTTCTTCGCGCGTCACGCCAGTGGCGGCAGCAACCAACAGACGGGCATCGAGATCGGGGGTCTCGATACCGGCGCTGCGGAACTCGCGAGCGAGCGCACGCACCGCATCGCCGATGCCGAGCCGGCGGTCGCGCTGAAGGTCAACCGGATCCATGGCTGGCCATGGACGCCAAGAGATTCGCCTGGTGGTCGGTGATCAGCGCATCGACCAGTTCGTCGAGACCGCTGCCATCCATCACCGCATCGAGCTTGTGCAGCGTCAGGTTGATGCGGTGGTCGCTGACACGGCCTTGCGGGAAGTTGTAGGTTCTGATGCGCTGCGAGCGGTCACCAGACCCCACTTGCTCCTTGCGCGCCTGGCTGCGTTCGTTCGCCGCCTTCTCTCGTTCGAGTTCGTAGACCCGCGAGCGCAGCACCTGCATTGCCAGTCGCCGGTTCTGATGTTGCGATTTCTCAGCTGAAACGACCATGATTCCGGTCGGCAGATGCGTAATGCGGACCGCACTTTCGGTCTTGTTGACGTGCTGGCCGCCGGCCCCGCCCGCGCGCATGGTATCGATCCGAATGTCCTCGGCCTTGATGTCGACATCGACATCCTCGGCCTCGGGCAGTACCGCCACGGTCGCCGCCGAGGTGTGAATTCGGCCGCTGGCCTCGGTTGCCGGAACGCGCTGCACGCGGTGCACACCGCTCTCGAACTTGAGTTTGGCGAACACGCCTTGCCCGGTGATCGCTGCGACGATTTCCTTGTAACCACCGAGATCGTTTTCGGACACCGAGATAATCTCGGACTTCCAGCCCTTCAGGTCGGCATAGCGGCTGTACATCCGGAACAGGTCCGCGGCAAAGAGTGCCGCCTCGTCGCCACCCGTTCCGGCCCGCACCTCCAGAATAGCACTCTTCTCATCGGCGGAATCCTTGGGCAACAGCGCAATGCATACATCCTGCTCCAAGGCCGCGATCCGCGGCTCGAGTGTGCTCAGCTCTTCG
The DNA here is from genome assembly GCA_002928395.1 of Hyphomicrobium sp. Lineage (GTDB taxonomy): Bacteria > Pseudomonadota > Alphaproteobacteria > Rhizobiales > Hyphomicrobiaceae > JAKAML01. Next base: position 10,378 of record PEQZ01000020.1, read on the forward strand.
CGTGCGAGCGCGGCCATCTCTTTGCCGGCGGCCGGATCGGTCATCAATGCGTCGAGGTCGGCCGCCTCGCGTTGCGCCTCTTCGAGTGCGCGAATCTGGCGAACGATCGGGTCCAAGCCCGCGAATTCCTTGTTCAGCCGGGTGTAGACGGCCTGGGGCACCCCTTGGTTGAGTTCGGCCTGGATGGCTTCCCAGCGCAGCACGAGCCGATCGAGTTTGTCTTTGGGAATTGTGCTCATGGACCTGATCGATTGGAAGATGCTGCAATGGCGGGCCAGCACGCCGGCACCAGCGAGCGGAGGCGTGCTCTTGCACCTAACGCCGCGAGGTCTGCATTTTGTCGCCCCGCCGCGATCGCGGATCGTCGACTTCGATCCAGCGCAATCCATCGCGGATGGGTGCGAACTGAATGCGGAGATACTCGTGTGCGCTGGCAAAAGCCCGCGCCACTGGCGCCGGCAAAACGGCCGATGTCGCAGCACCCACGTTCGACTGTGAAACACCGAAGACAAACAGCAGCGGCACCCCGAGCCCCAACAGCGCCCGTCGCGAGGAACGCCGGCGCAAGCGGTTGCCTATCCGCACCGGCCAGCCGCCGAAATCAGGCATCATTCCGCGAGCGGAGGTCAGCCCCGCCGCAACGTGACGCACGCGGTCGCCAATGCCACGCGCGACAATTCCCACCTTTCCGCGCTGCCGCAACACCGGTGCCGGCGGCGGTTTCGCCGTATACGCGTGCGCCGCGACCGTCTGCCCAGACGTTGCGAATGGCGCGGCGGCTACGCCGGAAATCGGACTTTGCGCGGTGTCCGGCACGAGCGAACGGGCGTCCCCGGCGGCGGCGAACTCGTAGGCGATCATGTGCAGCACTGGGCGCGGGTCGATGTTCAGCGGTGCCAGAAACCCGGCGACGATGCGGATTGTATCCGGCCATGGCGGCAGCGCTTCGAGGCGGCCGCATTCCAGAGCATCGATCACCTCGGGATGGGTGCCAAGACGGTACGCCAACTCGAACTGGCTCAACCTCTGAATGCGGCGACTGTCCTTGAACATCCGGCAGAACTCGGGCTGCGTTGCCGGCACTGCCTGAGGATCGGCCACGTGAGCAGCTTGGACCGGAGTTCGAGCGCCATGCCAATAGTTCACTGACCCTGCGCCCAACGCAGGGTTTGCAACACCGACCTGATTTTGGTCGCGACGCATGTTCAACGCAATACCAGTAAACAAAAAAGGAAGTCCCCGAACCCGATCGTGGGTGAAAAAACCATCGCTGTCAAAGTTTGAATGTAACCGATCAGACCAGATTGCCCCGACTGGTTCGCGGGCACCAAGCCGCACACACACTTCGGCGGCGTTCACACTTCGATACCGCTCTTTTCGGCAAACCGCTTCAACTCGTCGCGGATGTGCGGGACGTTCTTCTGCATCATGTCTTCGAGGACCGCGGTGACGTCATTGGCGTCAAGCGCTAAAATCATGGTCTTGACCGGACCGATCGATGCCGGCGCCATCGAGATCGCCCGGAACCCGAGGCCGATCAAAGCCATCGCATCGAGCGGACGGCCGGCCATCTCACCGCACAGGTTCAAAGGAATCTTGTGCTTTTTTGCGGCCTTCACCAGCATCTTCAGCGCCCGGAGGGGAGCCGGAGTCAGTGGATCGAAGCGGCGCGAGACCAGCGCGTTGCCGCGGTCGGCCGCGAACATGAACTGCATCAGATCGTTGGACCCGACCGACACGAAATCAACCTTAGGCATGAGCTGGTCGAGCTCGTAGAGCAGGCTCGGCACCTCGACCATCGCACCGAGCTTCAACGACTTGGGTTTCTCGTAGCCGCGGTGCGAGAGCAGTGCGACCTCCTTGTCGACGAGCACCCGCACGGCATCCATCTCGTGGGCCGCCGAAACCATCGGGACCATTATGCGCAGATCGCGGCCCGCCGCCGCGCGGAGGAACGCTCGCACCTGGGTGCGGAAAAGGGCCGGCCGGTCAAGCGACATGCGGATCGCGCGCCAGCCTAGCGCCGGGTTCTCCTCTTCGGGCCGCCTAAGATAGGGCAACGTCTTGTCGCCTCCGATATCGAGCGCCCGGAATACCACCGGCTTGCCGCAAGCTTCGCTGAGCACCGCGCGGTAGGCCTTGATTTGGCGCTCCAGTCTCGGAAACGTCTGCGACAGCATGAATTGCAGCTCGGTGCGAAACAGCCCCACGCCGTCGGCGCCGCTCTCGGCCAGATGCGGCATATCCACCAGCAGGCCAGCGTTCATTTGCAAACTGATGCGCACGCCGTCGCGCGTGATCGCCGGGGTGTCGCGCAGCGCTTCGTACTGCTTCTGGCGCTTGGCGCGGAACCGCGCCTTGTCGGAGTAGGCGGCGATGACCTCACCCGAGGGGCGCAAATGGACCTCGCCCGACTCTGCGTCGACCACGGCTGCATCGAGTGCCGACACCCGTTCGACGACACCCTTGGCCTGGCCGACGGCGGCGAGGCCCAATGCCTTTGCGACAATGGCGACATGGCTCTGGCCGCTGCCGTCTTCGATGACCAGCGCGCGCAGTTTGGTCCGGTCGTAGTCCAACAATTCGGCGGGCCCCATGGTGCGCGCGACCAGTATCGTATCGTTCGGCAGCTCGCTCGGCGCGGTGCCGCCGTTGGCGCGGCCCACCAGAGTGCGCAGCAGGCGGTCCGATAGATCGTCGAAGTCGCGCTGACGCTCCCGCCAATAGGGGTCATTCTGCCGCAGCATGCGCGCGCGCGTCGAGTTCTGCACGCGCTCGACCGCAGCCTCTGCTGTCAGCCCGCTCGATACCGCCTCGTTGAGACGCCGCTCCCAGCCCTTGTCGTGGGCGAACATGCGATAGGCGTCGAGAACCTCGCGGTGCTCGCCTGCGGCAGACAGGTTCTCGTGCTCCAGCATATCGTCGAGCGACACACGCAGTTCACGAATGGCGGCGTCGAGCCGCTTGAGTTCGCCCGCCGGATCGTCGCTCAAAAGCTTGGTGACGACGATCCTCGGCTCGTGCAGCACCACGTGGCCGAGCGCGATACCTTCCGAAATCGTCTCGCCCTTGATCACAACCGAAGCCGATTTGGAGAACTCGATGGCGTTGTGGGCGCCGGCCACCGCGCCCGAGACGAGATGCTCGGCGACAACCATCGCGGCGGTCTGCAGGATCTCGGTATCCTCGTCAGAGTACTCCTTGCGCGTCTTGTTCTGGACGACCAGCACGCCAAGCAGGTCGCCGCCGCGCTGGATCGGCACTGCGAGCAAGGATTGATAGATTTCTTCGCCCGTTTCAGGCCGGAACGAGAACGCGGGATGGGCGTGAGCGTCTGGCTCGTTGATCGATTGCGCCAGCTCGGCGCAACGCCCGACCAGACCTTCGCCGCGCTTCAATCGCGTGTCGTGCACCGCCGACGGCCGCAACCCCTCGGTTGCGAACAATTCGAGCGATCCGTCCTGGCGCTTGAGATAGATCGAACAGACTTCGGCGACCATCAGACCGGAAATCTGCCGGACGATGCGGTCTAAGCGCGCCTGGCCATCCCCCGGATCGGCCATGATTTCGCGAAGACGCCGCATGAAACCACGCAGCGCCGGCTCTGCCGGCAGCAAGGGGTTTTCTTCCCCACGTTTCGTAGCCATGAGCCGTTGCCGTTCGATCGGCCCGGATTGGGCGCCTCAAAAACATACACGACACAACCTTGCCCCATGATCGAGGCACGGCTGCAGTCGCATGCGAACAGGGTCGGCCTTTGTCTGGCCACGACGACGACGCTGTCAGGCGGCGTCGAGCCCGTAGAGTGTGTGCAACGAACGAACCGCCAGCTCTGCGTACGCCGCATCGATCAAGACACTAATCTTGATTTCCGACGTCGAGATGGCGAGGATATTGATGCCCTTCTCGGACAGGGCCTTGAACATCATGGCCGCGACGCCCGCGTGGCTGCGCATGCCGATGCCGATGACCGATATCTTGACCACATCTGCGGAACTCTTCACATCGAAATAGCCAATGTCCTGTTTCGCCGACTTCAATACTTCGAGAGTTCGAGGCAACTCGGAGGCCTGCACCGTGAACGTCATGTCGGTGTGCTTGCCGTCGGGCGTGATGTTCTGGACGATCATGTCGACATTGATCGAGGCGTCCGCGAGCGGCCCGAATATCCGAGCGGCGATGCCCGGCTTGTCCTCGACTTTCAGGATGGTCACCTTTGCCTCGTCCTTGGCATAGGCGATGCCGCTGACAACCTGCTGCTCCACGATCTCATCCTCGTCGCAAACGATTGTACCAATGTCTTCCAGAATCCCCGCACGCACGGGTTGCATCGCTTCTGGCGCCACGAAGCTCGATAGCACGCGGGTGCGCACCTTATGCACCATGGCAAGTTCCACCGAGCGCGTCTGCAGAACCTTGGACCCGAGCGATGCCATCTCCAGCATTTCCTCGTAGGAAACCTTCGGCAGGCGCTTGGCTTTCGGCACGATGCGCGGGTCCGTCGTGTAAACGCCATCGACGTCGGTGTAGATGTCGCACACCTCGGCATCGAGCGCGACCGCCATGGCAACCGCGCTGGTATCAGACCCGCCGCGCCCCAGCGTGGCCACCCGATTGCCGTGCGGTTCGATACCCTGGAAGCCCGTGATGACCGCGACTTCCCCTTGATCGAGCCGCTTGCGAATTTCTCCGCCCAGCACATCGAGAATACGCGCCGAGCCATGGGCGGCGCTGGTCTTGATCGGGATCTGCCAGCCTTGCCAGGAGCGGGCTGGGACGCCGATCGATTGCAGCACGATGGCGAGCAATCCCGCAGTCACCTGCTCGCCGGTGGCGACGACCGCATCGTATTCGCGCGCATCGTGCAGCACCGATGCCTCGCGGACATAGCCAACGAGCTGGTTGGTCACGCCCGACATGGCCGAGACCACGACGGCCACGCGGTTGCCGGCATCCACCTCGCGCTTGACGTGCCGCGCGACGTTGCGGATTCGATCCACGGTGGCGACGGACGTGCCGCCGAATTTCATTACGACAACAGCCATTGCGCTTCCCGCCCGGGCTCCACGACGTTGAGCAAGCACTTACCGGCAGCAAGCGCTTACTGGTAGGAGGTGATTGTGCACGCGGCGACCCGCGGCTTTGGATGTCGAGCCGTTCCCCCGGCCGCGCAATGAGCTTCTGCTGCGCGGCACGCAGAGAACAGCAGGTCAATCGGCGGAACTCATACCCATATCGCGGGGCGAGGGCAACACTCCGTCGCCAGCTTGACAACAGACCGCGAGGTTAGATCTATCTTGGGGAAGATGAACACACACGAGACACCCATGAAAGATCCTCCCGCCAGCGGCCCCGGCGCCAGCCGTGCGACGCTCGACTCCGCAGAGGTCGAGCGCTTTGGCCGGATGGCGGCGGAATGGTGGGACCCCAACGGCAAGTTCCGGCCGTTGCATCAATTGGGGCCGGCGCGGCTGTCGTTCATCCGGGACCAGTTGCTGAGGCATTTCGACGCCACCGCACCTGCGGCAACCGGGCTCCGACCGCTCAAAGGGCTCCGCATTCTCGATCTCGGCTGCGGCGGCGGGCTGATCTCGGAGCCGCTGTGCCGGATGGGGGCCATCGTCACCGCCATCGATCCATCCGAGGAAACGATCAAGACCGCGCGTGCGCACAGCGAGCCGCAAGGCCTCGCCATCGACTACCGCGCGACCCGCGCCGAGGATCTGGCGACCGCCGGAGAGACATTCGACGCCGTGGTGTGCCTCGAAGTGCTGGAGCACGTGCCCGACCCCGCGGCCTTTCTCGTCACGACCGCGAAACTCGTCCGTCCCGGCGGAATTATCGTCGTGTCGACGATCAATCGCACACTCAAGTCGTATGCACTCGCCATCGTCGCTGCCGAGTATGTGCTCGGCTGGCTGCCGCGGGGGACCCATCAGTGGGAGCGATTCATCACGCCGGACGAGCTTGGTCTCCACGCCGCGGCGGCGGGCATCGGGCGGTTTCAATTCGACGGAATTGTCTACGACCCCCTGCGCGATGTCTGGAACCGGTCACCGGATACCGACGTCAACTATATGGGGGCGGCCGCGAAGCCAGGCGCCCGATCCAGCGCGTGAGGTCTTCGCTCAGCCGGGACGCTCGACAGGCGGCTTCACGGAATGCCCGTCGGGGCCAAGCCTCGCCTCGGGACTCACATGGCGCGACAACCGGCGATGCAGCCGGTCGAGCAGCAGATAGATCGCGGGCGTCGTGTAGAGCGTCAGGATCTGGGACACGACGAGCCCGCCAATAATGGTTACGCCGAGCGGCAGCCGCAGCTCCGAGCCCGGCCCCGTGGACAGCGCCAGCGGCAGCGCGCCGAGTACGGCCGCCAGCGTCGTCATCAGGATCGGCCGGAACCGCTCGATGCACGCCTCGTGGATCGCCTGCTCGGGCGCCAGCCCACGCTCACGCTCCGCGGCCAGTGCAAAATCGACGAGCATGATGCCGTTCTTCTTGACGATGCCGATGAGCAGGATGACGCCGATCAGCGAGATCATGTTGAGGTCGCGCCCGGTCAACTGCAATGCCAGCAATGCGCCGAGACCCGCCGACGGCAGCGTCGAGATGATGGTCAGCGGGTGGGCCAGGCTTTCATAGAGGACGCCTAGCACGATATAAACCGCAACCAACGCCGCGATGATGAGCAGCGGCTGCGCAGACGCCTGGGCTGCGAACGCTTTCGCCTCGCCGGCGGCTTCGACGCGGATGTTCTCCGGCAGCGCCATGCTGGCCACTGCGCGATCGATCGCCTTGGTGGCCGTTTGCAGCGGCACGCCGGTCTTCACGTTGTAGGTGATGGTGACCGCCGGGAACGGGCCCTGGTGATTGACGACCAGCGGCGACAACCCCTCCTCGATGCGGATCAGGGTCGACAGCGGCACTTGCGTCCCGCTCGCGCTCGGCACATGGATGCGCGCGAGGTGCGAGGGCTGCCGTTGCAGGGCGGGATCGACCTCGAGCACCACGCGATACTGGTTCCGCTGCGTGTAGAGCGTCGAGATCTGGCGCTGCGCGAACGCATTGTTCAGCGCGCTTTCGATGTCGGACAGCTTCACGCCGACGCGAGCCGCTGCATCGCGGTCGATCAGCACATTGAGCTGGAAACCGCCCTGCTCGCGGTCGTTGGCCACGTCGACGAGTTCGGGCAGCGCGCTCAGCTTGTCGACAACCTGGGGAACCCACTTGTAGAGTTCCTGGATGTCGAGGCTCCACAAGGTGAGTTGGTAGGTGGATTTGCCCTGCCGCGCGCCGACCCGCACATCCTGCGCCGCCGTGATGAACACCTTGAGCCCTTGCACCTGGGCCAGTTCCTTGCGCAACCGGTCGCCGACCTTGTTGGTGGTCAAACCACCGCGCTCCTCGAGCGGTTTCAGGGAGATGAAGATGCGCCCTTGGTTGGCCGACGAGTTGAACCCACCCGTGCCGATGGTGGATCCGAGCCTGGCGACCGCCGGATCCTCGAGCACGATCTCGACCGCGCGGCGCTGAAGCTTCGCCATCACCTCGAACGAGGTCTCGGCCGGCGCTTCGAGTGACGCGAACATCAAGCCGGTGTCGTCCTGCGGCAGAAGCCCCTTGGGCGTCACCACGTAGAGGTGCACGGTGACCGCGATCGTGGCCAACATGGCAAACAGCATCACGAACTGGTTGGCGATGGCGAGATTGAGCGTGCGCGCGTAGCCACGGACCAGCGCCCCGAGGCCGCCCTCGACGATGCGATCGAACAGGCTCGGCTCGGCCTCCGGCCGATGCTTCAGGAAGTGCGCCGTGATCATCGGCGTGACCGTCAGCGACACCACCGTCGACACGATGATCGCGAAGGCGAGCGTCACCGAGAACTCGCGCAGCAGCCGCCCGAAGATGCCGCCGAGGAACAGCAGCGGAATGAACGCCGCCAACAGCGAGATGCTGATCGCCAGCACCGTGAAGCCGATTTCGCGCGAACCCTTGAGGGCAGCCTGCAACGGCCGCTCTCCCCTGTCGATGCGGCGATGGATGTTCTCGATCATCACGATCGCGTCGTCGACGACGAAGCCGACGGAAACGATAATGGCCATCAGCGTCAGATTGTTGATCGAAAAGCCGGCGAGCCACATGGCCGCGCAGGTGCCGGCGAGCGACAGCGGGACGGTGACGCCTGCGGCCAACGTCGGGGGCCCGCGCCTGAGGAACACGAACACGACGAGCATCACCAGCACGATGGAGACCGCCAGCGTGAACAGCATCTCGGCGATGCTCGCGCGCAAGGTCGTGGTGCGGTCGGAGAGAATGGATATCTCGACGCCGCTCGGCACCAGCCGCTCGAGTTCCGGGATCAGCGCCTTGATCGCATCGACCGTCTCGATGACGTTGGCGTCGGCCTGCTTGGTGATCGGCAGCAGCACGGCCGGTTTCAGATTGAACAGCGCAGCCGAGCGCGTGTTGCGCGGACCCTGCTCGATCGCCGCAACCGACGACAGGCGCACGACGTCGCCGTTCTGCGTCTTGACGACCAGCGTGCGGTAATCCTCGACCGACTTGAGTTGCTCGTTGGTGCCGAGCGTGATCGACTGCCGCGGCCCGTCGATCTGGCCGATGGGGGAAACCGCGTTGGTGTCGGCGATGGCGCGCCGCACCTCCTCCATGCTGACGCCCATGGACGCCAGCATCGACGGGTTCACGCGCACGCGGATCGCCGGCTGCTCGGCGCCAGCCACTTGAACTTCGGCGACGCCCGGCACTTGCATGATCCGCTGCGCAAGCACGGTATCGGCCGCGTCGTAGACGGCGCTCGGCGCCATCGTGTCGGACGTCAACGCCAGAATGAGAATGGGTGCGGCGGACGGATTGATCTTGCGGAAGCGCGGCAGCACCGGCAGATCGCCCGGCAGATCGCGGGCGGCCGCGTTGAGCGCTGCCTGCACGTCGCGGGCCGCGCCATCGATGCTCCGCGACAAGTCGAACTGGAGGGTGATCCGCGACGAGCCGAGCGACGACACCGACGTCATCTCCGTGACGCCCGCGATCTCGCCGAGGCGGCGCTCGAGCGGCGAGGCGATGGTCGCCGCCATGGTTTCCGGGTCGGCGCCGGGGCGGCTTGCCGAGACACTGATGGTCGGGAATTCGACCGCGGGCAGGCTGGCCACCGGTAGCGCGCGATAGGCGACGAAGCCGACGATAAACAGTCCGAGCGCCAGGAGCGTGGTGCCGATGGGCCTGAGGATGAAGGGGCGCGAGATGTTCATGGCCGCCTACTCCGCTGCCTGATCGAGGCGGGGCGGGGCGATGGGCGTGGCAGCTTCCAGCGTCTCGTCCACGTCCTCGGGCGTGATCTCGGCGAACGGCGAGCCGAGCCGCGCCTTCAACCGCTCCATCGCGAGGTAGATCACGGGCGTCGTGTAAAGCGTCAGCAGCTGGCTCAAGATCAACCCGCCGACGATCGAGACGCCGAGCGGGTTTCTGAGCTCGGAGCCGACACCGTTTTCGAGCGCCAGCGGCAACGCGCCGAGTAGCGCCGCCAGCGTCGTCATCATGATGGGCCGGAACCTCAAGAGCGACGCCTCGACGATGGCATCCCGCGGCGAGAGCCCCCGCGTCCGCTCGGCATCGATCGCAAAGTCGATCATCAGGATGGCGTTCTTCTTCACGATGCCCATGAGCAGGATGATGCCGATCAGCGCCACGATCGACAGGTCCATGCCGGCGAGTTTCAACGCGAGCAGCGCGCCGATGCCGGCCGACGGCAGCGTGGTCAGGATCGTGAACGGGTGGACGAAGCTCTCGTAGAGCACGCCGAGCACGATGTAGATGGTGATGATCGCGGCCAGGATGAGCCACGGCTGGCCCGCGAGCGACTTGGCGAATTCGAGCGCATCGCCCGAGTAGCTGCCGACCACGGTTTCCGGCATGCCGATGCGGCTCTGGGCGGCAGCGACGGCTTCCACCGCGTCGCTCAGGGACGCGCCCGGCGCCAGATTGAAACTCATCACCTCGGCCGGCAACTGATCCTGGTGGTGGATGGCCAGCGGAACCGTCGTGTATTCGATCTTAGCCACCGACCCGAGCGGCACCTGCGACCCGTTCGACGACGGCACGTAGAGCCGCGCCAGCTGCGACGGATCGCTCTGGAATTGCGGCATGGCCTCGAGCACGACGCGGTACTGGTTGGCCTGGGCGTAGATGGTGGACACCTGCCGTTGGCCGAAGGCGTCGTTCAGCGCGTTGCTCACGGCCAGCATCGACACGCCGAGCCGTCCGGCGAGATCGCGATCGACACGCACCACCGCGCGCAAACCGCCCGTCTCGGTTTCCGACGCCACTTCGCGCAGCGCCGGCTCCTGCCGCAGCGCCGCGACCAGCCGCGTGGCCCATTCGGTCACGTCTTTTTCGTCGGTGCCGGTCAGTGTGTACTGGTACTGCGCCCGGCTCGCGCGCGTCGAAATCTGGATGTCCTGCACCGACCTGATGTGGAGCGTGACGCCGGGAATGCCGGCCAGCGCGATCTTCAAGCGGTCGATGATCTCGTCGGCCAGGAGCTGGCGTTCGCCGCGCGGCTTCAGCGTGATCTTCAGGTTGCCGACGTTGGGGGTCGCGTTGAGACCGCTGACACCGACCACGGCCACGGCACCGGCCACGTCCGGATCCTTGCGGATCTGCGCGGTGACGAGGTCCTGCAGCCGCGACATTTCGGCGAAGGAGACCTCCGCGCCGGCTTCGAGCACGGCATTGACCAGCCCCGTGTCCTGCTGCGGCAGGAAGCCCTTCGGCGCCACGACATAGAGCCAACCGGTCAGGATGAACGTCATCGCCGTGAACATGAGCGTCGCGGTCTGGTGGCGCAGAACCCATTCCAGGCTGCGGCCATAGGCTGCGATCGTCGCATCCATGCCGCGGCCGAACAGGCGCGAGATCCGGCTCAGGCTTCGCCTCGCGGTGGCTCAGAAGTTTTGCGCACATCATGGGCGTCACCGTCAGCGACACCACCATCGAGACCACCACGGCGATGGTCAGCGTGAGGGCGAATTCGCGGAACATGCGGCCCACGAGCCCGGTCATGAACAAGAGCGGGATGAAGACGGCAATGAGTGACAGCGTCAGCGAGATGACGGTGAAGCTGATCTCCTCGGCGCCCTTCAGCGCGGCGTCGAGCGGCCGCTCGCCCTTTTCCAAATGGCGGACGATGTTCTCGATCATCACGATCGCGTCGTCGACCACGAAGCCGGTACCGATCGTAAGCGCCATCAGCGACAGGTTGTTCAAGCTGAAGCCAGCGAGCCACATGACGCCGAACGTGGCCACCAGCGACATCGGCAGCGCCACGCCCGCGATCAAGGTTGCGCGTGCCGACCGGAGGAACAGCAGCACCACCAGCACGACCAGCGCCACGCTCAGCACCAGCGTGAACTGCACGTCGTGAATGGAGGCCTTGATGGTCCCGGTGCGGTCGTGGACCACCGTCAGCCGCGCGCCTTGCGGCATCGATCGCTCGATCCGCGGCAGCTCGGCCGTGAGCCGGCGCACGGTCTCGATGACGTTGGCGCCGGGCTGGCGCTGAACGTTGACGATGACCGCCGGATTGCCCTGATACCAGCCGCCGACCTTGGTGTTCTCGAGACCGTCGATCACCACGGCCACGTCAGACAGGCGTACGGGCGCACCGTTGCGGAATGCCACCACGACCGCACGGTAAGCATCCGCCGACTTCAATTGGTCGTTGGCGCTGATGGTGTAGGACTGGAATGCGCCGTCAAGCGATCCTTTCGGGCCAGACACGTTGGCGCCACTGACGGCAGCCGAGAGATCGCTCATCGACAGGCCGTAGGCCGCGAGCCGCGATACATCGGCCTGGATGCGGACCGCTGGCCGGATGCCGCCTTCGACCGCGACATTGCCGACGCCGGAGATCGCGCTCAGCCTTTGTGCAATGAGCGTATCGGCGAGATCGGAGAGCTGCCTGAGCGAAACGGTTTCGGACGTCAGGGCGAGCGTGACGATTGGCGCGTCGGCCGGGTTCACCTTCGCATAGGTGGGCGGATATGGCAGATCACGCGGCAGTGTCGAACCGGCCGCGTTGATGGCGGCCTGGACATCCTGAGCGGCTGAATCGATATCACGGCCGAGCGTGAATTGCAGCGTGATCTGGCTTTGACCAAAGGAACTCGTCGACGTCATCGTCTCGAGCGCGGAGATCTGCCCGAGCTGCCGTTCGAGCGAGGCCGTCACCAGGGTCGACATGGTGTCGGGGCTGGCACCGGGCAGCTGCGTGGTCACCTGCACGGTCGGAAACTCGACCTGCGGCAGCGACGCGACCGGCAGCAGGAGGTATCCGAGCCCGCCGGCCAGCATGGTCGCGAACCCCAACAGCGAGGTGGCGATCGGGCGGCGGATGAAGGGTGCTGAAACGCTCATCAGGCGAAGCTCCTTGGCGCCGCCACCGCAGCGTCAGATTTCACGTCACCGGACGTCACATCACGTCGTCACGTCACTGCGGCGTCACTGCGGCGTCACGGCGGGATTGGCGGCGTTGGCGTCCTTGCGGCGACCGCTGCGTTTGCCTTCACCCTTGCCGCGACCATCGTCCGCCCGGGCCTCGCCGGGCCTGCTGTCGGCGGCCGGCGTCGCGCCGACTTCTGCCGGTTTGCCCGCGGGCTCGGCCGGCTTGGCATCGCCGGCTACCGTGGCGGTGACACCGGCGCCGTCGCTCAGCCGGCCGAAGCCCGAGGTCACGACCTTTTCCCCGGCCGCCACGCCCTTCGCGATGATGGCCTCGGTGTCGGTCGACTGGCCGAGTGTGACCGGCTTCAGCGCGACCGTCGCCTCGCCCTGAAGCACATAGACAAATGGTCCGCTCGGTCCCCGCTGCACGGCGGGGGCGGGCACGGTGACGACCTGCCTCAAGGTGTCGACCAGAAGCCGGACGTTCACGAACTGGCCGGGCCAGAGTTGGAGGTTGGCATTCGGGAAATCGGCCTTGAGCCGCACCGTTCCGGTTTGCGAGTCGACCAGATTGTCGACCACCAACAGCGTGCCCGTGTCGGCCACCGTGCGGTTCGCATTGTCGAGCGCCTCGGCCTTCAGCGGTCCCTTCGTGAACGCCGCATTGACCTGCTGCAGCTGCTGCTGCGGCAGCGTGAAAGTGACAGAGATCGGACGGACCTCCGTGATGACCACGATGCCGGCATCGGATGCCCGTACCAGATTGCCCGCGTCAGCCAGCCGAATACCGGTGCGGCCGTCGATGGGCGCCACGATCGTCGTGTAGTTGAGGAACGCCTGCGCGTTGGCGATCGCTGCTTCGTCGGCCTTGATCTGCGCCTCGAGCTGCGCCACCTGGGCCTTCTGCGTGTCGACGGTCTTCTCGGCGATGACGTTGGTCGTCAGCCGCGTCATGCGGGCCAGATCGCGCTTGGCGTTGTCGAGCTGGACTTCCGACAGTTTCTTGCGGGCGTCGACCTGATCGAGCTGGGCTTTGTACGTGGACGGGTCCAGGCGAGCGAGCACGTCGCCCTTCTTGACGTCCTGGCCTTCCTTGAAATCGATCGAGAGAATGCGCCCGTCGACCTGCGGACGCACGGTCACGGTGTTGCGGGCCCGAACCGTGCCGACGCCATCCAGATAGACCGCAACGTCCGCGGTCTTGGCCGTCGCGACCACCACGGAAACCGGGCCATCGCCCCCGCCACGCTTGCCGCGTCCGCCGCCGCCAGCGCTCTTGCTCGGTTGCTCACCGGACGTGACGTAGATCGCTGAAGCCGAAAGCCCCGCGATCACGACCACTGCGAAAAGTTGTTTCAAGAACCGAGACACGACGGAACAGCTTCCTTGCAAAAAGGCCGGCTTGGAAGACCGGCCAAGCCCGTAACGAGGCGCACCCGGACGAACTCGAGGCTAATCAAGCCTGAACACTGGCCGAAGACCATGGCCTAGACGTGTTCAAGATAGCACAGTCTCGTTACCCAGCCGCGCCTGTATTGGCCATCCAACAGGCGCAATTGAGCAGCCGGCGTGTAAAGTTGCGCGCAGAACAATGGTTAAGAAACGTAAAGACTTGGTGATTTCCGATCGGAAACGGCCAACGCCGCGCCTTGCCCAGCCGCCATCGGACCATCGGTGACACGTGACTGCAACAACCTGAGGTAGCCTGTTGCCGGGTTGGCCAAGCGTGACGCCGGGCGCCAATGTCGGTCTAACAGGCTGAAATGATTGGTACCGCCTCTCCGGATTGAACGGAGGACCTCTGGTTCCACAAACCAGCGCTCTAACCAGCTGAGCTAAGGCGGCCCACGGCAGGCGATGCCAAACGGCTCGCGATCGCCAAGTGGCAAGATCTAAAGCGCCCGGGAGCCACGCCCGTCAAGTCAAAACAGCAACCGCTCCGATGGGCGAGACCGCTGTTGGCCAACGCCGGTGACGTTCGGATCGTGCAGCGCATCTGACGTCTGGCGACGGGTCGCGCGTCAGCGCTGCAACACGTCGAGCGGAATCGACGTTTTTATCGAGCTGACACCGATTTTACTTGGCATCGGGCTCTTTTGGAAGGTTGTCTTCCCCACGATGTGCGAATCGCTGCGAGGGGGAACTGCCATGGCTTCAATGTTCATCTGGATGCTCGGCATCGCGCTTGGCGTCGCGATCATGATCGTCTCCGCAGCTTCTGCCCAACCGCTGATTCACATGGGCACCGCAGCACTCATTAGCATCCTGATCGCCATTCTGGCCATCATTGACAACCGGCAGCTGCACGCGGCTGGCACATCGAGCCAGACCATTGCAGCTTCGACAGCCCGCTACATGGGGCTGGTGTGGGTTTGGGGAGCGCTATCGCTTTTCGTCACCTACTACTTCATTCTGAAATGGAATGAATGGCATGGATTCTTCATGGCGTTCGCTGTTGCAGGCGCGCTGTGCCTGTTCGTCTCGAGCACGCTTGGTCGCGATGCCGAAGCAGGACGCGAAGACGAAACCATGATGAAGATCGCACGCTACCTCACGATGGCCCAGCTCGTGGGCATGGTCATCACGGTGATCGGCCTTCTGGTCGATGGCAAGATGACCCGCTACCTGACACCCCGTTTCACCGACTGGGCCGCAAACAACATCTTCTTCTTCGGTGCGGTAGCGCTGACCGCGATCAGTCTCAATGCACTCTTGACCAGCAAGCCGAAATCGTAGGCCCTTCGGCTATCCCGACGTCCAACAGCATCGACGAGCGCGGAACGGAGCGGAGATGTCGCTGCAGAAGTTGATGCCGTGGCTGGTGGCCGCCCTTTTGCTCAGCGCGGCGACGATGTGGTGGGCGGCAGGGCAGAATGCGCGCGGCATGTCGACGGCGGCAGCGTCGTTGTTCGTGGCATTGGTCATGGGCGTCGGCATCTGGATCAATGGCCAGGCATTGAAAAAACCAACACGGGAAGCCCAGGCCCAATTTCACATGCTGCGGCGGAACACACGTTTGACCGCGCTCGTCTATGCCTGGGGTGCGGCCTCCATGCTGGCGGTCTACATGCTCACGGATCTCAAATGGCGGCACGGCTGGCAGTATGGGTCCGCCATGGCGCTGATCGCCGGTGGACTGCTCGGTTACGTGCACGCACTCGGAAAGCCGAGCACCCTCCTTGCGTCGCCTTCGCGCCTCGCTCATGTCGGCACGCTGACAATCGCGCACGGGCTGGCCGCGGTCGGAGGTCTCGCGTTCCTCGTCGGATCGGGCAAACTCGCCACCATCAAATCCGACTGGGCGGCGAACGACATCTTCCTGGCCGGGGGCATTGCCGTGGCCGTGCTTGCGTTGGTCACAGCTCTGACCCACCGCCGCTTGAATGGCCGCGACGGATCAGATCATGCCTGACGGCGTCGGCTGGGTACCTGACGCTATCGCAAACTGCAGTTCGAGCGATCCGCCTTGCAGGGCGCTTGGTGCGGAAGCGCCGGTTGGGGGTACATTTCGAGCGTCGAACAAACGCAGGCAGGTACCCCCAGCCGCTACCCGTCCCCGCAAGAGCTAGGGCAACAATTGTCGCCCGACTGTCCGGTTTCCCAAACCATCAGCGGTTGTTGAACTTCGGCTTCCGCTTCTCGGCGAAGGCGGCCATGCCTTCCTTCTGGTCTTCGGTCGCGAACATGGCGTGGAACACGCGGCGCTCGAAGCGGATGCCCTCGGTCAGGGTGGTCTCGTAGGCGCGGTTCACGGTTTCCTTGGTCATCATCACGGCAGGCATCGATTTGGCGGCGATGCTGTCGGCGGCCTTCATGGCCTCGGTCAAGAGGTCGGCGGCCGGCACGACGCGGGAGACGAGGCCCGAACGCTCGGCTTCGGCCGCGTCCATCATGCGGCCGGTCAAGCACATCTCCATGGCCTTCGACTTGCCGACGAAGCGGGTCAACCGCTGCGTGCCGCCCGCGCCCGGCATGATGCCGAGGTTGATCTCGGGCTGGCCGAACTTGGCGGTGTCGGCGGCGATGATGAAATCGCACATCATGGCGAGTTCGCAGCCGCCCCCGAGCGCGAAGCCCGAGACGGCTGCGATGACCGGCTTCCGCGCGCGCGTGATCTTTTCCCACGTCGAGATGAAATCTTCCGAGTAAGCCTGCTGGTAGGTCTTCGACTGCATTTCCTTGATGTCGGCGCCCGCCGCGAAGGCCTTCTCCGAGCCGGTGATGACCACGCAGCCGATGTTGGGGTCGGCCTCGAAGGTCTCGATAGCTTGATTGAGCTCAGTGACGAGCGCGTTGTTCAAGGCGTTGAGCGCCTGCGGGCGATTGAGCGTGACGACGCCGACGCGGCCCTTGGTCTCGACGATGATGTTTTCGAAGGTCATGCGTGTGTCCTTTGCGGGAGAATCAGCGCTGGCAGCTCGCGCAGTGGAAGGTCGAGCGCCCAGCCTGGATTGTGCGGCGCACCATGCCCCCGCAGCCCGCCCTCTGGCAAGGCTCGCCATCGCGGTCATAGACCAAAAACTGATGCTGGAAGCCCCCGAGCGCGCCGTCGGCATGTCTGTAGTCGCGCAGCGTGGAGCCTCCGGCTTCGATGGCCGCGGTGAGCACATCGCGGATGGCCGGGATCAATCGTTCGCAGCGGTCTGTCGGGGAGCCGCTCGTCTTGGCCAGGCACCCGGCGGCGCGGTGCGGCGAAATTCCGGCGCGATGGAGGGCTTCTGAGACGTAGATATTGCCGAGCCCCGCGACGATGCGCTGGTCGAGCAGGAACGCCTTGAGGTCGGCTTTGCGGCCTCGAGCGCGCATGGCCAAGTACGCGGCGTTGAGCCCGTTGCCGAGCGGTTCGATGCCGAGTCCGCGCATGAGGGGGTGGGTTTCGAGCTCCGTTCCGGGCACCAGGAGCATGAACCCGAAGCGGCGCGGGTCGTTGTAGGTGACGGTCGCCCCGTCCTCGGTGTGGAAGACGACGTGGTCGTGTGCCGCGGCGGTGCCGGTGGCGTAAACGTAGGCGCCGACGCGGCCCTCACCCCACCCCCGACCCCTCCCCGTCGAGGGGAGGGGAGCAGAAGTGGGGGTAATCGTGAACCGCCCGCTCATGCCGAGATGGACGATCAGCGTCTCGCCGCTGTCGAGGTGCCAGAGCATGTATTTCGCGCGGCGATCGATCGCGGTGACGACGCGGCAGGCGATCCGCTCGCCGAACCGCTCGGGTAACGGAAAGCGCAGGTCTGGACGCCGCTGCTCGACGCGCACGAGGCGCCGGCCCGCCAAAACGGGCTCGAGCCCGCGCTTGACCGTCTCGACCTCGGGGAGTTCAGGCATCGGGGTGGGCTGGGCGGTGGTGCATGGGCAGGCGGTTTAGCAGGGTTACCGAGCAAGACCAACCCGAGGGCGCGAACGTCGAAAAGGTCCGCACGGTGCGATTGGCCGGCGTTGCCCGGTCGAAGCGAAGGGGTGGATATGCCAAACGGTTCGACCGAGGTGAGGCCTGACCCTTTCCACGTGTGGTGTTTGAAAGCCGCTATCGAACGTGATGGCAAGAAAATGGGGCGGCAGTCGTTTGAACCGACACTGGACCACAATCCCTGTCCTACCATGGAGGACATCGAAAATCGGAGACGGCCGAGGATACGAGAGAGAATAAAGTTGGCGGGTTCGTTGAGTTCGCCTTGACCC
>PEQZ01000021.1 GCA_002928395.1 Hyphomicrobium sp.
CAACGCTTGCGGGTTGCCCGGGGCGTGGATTGATCTGGACACGTCTTCGTCCGCGGGATCAAATGTTCTATGTTCGCGGGTGGAGACGTGAAAGGCTCTGCGGCGCGCCATCGCCCGGCGGACTAATCTTGGAGGCAGGATTGAGCAGCAGGGCGAAGGCCGCCATTGCGGGAGCCATTTTGGTCCTGGCTTCAGGCTCGACTGGTTTCAGTCAGGTCGAATTGGCCCAGGTCGAATTGGCCCAGTATGCGACCGCGCCGCAGCCTGCCGAAGTCGACACTGCGCTGGTCGTGTCCGTCGATGTTTCGAACTCGGTCGACGAGCACCGCTACAGGCTGCAGATGGAAGGGATCGCCAAGGCGCTCGAGGACCCCAAGGTTCTCGACGCAATCCTGACCGGGCCCCGGGGCAGCATCCTGTTCATGATGGTGACGTGGTCGGACCGGCCGCAGATCGCCGTCCCTTGGATCACGATCAAGTCGAAGGCCGACGCGGCAGCGGCCGCCGAGAAGGTGCGTAAAGTCCCGCGGCAAGGCGGTGAGTTCACCTGCCTCGCCAAGATGCTTCGCTTCGTATCCGACAAGGTCGTGACGCAGGTCCCGGTCAAGGCCGCGCGGCTGGTGGTGGATGTGTCCGGAGACGGCAGCGACAATTGCAATCCAGAAGAACCCTCCCGCGTCGTGCGCGATGAACTGGTCGCGGCGAACACCGTTATCAATGGGCTGCCCATCCTGGAGGGTCGCGAGGCCGCGACGCTGGCGCCGTGGTTCGTCGAGAATGTGATGGGCGGGCCTGGGTCTTTCGTTCTGCCCGCCGAGGGCTACGGCGACTTCGGGCGCGCGATCAAGCAGAAGTTCGTGACCGAAATCAGCGGGATCTCGTCCCAGCCCAGCCGGTACGCGCTGCAACCCGGCGCTCGGACCGATGCCCGACCCTGAACCTGGCTGGAGGTCGTCGCGAGATCGGAGCCGCGGGTCTTCACGTCACCTGCCCGCCCCGTCGCTATTCTCAGATATCGTTGACGTTGCCAGATGCACAACGCCACTTGATGATCTTCCAGCCTGGATGCTCGTCGGCCCATTTGCCGAAGTGCGGCGGCGCAAAAAGCGCGCACTTGGTCTCGTCGACGTCGGCGTCGAGCGGGATCTTGTAGTCTTTGCAAGTTTTCGGCTCGGCAATCAGGCAGGCCGATATGACGATTGTGATCATTGCACTGGCTCCTGGAGTTAGCCCCGACTGTTCCGGTTCGGATCATCACTTCCCCCCGTGGAGCGCTCCAGAACCCATGTCTCGTGTATACAGGATATCCAGCAACTGCGCGTGGGGGACGGTACGAGTGTTGACTACGCCGATCTGGCCGCCGCGGATCAGATCGACGACCGAACCAAGTCACAATCACGTCACAATGGGCAGGGTTGATTGACGAGGCGGCAAACCAACCGGTCATCAATACCCATCCCGACCCGGCCGCGTGACCGCTCCCAGGCGTGATCACCCCGTCAGCAGCAACTCGCCTTTGCCGATGGTCGCGAGATCGCCCGCAAACCGGCGGACCTCGAGTGGAAGTGGTTTGGGTGCCAGATCTCCCAGATCCCCGAGTGTCGAGGCGAGGTGGCGGTTGATCAGCCGCAGAACGACCGGATCATGGTGCCCGCAGTCGGCAAAGGTGGACAGCAACCGCTCCACCGACGGGCCGATCAGCGTCCCACGTCGCAATAAGGGCCCCGGTCCATCGCCGAAACCGCCCTCAGCGAGTATCGTACCACCCATCATGCGTGAGCCGGTTGCTGCGCCGCATCGCCCGCGCACCACGATGGTGCCGCGCCGCATCCGGTCGCCTGCGCGGTCGCCCGCGTCGCCGCCGATGACGACGGTGCCGCCGGCCATGCCGAAGCGTTCTCCGGCGCGCGCGGCGCCGACCCGCCCGCCGGCCGACCCCTTGACGACCACGATGCCGCCCCGCATGCCAGAGGCGAGATGACTGCCGGTGTTACCGGCAATCTCGAGGCGGCCGCCGCGCATTCCGCAGGCGGTCAATGACCCCGCATCGCCCTCGACGATGATCGTGCCTGCCCCGAGCCCAGAACCAATACCGTCGATGGCGCTGCTGCCGCCTTCGATAACGAGGCGCTCGTCCGTCGAGCCACTGACGAAAAAAAGATCGCCGATGTCGGCCTTGCTGCGTCCGGTTCCGACGCTCAGCCGCTGCACGTCATGGAGCGAAAGTCCGGCAAGTGTGTTCGGCACGATGTCTGTGAGATCGATGCGCTCCGTGAGCAACGCGCGCAGCTTGAAAACGAGGCCGCTCATGCCAGAAGGTCCTTCAGGTGGTAGTGATGCTGCCCGAGCTTGCCGCCGTAGTTGCCAGCGCTGATCCGGGTAAGCCCCTTGGCTGTGCCGATCCCGGTCGCTGTCGCCAGGCCCGCGCGCATGGCGTCCGCCACTGCCTTCGACGTCAAGCCGTCGATGACGATCTCGAGCACGGCGATGGTGTCCGGCGACAACGCGCTGTTTACCGCTCCCCGCAGGGTCGGGCAGAACGCCTGATTGGTGGACGCGACGGCGCCCTTGTATTTCGAGCCCACCTTGCTGCCCGAACGCACGATACCACCTGGGAACGGCGTGATGACGTCCGGAATCTTGGCGATTGCCGCGACGGCGGCTTCTGTCGTCTCGAGCAACCCGGCGCGATCTGTTCCGATGAACAGCAAGTTCCCGCCGCCGACGCCGTCGGTGGTGAGGCCGCACTTGTCCTCGATCACGAACTCGCCGTCCATCACCGGCACTCTCCAATAGCGCCGGCTGCCGAGGCGTTTGGAGGTCTGCCAGCCGTCGCCGAAGAACCGCGGTCCGGCCGAAAGCGCGAGGTGTTGTGGGGCGTCGAGGCCGTTGAAACAAGCGGAGCCAGGGCTGGTCAGCACGCATTGGCCGACTCGATTGCGCAGTTGGGGCAGAAGGCTTTCGGGCGAGAAGCCGAACAACAGGACGCGAAAACCGGGCCGGCCGTCGGGAGTTTCGTCGGGTGCCAGTTCGCGGTCGATGCCGCACTCGGCGCCGCAGCCGATGACCGACGTGCCGAACCCGCACATCGTATCGGCGGCAATGCGCGCCCATTTACTGGTATCGGCGGTGATGACGAGGCCCGTTCCGCTCATGCCGAAAGCTTCGGCGAAAGTGTCGTCGATCGCGACGCCGTTGACCTTCATGGGAGTGCCTGCCGTAGTGCTGCCAAGACAAATGGCGAACGGCTGTCCCCGTCCGTTCCAGGATGCCAAAAAGCACGGACATAGAGGCAACACAACTCTGTTCGACTCACGGCGCCAAGGCGTCGCAGAGCTTCCGGCGGTCCTCGCGATTGCACCGCCTGCCGCGGGTCGCTAGTGTAGCGCATCTGACGTGCGGGTCCCACTCACGGCGCGGCTAAAAGCCCAACGTCAGATGCAAAAGCTACACGAGAATCATAAGCTTGCTCGTGTTCCTCATGGTTCCGACATCTGCTCTCGACTATGCAGCTGAGGGAAGCAAATGTCGGAACCGGAACACGAGTGGCCCTCGCGCGCACGACGTTTCGATAGAAAACGCGGCGGCATTTGGAGTTACGGGAGAAAGCGCGATGTCGAGACGTGGTCTGCTCTGGATGATGATGGCGTTGTTGTTGTCTCAGGTCGCCGTTGGGCCGCTCGATGCGCACGGTCCGACCCGACAGAAGGTGACGGAGAAGGTCGAGATCAACGCGCCGGCCGAGAAAGTCTGGGCGGTGATCGGAAGTTTCCAGGACATGAACTGGCACCCGGCGGTCGCCAGCACGGAGGGCAACGGTGGTAACACCAAGGGCGCGACGCGCGTGCTCACGTTGAGGCCCACCGGCCGTATAATCGAGGTTCTGAACAACTACGACCCCGGCAAGAGCCTGTCTTACGAGATCACCGCAGTCGACGTGAAAGTGCTGCCGGTCAGCAACTACACATCCACCCTCTCGGTCGAAGCCAGCGGTGGCAAGTCCGTGGTCGAATGGAAGGCTGCGTTCTATCGCGGTTTCCTCAACAACGATCCGCCGCCAGAGTTGTCCGACGAGGCCGCCGTCAGGGCGATCAAGGGCGTTTTCCGGTCGGGGCTCGACGCGTTGAAGGCCAAGGTCGAGGCTGGCGGTTGACGACGGTGCGCGGCGTGCGCGCCGGCCGGCTCGGGGTTGGATCAGGATTGGCACTCGTCACGATCTGGGCGACGGCGATGGCGATGGCGCAGACAGCGCCCCTCCCGGTTGCGCCCAAGCTCGCCGAGGCTGGCGAGGCGCTGATCACCAACCAGACCGGCGACAGCCTTTCGGTCGTGCGGCTTTCTGATTTCAAGGTGGTGGCTGAATTGGCCATCGACGGCAAGCCGGCGGGTATCGCACTGTCGCCCGACCGGCGGACAGCATACGTCACTTCGCCCGAAGGCAAGGTGGTGACGATCATCGACGCGATAAGCCGCAAGGCCACGGGTCGGTTTCCAGCCGGCAAGGGACCACTTGGCATCGCGGTCAATCCTGTCGGTGGCCGGGTCTACGTCGCGGACTGGTATCAGCACAAGATCATGGCGCACGAGCCGGTGACGGGCCGGTTGGTGGGCGAAAAGAGTGTCGGGCAATCACCGTCGGGGCTGGCGGTGACGCCCGACGGCAAGCATGTGCTGAGCGCGGACCGGGACAGCAATCAAGTGACGATCCTCGATGCCGATACGCTCGACCTGATCGGCACTGTGGCGGTCGGGGAACGCCCGTTCGGCGTGACCGTTTCAGCGGATGGCCGGCGCGCCTACACGGCCAATGTGGGCAGCAACGACGTCAGCGTGATCGAGGTTCCGGCCTGGTCGCTTATCGGCACCGTCCCGGTCGGGCGCAGGCCCTACGCGGTCGCCATCGCCCAGGGGCGCGCGTTCGTCTCGGATCAGTATGCTGCAACGGTCACCGTGTTCGACGTCGCCACGCTCGCCGTCGTGAAGATCATCCCGGTCGGCGACTATCCCGAGGGCATGGCCGCCGATGCCGCCGGTCGCAACATCTACGTGGCGTGCTGGTCGGCCAATACCCTCGAGCGGATCGATGCCGCGACGCTCGAAGTCACGGGCAAGGTTGCTGTCGGCGACGGCCCGCGGGCGTTCGGTGATTTCATTCGATAGGCCGTTTTGGACCATACTCGTCCGGGGACGTCGAAAAGGCTGATCGGCCGCCTGCTCGAAGCGGCCGCACACCTTAGACTTGGTTAGTGAACACCACGATCCGGTCGCAGGCGTATGTTTAAGGCCGAAACCCTTGGATCGCCGACCAATGGGCGCTAGAACGTAGTTCAAAGCGCCTCAGCCAGCGCCCGATCGACTTTGGAGGACCCGAGAGAATGTTCGTCAAGACTTTGCGTGGCCTAATGTTCGCCGCCGTGGTGACGCTTGCCGCAGGCGCCAACTTGGCTCCTGCCATGGCCGACGCCGGCAAGCGGAGCGCCGTGGACCTGCTGTTCGAAAGCAAGCATCTCGAACTCTTGAACAAGGGAACAGAGGCATCCTACCGCATTCAGCGCACCGTCTCCGATGCCAAGATGCTGGGCGATCCGTTCTCAGACGACATCAAGATCGGCGTGAACGCCGTCGATGTCGAGGGCAAGCGCGATGTGGTCATCAAGATCTTCACGGGCGAACGCGCGCGCGATCCACGGGTCGAAACCGGCATGACCGGCAACCCGATCCTGGTCTTCTTCCTCGATCGCGCGGTTTCGAACTTCGCCCTCGTTGGAGGTGGCAATCGCAACTACCTCAAACAACAGTTCCGCGACGCGCTACGTGACAAGGCCGACATCCAGAAGACAACCGTCGAGTTTGGCGGCAAATCGGTGGACGCCTACCGAGTTTCGGTCGCGCCATACGTCGAGGACAAGAACGCCAGGCGGATGCTCGGCTATGAAACGTCGATTTTTACGTTCGTCGTGAGTGAGGCGATCCCCGGCTATTTCGTCGAGTTGGTCTCGACATTCGCCAGTGCGTTGCCCGACACGCCGAAGTTCGAGGAGCGGATCACGCTTGAAGGGGTAGGAGCGGTGAAATGATCGATCTCTATGCGAAGCTTTGCAGGACGTTCACAGGTGTGGCGTTGTTCCTCTCGCTGTGCGCAGCATCGGCCGTAGCGGTCGAGGCGCCCGTCAACGACTATCCAACGTCGGCACGCGCGGACTATGTGTTCGCCTGCATGCAGGTCAACGGGCAGACACGCGAGTCGCTCAACAAATGCTCCTGTTCGATCGACATCGTCGCATCGTTGATGCCGTTCGACGATTACGAAGAAGTCGAAACCATCCTGTCCGTGCGTCAAAAGGGCGGCGAGGCGACGGACATGTTCTTTTCCTATGCTCCCCTTCGCGAGAAGGTGAATGTGCTGCGACGCGCGCAGGTGGAATCAGAGCTGCGCTGTTTCTAGAAGCCGGGCGTTGAAGGCTGCTGCGACAACTCCTTGGCAGCACGTTTCCCGTGGCCGCGAATGCCGCTGCAATGCGCGGGTCAAAACAATGAGGCGCCGCAAGCGCGGCGCCTTTCTCAGTCGACGGCGGTCGTTCTGTCGGCGTGGCGGTTCACGAGCCGCTCGGCGCGGCGGGTCACGAGCCGCTCGGCGCGGCGCGCGCCTTGAATACGCTTCCGTCGGTATCTTTGGCGGTCACCTCCAGTACCCCGGTTCCACCGTCACCATAGGTGAAGCGGATGTTGGGATCTTCCGAGAGTGAGATGCCGCCTTCGAGCTGGAACACGATTTCGCCGTCGCGCGTCACGTCCATCTGCTGGACGTACTTCGCCGGAATATAGAGACCGGTGAGCTGGTTCATCTGCATGCCCGAATAGTTGGGGTGCTTGATCATGACTTGGCCTTCGCGCATCGCCGCCGATTGGTTCGGCACCGCGAGCGTCTTCAACTGCATCTTGCCGAGCGCGGCCAGGGCCTCGTCTGCATCCTTGAGCGCGGGCGCCGAGCAGCCACCTGCCGCCTTCACGTACTTTGTCACCATATGCAGCTTGCCGTCGCTGGTCTCCATGATGGCGCGAATGTTCGTGTACATATCGACGCGGACGCGGGTCGAAATCACCCGGTCGCCGAGACCCGCGCCAGCGCCGAACGTGAACACTCCGGCGATGGGTGCCGGGTTCTTGTCGATCACGAGCGTGAGCTTCTTCACGCCGCCTGCGATGGCCTTGGGAATGCGAATGGTCAGCGGGACGATCGCCGCGTCCTCGGCCCGCACAGGAGCTTCGAGAGAAAGCGTCGTTGCCTCGTCGGTGATGTCGCGCGAGGCGAAAAGTTCCTTGCGAATGCCCGGCCAGGGATCGAAGTCGAGAGCTGCGTTTCCTTCCGGAGCGGCCACCGTCATCTTGGCCTGGGCGAACGCGGTGGACAAACCCGCACCCGCGAGCACGCCGGACAGTGTAATTGCAACGGCCGCGATCCGACCCAATCCGCAGCGAGCGCCGCCGCATGTTGACTTCATCGACATCATGCCTCCTCCGTCAGCCTCTCCGGCTTCGAAATTTTGCTGCAACTTCAGCCGGTCAAACGGCAGCACGCGCGCCGCCAACCGCCGTTTCATTCCCATTCCAATTCCGCGAACGCCGCTGAAACATTGCGGCGATGATACTCCTCGAACAGCACCCACGCATCTTTTTCGTCGAGCCCTACCGTTTCAGCAGCCTCACTCAGGGTCTTGCCCGACTTGATGGCAGCTGCAACTCCGGCCGAGACGGCGGTCAGGTAGCGCGTCAACGGAGCGATGGCGTCGGGCCAGGGCATCGCCGGCGGACCATGACCCGGCACCACCCGGTCGGCTTTTTCCTCACGCAGGCGAGCAACCAGTGCAAGCCATCCGCGGATCGAGCCGTCGATGGTCGGAATATGTCCGGAGAACAGGAGATCACCCATGAATACCGTGCCCGTCACAGCGTCGCGGACGGTCAAGTCATTGTCGGTGTGCGCTGTCTTGTGGGCCTCCAGAACGATTGTTCGCTCACCGAGTTCGATTGTCTGCGACCCTGTCACGGGTACCTGCGGCATGACGATGCGAGTTCCGGAAAAAGCGTTCTCCCCCAGCAGTTTGGCGTTGATCGCCTGATAGCGCTCGGCGCGAGCGCCCAAGCCGCGGGCCATCTTGTGGTGGGCGACGAATGCCGTGTTGCCGTCGTCGAAGGCGGCATTGCCGAACACGTGGTCGGGGTGCATGTGGGTGTTGATGACGTGCCGTATCGGCCGGTCGGTGATTTGGCGGATGGCCGCCTTCAATCCCATGCCGATCATCGCGCTGCCGCCCGTGTCGATCACTGCCACGGCATCGCGGCCGACGATGAAGCCGCAATTGGAGATGTCGCCGGCATTCTCCGGTGAGAACAGCCCGTGCCGGCCCTGGTGGACATAGATGCCGGGGGCGACGGCGGCGACGTCGAGCGGTGCGTCGGCCGCGCGTGCCGTCGATGACGACGTGAGCGCCGAGTAGCCGAGGGCGAGCGG
This sequence comes from Hyphomicrobium sp., assembly GCA_002928395.1. Taxonomy (GTDB): domain Bacteria; phylum Pseudomonadota; class Alphaproteobacteria; order Rhizobiales; family Hyphomicrobiaceae; genus JAKAML01. The sequence goes on from PEQZ01000021.1 coordinate 8,513, forward strand.
CGACGCAGCAAGCGCAAGAGTGCCGCGCACGAACGCCTGGCGGGATATCGTGAGACCACTTCTCGATCGGCGGCGCGACATCTCAGCCATATTTGGAATGTTCCGATAAAGTCGTGTCCGGACGGGCATCTGTTCACAACCAGGGATGCGAGAGCGTCGTGCGATAAACGTTCACGCGCCACCATAACATTAATCCGCTTCTGTCGTTGCCGTTCGGCTCGTGTGGACACGAATGGGATCAAAAACAACGTCCGTGTACGTCGTGAGACGCGAATTCCCAGGTCGGTACCGCATTTCCGATCAATGGTGAATTCTGCAGCTCGATCGCGCAAACCCCCGGCTCTTCGGTCAATAATTTGGTCAACGTTATTGACCTATGTGAACCACCAAAAATACAGCTGACAGATAGGCTTGCAACCCGCGACAAAAAGTGTCTAGATGCCTCCACGGTAGCTGCGCCTTCTGGGGCCCCTTTTGGGGGGATCTGTTCGTAAGTCGAAGGGAAATGAGGGGTAAACCCCCGATCCCGGTTTTCGACTGTGACACGCTGACGACAGCTGCCGCTTGCAAGCGTGGCAAGACATCTCAAAGGAGGAAGCGCAATGCGCAAAAGTGCACTCACAGGTGCATTGTTGGCGTCTGTGGCCGTCTCGATTCCCGCAATGGCGAACGAGAGCGTCACGAAGCTGACAGCTGACCCGAATCAGTGGGCGATGCAAACTGGTGACTACTTCAACCAGCGCTACACGAAGCTCGACCAGATCAACAAAGACAACGTCAAGAACCTGAAGGTTGCTTGGACCTTCTCGACGGGTGTGCTTCGTGGTCACGAGGGCGGTCCGCTCGTTATTGGCAGTGTGATGTACGTTCATACGCCATTCCCGAACATCGTTTTCGCACTCGACCTCGACCAAGAAGCGAAGATCATCTGGAAGTATGAGCCGAAGCAGGACCCGTCGGTCATCCCCGTCATGTGCTGCGATACCGTCAACCGCGGTCTCGCCTATGCTGACGGCATCATCATCCTGAACCAGGCTGATACCAACGTCGTCGCTCTCGACGCGAAGTCGGGCAAGGAACTCTGGAAGGCCACCAACGCCGATCCGAAGAAGGGTGAAACCCACACGGGTACCACGCTCATCGTGAACGACAAGGTGCTCGTCGGCGTTTCGGGTGCCGAGTTCGGCGTTCGCTGCCACGTGACGGCCTATGACCTCAAGTCGGGCAAGCGCGTCTGGCGCGCCTACTCGATGGGTCCGGATGCCGACCTGCTGATCGACCCGGTCAAGACGACGAACCTCGGTAAGCCGGTTGGCGCCGACTCGTCGCTCAAGACCTGGAACGGCGATCAGTGGAAGATCGGTGGCGGTTCGACCTGGGGCTGGTTCTCCTACGACAAGGAAGCCAACCTGTTCTACTACGGAACCGGCAACCCCTCGACCTGGAACCCGGCACAGCGCGCTGGACCGGATGGCAAGGCGATCGATCAGCTCTATTCGATGACGATCTTCGCCCGCAACCCGGACACCGGCATGGCCGCATGGGTCTATCAGATGACCCCGTTCGACGAGTGGGACTATGACGGCATCAACGAGATGATTCTCGCTGACATCGACGTCAAGGGCAAGAAGACGCCTGCTCTCGTGCACTTCGACCGTAACGGCCTCGGCTACACGCTGAACCGTAAGACGGGCGAGCTGCTCGTTGCAGAGAAGTATGATCCGGCCGTCAACTGGACGTCGGGCGTGGACATGGATCCGAAGAGCGCCCGTTACGGTCGCCCGACGGTTCTCCCGGCCGCCTCGACCTTCAAAGAGGGCAAGGGCCAGGACGTCAACGCGAAGGGCATCTGCCCGGCAGCGCTGGGTACGAAGGACCAGCAGCCGGCCGCCTTCTCGCCGCGCACGAACCTGTTCTACGTGCCGACGAACCACGTCTGCATGGACTACGAGCCCTTCAAGGTCTCGTACACCGCTGGTCAGCCGTACGTCGGCGCCACGCTGTCCATGTACCCGGCTCCGAACAGCCACGGCGGTTTGGGTAACTTCATCGCTTGGGATGCAGGCACGGGCAAGATCGTCTGGTCTAAGCCGGAGCCGTTCTCGGTCTGGTCGGGTGCACTCGCCACTGCTGGTGGCGTCGTGTTCTACGGCACGCTCGAGGGCTACTTCAAGGCAGTCGACGAGAAGGACGGCAAGGAACTGTTCAAGTTCAAGACCCCGTCTGGCATCATCGGCAACGCCATGAGCTACACCCATAAGGGCAAGCAGTACGTCGCCGTCCTCTCGGGCGTCGGTGGCTGGGCTGGCATCGGTCTCGCAGCCGGTCTCACCAACCCGAACGATGGCCTCGGCGCCGTCGGTGGCTACTCCGGTCTGAGGAACTACACGAACCTCGGCGGCACGCTGACTGTCTTCACGCTGCCCTGATCGGCTTCGCGAACAACATGGACCGGCGCAGGGAAACCTGTGCCGGTCTGTCTATGTCGAAATCTTCGCAGGAAATGTCTGCTTTCTGGCGATAACCGGTTTGACGATGCGCCCTCCGGTCCAGATCGATTGGGCGGCCGCCGTCCCGGGCTCAGACGGCACTTGCCGCTCAAAGCGGCGTCTCGAAAGCGGCGTCTCGCTGGAATGGCAGTTTGCGCTGCTCTCCCCGGCCTTGTGGTCGGGTAGAACATAATCTGGCCAACGTGGTTTGGCGTAATCATCGCAACGACCTACTTGTCACAAAGACAAGACTGGCGGACCCAAAGGGGCTCAGCCTGGAATGAACAGGGGAAACGCGTGAAAAAGATTGCAACCGCACTCATCGCAACTCTGCTGCTCAGTTCAACATTGAGCTTTGGCGCAGTCGCACAGACCGCCGCCGTCGGTACCGATAAGGACGACAAGAGCAAGTACATCGACGCCAAGGGCGAGCCGATCTACAAGAAATTCGATGACGGCTCGTTCGACTGGTACACGTTCAACGGATTCCGCCGGTATCACGCCGAGTGCCACGTCTGCCATGGTCCCGAGGGTAAAGGATCGACTTATGCTCCGGCACTGGCCGACTCGCTCAAGACGATGGGCTATGGCGACTTCGTCGGTGTCGTCGCCAGTGGACGGATCGTTGAGCTTTCGGGCGGCGCCAAGAGCGTGATGCCCGCCCTCGGCGATAACAAGAACGTCATGTGCTACATCGACGACATCTTTGTCTATCTCAAGGCCCGCGCCGAGGGCGCGTTGCCGGGCGGCCGGCCGAAGCGCGAAGTGGAGCGTTCGCAGGCCTCTCAGGATTACGAGAACTCTTGCCTCAAGGGCTGATACCGTGTTGCCAGACCGATCGAAGATATCTGTCGCGGCGGGGCTCTTCGGAGCCCTGTTTGCGCTTGTTTGCCTGTTGACGACGGCTGAAAAGGCAGGTGCGGCAGACGGCCAGCGACCCGACCTGGTCAACCGCAAGGTGTTGCGCGTGTGCTCCGATCCGTCGAACATGCCATTCTCCAACGAGAAGGCGGAGGGCTTCGAAAACAGGATCGCAGATATCGTCGCAGACGAACTCAAGGTGCCGGTTGAATACACTTTGTTCCCGCAAGCCGTGGGCTTCATTCGTAGAACCTTGTTCGCCAAGGCCTGCGATGTCGTCATCGGCTACGCGCAGGGTGACGAACTGGTGCTGAACACCAACCACTACTACAAGTCTGTTTATGCGATCGTGTACAAGCCGGGTAAGGGACTGGACGGCGTAGAAACGATCGCCGATCCCAGGTTGAAAGACAAAGTCGTCGGCATCATTGCCGGAACACCGCCGTCCGACAACATGAACCAGGCTGGATTGATGGGCAAAGCCCGCCCCTACCGCCTGATCGTAGATCGCCGCTACGAGAGCCCTGCCGAGCAGATGATGGAAGACATCCGCAAAGGCGAGGTCGATGCCGGAATACTGTGGGGGCCGATCGCTGGCTACTTCGCGACCCGCGGTGGGGAGAAGCTGACAGTGGCGCCGCTTCTCAAAGAGTCGACCGGACCGAGGATGGCCTATCGCATCACGTTCGGCGTGCGCAATGGAGAAGATGACTGGAAGCGCCGGTTGAACGAGATCATCAAGAAGCGTCAGGGTGACATCGACGCGGTGCTCCTCAATTACGGTGTGCCACTCGTCGACGAACAGAACACCTTGATCACGGCCGCACGGAAGTAGCCGAACAGGGGCGGTGACGAGTGTTCCGGTTCCGACATTTGCTTCCCTCGCTGCACCGTCGAGAGCAAATGTCGGAACCATGAGGAACACGAGCAAGCTTATGGGTCTCGTGTAGCTTTTGCATCTGACGTTTGGCTTCGAGCCACGCCGCGGGTGGGTAACAAACACCGGATGCGCTAAACGAGAAGATGGGCCTGATCGTCATGCGAAAGATGTGGGCCATCGACATGTCCAGCCCACGCTCTGCCAGTTGGTCGTCTCGGGACGGCATGCGTCGGCGGTGGTGGCTGATGGTTGTGATCGCCGCAGTGGCGGCGGGGCCGGTCGGGGTGCTTGCGGATCAGGCGCCCACCGAGCCCACCGACTACAAGACGACGGATTATCGCTCGCGTGTTCCGGCAACTCTCGCTGGCGCCCTTGTTCTAAGTGCCGACGAGGCCAAGGCATTGTGGGACGTCAAGTCGGCCGTCTTCATCGACGTCTATCCGCGGCCGCCGAAACCTCCCAACCTGCCGCCGGCAACGGTCTGGCGCGACCCGCGCCATGCGAGCATCGAGGGCGCGCACTGGCTGCCCAATGTCGGCTATGGCGTGCTGTCGCCCGAGGCGCAGGCCTACTTCTCGAGCCGCCTCGCACAGCTCACGGGCCATGACACCGCGCGTAAGCTCGTTTTTTTCTGCCTCAGGGATTGTTGGATGTCATGGAATGCGGCCAAGCGGGCCATGACGATGGGATATACGGCGGTAGCGTGGTTCCCAGATGGGACCGACGGTTGGATGGATATCGGGCTCGATCTGGTCGACGCCACGGCCGTACCCTGATCGGGTGCGGCCGGCTTGCCGCGCGGCTCTACTTCGACATGTGCGTCCGGATTTCGCGGCCGAGTTCGAACGCCCGCTGTTCGATCATCGTCGGAATCTCGCACGCCAGAGGAATATTCTGCTGACGCTCCTGGAACACCCGCGTGTCCCACTTGTACTTTTCCTCGGCTTCATTGAGCTTCTTCTGAGAGGCGTCGTCCTTGGCCGATTCCTTGAGCTTGACGATCTCGGAACTTTGCCGTTCGAGTTCATCCGCTCGCGATTTCTGCCGCCTTTGGAATCGCTCCACGCCGGAGATGACGCTCGTACGCTCGTCGTTGATGCGCGACAGCACGCCTGCAAAGAGCCGCTTCATCGTTTCGTCACGCGACGCCTGGGGCAGTTTTTCGACCAGCGCCTTGATCGATGCCTTGGCTTCGTCGAGCGGCACGCGCCGGCTTACGAGGCCAGGCACCAGCTTCGCGAGTTCGGCGTTGTTCGACCAATCCTTGATGTCATCTGTCGGTGGACCGTCCCAGATCTGGGTGGACGTCAATGTCACGACCTTGCGCTGAACGCAGGGCCAATCGGGGTGATCCTTCTGGCCGACGGCTGCGAACACCACCGGGGCGGACCCGATGGCCGCCACCATGACGAGTGTGAGAACGGCGCGAGCTTCAAACAGACACACGACTTATGCTCCTCCGCCCGGGCCGCCGCGGCGACCGATCAGGCCCTTGGATGGGTTGTAGGCATAGATGGCGGCACTGAGGAACAGCACCGAGCAGCCGATCACGACGGCCAGCGAAAACCAATCGATCTGTCCGTAAAACCCGAACCTTATCAACTCCACCACATAGGTGAACGGGTTCAACCGGCAAATCTCGTAAAGCAGCGGGCTCGACTCCTTGATCCGCCACAGCGGATAGAGCGCCGACGATGCAAAGAACATCGGAAAGATGACGAAGTTCATCACGCCGGCAAAGTTCTCGAGCTGCTTGATCACCGAAGACATGAAGAGGGCGAGCGCGCCCAGCATCACGCCCGAGACGAACAGCGCAGGCGCCACGGTAATGTAGCCCGCGAAAGGGTGCGGTATTGCAAGCCCGAACGGCAGCGCGATGGCCGGCGCGCCCGGTTCTATCTCCCAGAAATAGGCGACGAACAGGAACACGTAGGCCTGCAACATGGCGACCGCGACGCCGCCGATGATTTTCGAGAGCAAAAGGAACGATCGCGGAAACGGACTGACCAGAAGCGTCCGCATGGCACCGGTTTCACGGTCATAGACCATCGACAGCGACGACTGCATGGCGTTGAACAGCAGGATCATCCCGACGAGACCAGGAGTGACGAACGTCTCGTAGAGCACGTAGGATTGATAGGGCGGGATGATCGAGACGCCGAGCACTTGGCGGAAGCCCGCCGCAAAGATGAAGAGCCACACCAGCGGGCGCACGAGCGCGGACAAAAAGCGCTCCCGCTGATGCAGGAAGCGCAGCACTTCGCGCCAGACAATTCCGCGGAAGCAGGCGAGGTAACCGGAGAACCCGATAGCAGCAAGAGGCGGTTCGGCCTTCAGGAGAACGTCGTTTGCTGTGGCGGTCGACGTCATTTCGGTGCTCATTCCATGTCACCGTTCACGGCTGCACCGGGAGACCCGGTCATTTTTCGGAATGCGGTCCGAACGTCGTCGGCTGCGGCTGCGGCGATAAATCCAGACACCGATCCGCTGTAAAGCACAACGCCCTGGTGCAACAGCACGATGCGGTCCGTGGCGGTGATCTCGTCGATGAGATGTGTCGCCCACAAGACGCCCATGCCCTCGCGCTCGACCAACGACCGCACGATGGTCATGACGCCCTCGCGCGAACCGATGTCGAGGCCGACGGTCGGTTCGTCGAGCAGCAATAGGGTTGGCCGGTGGAGAAGCGAGCGGGCAATCTCCACGCGGCGGGCCTGGCCGCCCGAGAGCGCGCGCACTTTGGCGTCCGCGCGATCGAGCAAACCCACGCGCTCCAGTGCATTCCGGCAGCGGGCGCGCGCATCGCGGCCGCTCAGGCCATGGAGAGCCGCGTGATACTCGAGGTTCTGCATCAGCGAGAGGTCGGAATCGAGTGTACGGCTCTGGAAGACGACGCCCAACCGCTGCAGCGCGGCCGTCGGCCGCCGGCGCACGTCGTGCCCGAGGATGCTGATCTCGCCGGAGACGTTGTCGTAGAGGCGGGTGATCAGTGAGAACAGCGTCGACTTCCCCGCGCCGTTGAGCCCCAACAGGACCACGAACGATCCGCGCAGCACCTCGAGTGACACGTCCTTCAGCGCCGCTCGCTCGCCAAACGAATGGCTCACGCCCTTCACGACCAGAGCATCGGATTGGAGAGTCGGGGTTTTCAACTGCATGGCCGCAACGTTCATTTCACGACGATATTACCGGTCAGGCCCTTGGCTTCAAGTCCCTTGCAAACCCAAGTGTAGTCTCCTGGCTTGATCGGTGTGAAGAACAGCTCGACTTCCCCTTCCTGCTCGAATTCGAGTTGATGGAGGGTTGCAAGTTTGACCTCGATCTTGTTGATCTCGATCTTGCGGAACCAGATGTGCTGGAAGAATTCCTTGGCCTCGAAGGCACATTCCTTCTTGCCGGTGGCCTTGATCCACATCCGGTAGCCTTTGCCGGTCTCGAATGTGAAAGCCTCCTGTTTCCATTCGTAGCCGGCATCGCCGAGGCCGATAACGAGATCAGGTGCGCGCGCAGCACGACCGACGAGAAAACCTTCGGCGGCAGCTGTAACGGGAATTGCGATGGCGAATACTGCAAGAGCGAGTTTTCTGAGCATCGAGCGGGTCCTGTTGCTATCGAGTGTTGCGTTCTGGCGTCATCTGCGGGTGGGGGCCGGGTCCACGCGCCGTCGTCACTCCGGCAGAGCCACGACCCCCCACGGGTAGCGGCCGACTTTCACGGATTTCAATACCTTGTCGGTCGCCACATCGATAATCGAAACGTCGTTCGACGTGCCATTGGTGGTGTAGACCTGCTTGTCATCTGGCGTGAAAGCGAGGTTCCAGACCCGTTGTCCGACGAGGATGTACTTCTCGACCTTGTAGGTCTTGGGGTCGACCACGGCGACGCGATTGGCCGGGCCGAGCGCGACATAGGCCTTCTTGCCGTCCTTCGAAAACTTTACGCCGACCGGTTGGATTGCGTCCTTGTTCACGCCCTGGATTTCGAACGCGAACTTCGATTTCACTTTCTTGGTCGCGACATCGATGACCGTGATGGTGCCGCCGATCTCGGCCGAGACCCAGACCTCGCTTCCATCGGGGGTGAACTCGGCGACACGAGGGCGGTTGTCGACCAGAATGTTCTCGACCGTCTCATAGGTCTTGGTGTCGATGAAATGGGCCATGTTGGTGGTTTCGCTCGTGTTGACCACGAACTTGCCATCCGGGCTCACGCCCATGCCTTCGGGTTCGACGCCGACAGGAACCTCGGAAAGGATCTTGCCCGTGAAAATATCGACGACGGTGACGATGTTGTCGTCCTCGTTGGCGACAAACAGCGGGTTGCCCGACGGATGCAGCGTGAACAGTTCCGGGTCGGGTCCTGACGGCAGGATTTTGACCAGCTCGAACGTTTTTGTGTCGTAGACCTCGACCCGGTTGTCGTCACTGGCGCAGACCAGAAGCCACTTGTTGCCATTGGCCAGAATGATGCCCCGCGGGCGGTTGCCGGTCTTGATCGTGTGGACCACTTCGAGCTTGACGCTATCGATGACGCTGATCGTCTGCTCCTTCTCGTTCGACACGAACACCTTGAAGGCGTGTGCGCTGGTCACGGTCATCAACAGCGCGGCAAGCGCTGCCGCCGGAGCCATGAGACGGGTTCTGGCATATTTCACGGACGGAACTCCTGGGGTGGGTTCAATTTCTTGACCGGAGGCTGAGTGCAGCTCACCGCTTGATCACTTGCTGAAGGCCTTGCATTTTGTTTCGGGCTTGTCGATTCCGAGTGTGTCGAGTTCGGTCAACTGGTGCAGGAAGCCGGGTTGCGGCGAGACCGTGACGTGTATCTTTCCGGTCACCAGCAGAATCGGCTGGCGCAACTGGCCATTCCAGCTGCGATAGGTGAGCTTCTGACCTTTGAAGGCCGCGAGTTCGAACTTGGGCGAACTCATGTATTCGATCAGCTTGGCGGCATCGCCGGAATTCTGCCGTGTCGCGGCTTCGCCGACCGAGCGAACGGCCATCCAGACATTGTAGTCGAGTTCCCGGAAATTGCGGTTGTTCATCCGCTTGAAACGGTTCTGGAATTGCGTGCCGCCCCAGAGCTCGATCGCCGGGTGCCACGTTGCGGTGTAAAGGCCGGCGGTCCCGACCACGGGTTTGGCGTCCCAGGTTCGGTAGGGTACGTACTCGCCGAACAGGCCACCTTCGTCCGCAACGACGACGACATCATACTCTTTCACATTCTGAGTGAACGACGGCATCTGCTGCTGGATCTGCTCGAACCCGCCGTCCGACCGCCGACTGCCCGGCTCGTAGGTGTAGGTCCGCTCCTCGATGATCTTGGCACCGAAGCGCTTGGCCGTGCGGCGGTACGCCTCCGCCAACATTTTGTCTTCCGGGGTGGGGCCTACGATCATGAACCAGCGGTTCCAGCGCTTCCAGGCCATGAACTGACCGAGTGCATCGGCGAACATGGTGCGCGTGGGAATGGTGTGCTTGACGTTGACGCGGCAATCTTCCTCGCGGAGGCGGTCGTCCGGACTGCCTGCATTGAAGATGACGGCATTCTTGTCCTTCAGCGCGTCGGCGAGAGCAAGGACGGTTTTAGGAGCCGCATCCACAACCACGAACGCGCTCCCGGCATCGACCCTTTTGACGACTTCGGCGACCAGGGCGTCAGGTTTTTCGTTCTCGACGACGTCGAGGATGAATTCCTGCTTGATAAACTTGCCGGTCGTATTGTTGTCGGCAGTGGCAAGCTTTGCGCCACCGACGCCGTCATCGGGCGGGGGGATGTCGAGCAGCGACAGCGGAGGCGGCAGATCCCTGAGTTCGCGCGCCATCAATATTTTGATTTTCGTGATCTCCGGCGCGGCCGCGGGCGCTGTTCCTCTTGCTTCGGCGGCCGCAGGGGGCTCAGCTGGCGATTGATCCAGGGCCTTCGCCGAGGTTGCCGCGTCCTGTGCCTTCGCAAAGCCGGTCATGCCTATGGGCGCCACGGGGATGGTGCCGATGGCCAAGGCCAGCGCGCACGCCCTGATGACGACATGGCCCGCCGTCCACGACATCGCGCGCACAGATCGCATAGGTCCTCCCCTAGGTGGATGTTCAGCAAGTGTAATATAGTAACGTTTGGCTTTCACAATTCAAATGTGTGGCAACCAAAGTCAAGCGGCTCGCGCTCACGGAAACGTGAATGTGCGATAAGGGTGTGTGGCGTCGCGACACTTGCGGACGACAGGTCACCGATCGCACCTAGCTCGAAACACCGCCATTGTGGATCGGTCCCTCCACCCCGTTCCCGTGGGCAGGTTGAAGATGGGAGGATGTCGTTGGGTAAACGTTTAGCCGTCGCGACCGCGGCGATCACTTTGGCCTTCGTTACATGGGGCCATAAGGCGCAATCTGCAGAGAAAACCGCCGTTTTTCCGTTCGAGATCATCGTCGAGGACACCCTCGAAGGGATTCCGATCGCCAAGCCTGCCGAGAAGAAGCGACTTATGATGATGACCGAGGAGGTCATCAAACTGTTGTCGGCTTCGGGGCGTTATGTGATCACCGACAATGGACCCTTGACGGCCGAGATCGACAAGCAGAGCCCGTTCTTCAAGTGCAACGGATGCGAGGTCGATGTGGCCAAGAAGGCGGATGCAACGTTCGTCCTCACCGGTCTCGTGCAGAAGGGTTCTGAATCGGCGGCCAACATCTCGATCGCCGTGCGCAGCGTTGCGACCGGCGAACTGGTCAAGACCGCCGGGATCACCGTTCTCGAGAACACCGACGACGGTTGGATTCGTGGCATACGTCGGCTCATCAAAAACAGGATGATCGAGGAAGGCTCCCAAAAATGATCACCCGCCGGACATGGCTCGCCGGGACGACGGCGACGCTCGGAGCCGCGGCTCTACCGCACCCGGTCTACGCTCAACCTGGTGCGCTGAGGGTTGCGTCGCTCAAATTCGGCTCGGTGAGCTGGCTTCTTGCCACCATCAAGGCGGAAGGTTTGGAAGCGGCGAACGGTTTCAAGCTGGACATTCTCGAGATTGCCACCAACCAGGCAGGCCCCGTCGCTTTGCTCGCGGGCGAAGTGGACATGATCGTCAGCGATTGGACCTGGGCGCTGCGCCAGCGCTCGTTGGGCGACAAACTCAAGTTCGCGCCATACTCGTCGGCGCTCGGTTCGCTGATGGTGCCCAGCGACAGCCCCATCAGGTCACTCTCGGACCTCAAGGGCAAAAGGCTCGGCATTGCCGGCACCGCCATCGACAAGAGCTGGGTGCTGCTCGGAGCCTATGCCAAGAAGTCGATCGGGGTCGATCTCGCGACCTATGTGACGCCGGTTTTCGGCGCCGCTCCGCTGCTGACCGAGGAAATCAAGAATGGACGCCTCGACGCGGTCCTGAATTTTTGGACCTTCGCCGCGCGACTATCGGGTGCAGGCTACCGGCAAGTCCTGACCATGGCGGACGTGTTGAAGGGGCTTGGCGTCGAGCCAGCGCCCGCACTCGTGGGGTATATCTGGAAGGAGGAACTTGCGGCCAAAAAGGGTGCGCAACTCGCCGGCTTCCTGAAGGCCGCCGCCGGTGCCAACGTCGTTCTTCGCAAAGATGATGCGGCGTGGGTCAGGATCCGCGATCTGGTCAAACCGCAAAGCGATGCAGAGTTTACCGCCATTCGCGATTACTATAGGGCTGGGATTCCAGGGGCATGGACAGCGGCTGAAACCGCCGCCGCTGGAAAGTTGACCGAACTCCTGATCGAGCTCGGTTCGAAAGACGTGATCGGCAGTGGCACAAAATTCGATGGTGAGCTCTTCCACATCGCAGGAATATAGTGCCTCACGGCTCGGTCGGTTCCGCTCGAGCCGCCTGATCTGGCCGGTCTTGTCGCTTGCGGCGCTCGTTCTGCTATGGGAAGTCGCGGCACTCGTTGCGGCTTACGCCGGCAAGGCACGCACGTTCCCAGGCCCGAGTGAAGTCACGGCGACGATGGTCCGCGAGTTCCGCTCGGGTGCGCTACAGATGCACGTGCTGGCTACTCTCGGTCGCGTGGCCATCAGTTTCCCGATCGCAATGTTCCTGGGCTCGGCGATCGGCATCGCACTCGGCCGGATGAAGGGTGTCGACCGCTTCTTCGACAGCTGGCTGATCTTCTTTTTGAACCTGCCGGCGCTGGTCGTGATCATCCTGTGCTACGTCTGGCTCGGCCTCACGGAGACCGCCGCGATCATGGCAGTGGCGATCAACAAGATCCCCAACGTGGCCGTGACGGTCCGCGAAGGTGCGCGCAGCCTGAGCCGGGATCTCGCCGAAATGGCCGAGGTCTACAACTTCGGTTTCTGGAAAACGTTGCGGCATGTGACGCTGCCGCAGTTGGCGCCATTCCTCATCGCCGCGGCGCGCGGTGGCCTCGCCATCGTCTGGAAAATCGTGTTGGTGGTCGAATTGCTCGGCCGTTCCAACGGTGTCGGCTATCAGCTCGGCATCGGTTTCCAGCTGTTCGACGTCGCGATGATTCTGGCCTACGCCATTGCCTTCATCATCGTCGTCCAGCTCATTGAAATCGGCATCCTCCAGCCGCTCGAGACGAGGTTGAACCGATGGAGGAGATGAGCGACCGGCTGCGGATCCGGGTGGCGCGAAAAGAGTTCCCTGCTGTCGGCGTGCAGGGTGCCAATCTGGTGATCGAGGATCTCGACGTTTCGATCGAGCCGCGCTCGTTCGTGGTTCTCACCGGGCCGTCAGGCTGCGGGAAGTCGACGCTGCTCAACATCGTCGCCGGCCTCGACACTGATTTCGAAGGCGCCATCGACCTCGGCAACTGGGTCAGGCGTAAGACGTTCGTGTTCCAGACCCCGCGGCTGTTGCCGTGGCGGACGGTCTACGACAACATCGCGCTGTCGCTGCCCGAGGGCGATCCGCGCCTTGCCAACATCGCCGGACTCATCGAGCGCGTCGGGTTGACCGACAAGGTCAATGCCTATCCAGAGCGGTTGTCGCTCGGCATGCAGCGGCGCGTGGCGCTCGTCCGCGGGTTCGTTCAGGAGCCCGATCTCCTGTTGATGGACGAGCCGTTCGTGTCGTTGGACGATCCGACGGCACAAGAGCTGCGGCAGCTGCTCATCGACCTTTGGCATCGCGTCCGCACCACCGTTCTGTTCGTCACGCACGACCGCACCGAGGCGGTGATGCTGGCCACGCGAATTCTGCGCCTCGGGGGCCGTGCCGCCACCCGCCTCGATGATTTCGATGTCGGGCTCACACGCCAGCAGCGCCGCGACAGCGAGGCGGTTCGCCTCGAACAGACGCGCATTTTTGGCGCCTCATGATGAATTGGCAACGGGTGACGCCGCAATTTCTGGCCAGCGTGACCAGCGTCGACGAGGCCAACATCGCGGTGTCGGGCGGCGCCGGCATCATCGACTGCAAGGATCCCGGGCGGGGCGCGCTTGGCGCTCTGGGTGTCGACGTCGTGCGGGACATTCGCGCAGCCGTCCCACGTGACATTCCGATCAGCGCCACGATCGGCGACCTGCCTGCCGAGGCCGCAGCCTGGTCAGGGCCGGTCTTGGAGATGGCCGCAACCGGCGTCGAATACATCAAGATCGGCATCTTTCCAGGCCTCGATGCGCGGGCCGCCATCGAGGCGATCGGACGCCTATCGCTCGGCCGCGCGCGACTCGTGGGTGTGCTCCTTGCCGACCGCGACCCCGACTTCGCGCTGGTCGATGCGCTGGCGGACGCCGGATTCGCAGGCGTCATGGTCGACACCGCGCGGAAGTCCGGTCAAGCACTGTTGGATGTGGCAAGCGTCGGCACACTCGGCGAATTTGTCGAGAACGCACGGCTGCAAGGCTTGTTCGTCGGTCTGGCCGGTTCGCTCCGGGTCGAGCATATTCAAGCCTTGGCCGAGCTCGATCCTGATCTTTTGGGCTTTCGCGGCGCCCTTTGCGGGGGCCACGATCGTCGCGGCAGGCTGGACGCCGCACGTGTGGGCGCGGTAAGAGACGCGCTTTTCGCCGCGCGCGCTGCAAAGCTGCTGGTGGCCCCGAGCTTGGACCCGACATCCGCATGAGTTCATCGCCCACGCAGAACGAGCCAAAGCGGACAGCGCCCGCGACACGCGACGGCGGTCGCGACTTCATCTTCGTCCGCGACTTCGTCGTCGATTGCCATATCGGTGTCTACGCCGAGGAAAAAGGCGTCACGCAAAAGATCAGCTTCACGGTAGAAGCTTACCTTTCGCCACACGTGAAAAGCCTGGTCGATGACATTGCCGAGGTGCCGTCCTACGCCGATATCATCGATGGCATCGTTGCGATCTCCCGCCAAGGCCACATCGAACTCGTCGAAACGTTCGCTGAACGGCTCGCCGTCCACTGCCTGAAGGAGCAACGCATCGTGTCGGTCCGGATCCGGCTCGAAAAGCTCGAGCGCGGGCCGAAGCGCGGCGTCGAAATCTATCGGGAGCGCTGACGGGTGGTGGCCGAAGCTGCACGGCACGGGGGAGGGGGGGGCGGCCACGTTTCGGGCTCGATCGTGGTCAAGCTGGGCGGCAGCCTGTTCCAGTGGGGGGGAACGGACGCTCGTCCGCGGTGCGGTGCGCTGTTGGAGATCCTAGCCCGTGCTGGCCGACCGGTGGTCATCGTGCCGGGCGGCGGCGTGTTCGCCGACTGTGTACGCTCGGCGCAGACCGGTCTCGGCCTTTCGGACCCGGCCGCCCACCGTATGGCACTCCTCGCCATGCACCAGATGGCCTCGGTGATTGTCGATCTCCAGCCGACACCCGGCCGCATGATCCTGGCGGGGAACCTGGACGAGCTGGCGCGTAGCACGGACAATGGAATGATCCCGGTCTGGCAGCCGCTGCCGATGTTGGACGCCGCGCCGGATCTGCCCCTGGACTGGTCGATCACGTCGGACGGGCTCGCCGCCTGGCTCGGCGCGAAGATCGGAGCCGAGCGTGTCGTGCTGGTCAAGTCCGTCGCCATGACGGCGGGTGCCAGCGCCGAGCGACTGATGCGCGACGGGGTGGTGGACCCGATGTTCGGGCCAATCATCTCGAGAGCCGGTCTGGCATGGAGTATCATCGGTCGGGGCGACGAAGAGCGGCTGGCGGCACTCGTCGAAGCGGACATGCAACCTGGGGTGTCGTGTTGACGTCCAGAGGCTTTCGCCAAAGAACGTCGACGCTGGCGCATCGTCGTGCTATCGCGCCGCCATGACCAAAGTAGATATCGAAAAACCGCGCTTCGGTTGGGCGCTGACCGGCTCGGGGCACTTCTTCAAGGAGAGCATCGAGATTATGCGGCGACTGCCGGCTCTCGACGTGTTCGTGTCGAAGGCCGCCGCCGAGGTCCTGCGGATGTACAAGCAGGAGATGGACCTACCGCCGACGACCCGCATCTTCAAGGACACGACGGCGAGTGCCGCCCCGGTCGGCGGGTTCTACTACGGTGTGTATCATACGCTGATTGTCGCGCCGGCGACGTCCAACACCGTCGCGAAATGCGTCTACGGGATTTCCGACAATCTGGCGACGAACGTTTTCGCGCAGGCGGGCAAGTGTCGCGTGCCGGCAATCGTTTTTGCCTGTGATACCGCGCCCGAGATGGACACCGAAGCGCCCAAAGGCATGGTCAAGGTCTATCCGCGGCGCATTGATCTCGAAAACACCGAGAAGCTCAAACTCTTCGAGGACACGCGTGTGGTCGAGACCATCGCCGACCTCGAAGCCGCGGTCGAGGCGCGGCTCCAATGGCTCAGAAGCTCCTCTTCCTGACAGGGCGGCTTGCCGAAGCGCGCCTCATCAAGACGATCGGCAACCTCGACCTCGCCGAGGGCTCTTGGCGCGTGGCCAACATCGGCATCAAGGTCGCGGCGCTGATGACCGAGGGGATCGTCAAGAACCGTCTGAAGGGTCCGGTCGCGGCGGACAAGGTCATTGTTCCCGGCCGCTCCCGGATGGATCTCGAAAAGCTGTCCGCTCATTTCGGCGTTCCTTTCGAGCGCGGGCCGGACGAGTTGATCGACCTGCCTCAGTATCTCGGCAAGGGCGGCTCGCCACCCGACTTGTCGCGTCACGATCTCCGCATCTTCGCCGAGATCATCGAGGCGCCGACACTCACCGTCGACGAACTCGTGCGGCGTGCCGCTAAACTCGCGGCCTCTGGCGGCGATGTCATTGACGTCGGCTGCCAGCCCGACACGCCGTTCCCGCATCTCGATGAGACGGTCAAAGCACTGAAGGCCGCGGGCCATCGCGTCAGCGTCGACAGCGGGGACATCGAGGAGCTGCGCCGGGGCGCGCTGGCCGGCGCCGACTACGTGCTGAGCCTGGATGAATCCACCCTGGACGCCGTGGCCGGAACCGCGTGCGTGCCGATCCTGGTGCCGAAGCCCCATGGCGATCTTGGTTCGCTCGTGCGCGCGATCGACAAGGCCAAGGCCATGGGGCTCGCCCACATCGCCGATCCCATTCTCGATCCCATTCATTTTGGTTTTTCGGTTTCGCTGGAGCGTTACGCCGAGCTGCGCCGCTTACGTCCCGATGTCGAAATTCTCATGGGTACCGGCAACTTGACCGAGTTGACGGATGCGGACAGCCAGGGCCTCACCGCCACGCTGCTCGGCATCTGCTCCGAGCTTCGAATCCAGAACGTTCTCGTCGTTCAGGTCTCGCCGCATACCCGCCGCACCGTCGAGGAGCACGATGCAGTCCGTCGCGTGATGTTCCGCGCCCGCGAAGACCAGAGCCTGCCAAAAGGGTACGACGGAGGGTTGCTTTCGCTGCACGATTTGCGGCCTTTCCCGGCGTCGTCGGCCGAGGTGCGCGAACATGCCGCTGGCGTGCGCGATCTCAATTTCCGCATCGAGGTGACGGACGACGGCATCCACATCTACAACCGTGACGGACACCAGCTTGCGACGGACCCGTTCGAACTCTACGCCAAGCTCGGCGTCGATCACGATGGCCCGCACGCGTTCTACCTGGGCTACGAACTGGCCAAGGCGGAGACGGCGTGGCAGCTCGGCAAGCGCTATGCACAAGACAATCCGCTCAACTGGGGTGTCGCCGCCGACAAGCGCAGCGAGGACCTGACGCGGCACGCGCCGGAAGCTGCGACCCTCAAGGCCAAGAAGGATGCGCGCGACGCCGCCCGCGGGAGAGCCGCCGCAACTGACGAAAAGGAGGACCGGGATGCCGCTGATCGTCGAGACGATCGTAACGACGCTTGACGCGTCGGGCGCGCCTCACATTGCGCCCCTCGGCCTCATCGCCGAGGGTGAGCATTGGGTCATTGCGCCGTTCAAGCCGTCGAAAACACTCGACAATCTGCGCGGGCATCCGTTCGCCGTGGCGAGCCATCCATCCGACGTCCGCGTGTTCGCCGGCTGCGTGACGGGACGCAAATCCTGGCCGGTGGTCGGTGCCGAGACAATCAAGGGCGTGAGACTCGCGGCCGCCGTTTCGCATTGGGAATTGCACGTCGAGCGTGTGGTCGAGGACGTGCAGCGGCCACGGTTCTTCTGCCGGCGCGTCCACGTGGCGAGCCACCAGCCGTGGGCCGGGTTCAACCGGGCACAGGCTGCGGTGCTCGAACTTGCGGTTCTCGTCACGCGGCTCGACATGATCCCGCCAGAGAAAGTCGAGAAGGAGATTGCGTACCTCGAAATCGCCATCACCAAGACTGCGGGATCGGCCGAACTCGAGGCCTGGGGCTGGCTGATGGACAAGGTCGAGGCGTGGCGATCCGAGCCGCGCGCAGAGCGTTGATTCGCTGGCTCAGGCTACTTGGTCACGCTCGCCAGCAGTACCGCAAGCGCCGCGGCCGGCGCGCTCCATGTGGCTTTGCGTGCGACGTCGGGTTGCGCCGCGACGAGGGCGCCGAACGTCATCCACGGCCGGCCAAGGGCACGGGCCATCAAGTCGAACGCTTCGGCCCCGATCCCGGCCGCGATAATCGGTGCGCCGGCGGGCATGTGGTGGGCGGAGAGCACCAGCCGCACGCCGTCCTCGATCGATCGCATCTGTTCCTGCTGCACGAAGCCCGCGGCGATCAGCCATGCGGCAGTCGGCGCATCGCTTGCGTCCCGGCCCAGCATTCGGGCGAACCGCGTCAGGCTTTCCGGCTGCGTCTTGCCTTTCCCGTCGGCGGTCGCATGCAGATCGACTTCAGCGAGGTCCGCACCGAGGATGCGGCGGACGTCCGCCATCGTCGCCAGATACTCGCGGGCGAGGGTAACCCACTGTCCATCCATCGGCGCGCGCTGGGCAATACCCATCACAGCGGTGCGCGTGTAGCCGGTGTAGACCAATTCTCCCGTGGCTTGCCGCTTGGCATCCGTCAGCCCGCGCGGGGATGGGGCGCCCGCCAAGACGGGGACGATGTCGGTTGTCGTCGAGCCGAAATCGACAACCAGGGCGTCTGAAATCTGCCGGCCGACCAGCGCCGCAGTCGCGAGGAAGTTGGTCGAGCCGACAAGCGCGTGGTTCGCGACGGCGTCCGTTGCGGAGCCGAAACCATTCGGCCCGATCCAGAACCGCGTGTCTGTGCCGAATTCCTCGGTCAGACGCCGCACCAGCGTCTCCACCCCCTGACGGCGGTTTTCGAACACGTCGGAGAGCTCGCCGGTCATCGTGATGCCGACGAGCTGTGCCTTGGTCGTCAATGGCCGCGCGGCGGCAAGCGCGGCATCGAGCCTGTCGAGCCCTTGCCACAGCGGGCACACGAACTGTTCAGCGGCGACGACCCGGCCGCCATGGGCCAGCGCCACCTTGAGGTGCGCGCCGCCGATATCGAGCCCGGCAGTGATGTTTCCGGCTTTGATGGACATGCCCGCTCCCGGCCAGCCTCCCGATTTTATCGCCCCCGTGTTACATGACCGGACGCAGGAGACAAACCGATGCTCGTGATCCCGGTCCTCGACCTCAAGGGTGGTGTCGTTGTCCACGCGACCGGCGGCGACCGC